>JALNWO010000064.1 GCA_023230825.1 Acholeplasmataceae bacterium
CCAACTCTATTTGCAGGATTGACTAGATTGATTGTAGCAGATGTGATTTGATAGGTTGCAGGGTTGTTTGAATTTAAACCGTAGAGGTTTTCATATGTAATATTATAATCAATTGCTTCCCATCTCGCATAGAAGGTTTTATTGCCAGTTGTTCCTTGAGCAATGGACGTGACTTTGCTGCCACCTGATAAAGCAGTATACCAACCGACAAAATTGTAACCTGTTCTAACAGTTGGATTGGTTAAGTTAAAGGTTTCAGTGCGAATGTTATAAACTACAGGGTTATCTGTTGTTGTACCATTTAGGTTGCTATAAGTAATGGAATAATCAATCGGAATCCATCTTGCGTAAATAGAGATATCGCCAAAGGATCCATTTTCAATTTTTTCAACTTGGTTACCGCCGTTAAGCGCATCAAACCATCCACCAAAGGTGAAGCCAATTCTATTTTCTGGATTTGTCAAATTAATTGTAGGGGTAGTAATATTATAAGTCGCAGGGTTATTCGCGTTTAACGCAAAGATATTTTTATAAGTAATTGTATAGGTGATGGGCAACCATCTTGCATAAAGCGTCACATGACCCATTGAACCCACTTCAATTTGCGTCACTTCTGTTCCACCAACTTGATGGGTGAACCAACCAACAAACTCGTAACCATCACGGTTGGATGGATCTACTAAAATAATGGTTGGTGTTTCAATGTTGTAAGAATCTGGGTTGTTTGCAAGGGACCCATTTAAATTTTCATAAGTTATTGAATAAGCATCTTCGGTGTAAGTTGCTAAAAGAGTAATATGATCGGTTAATGTCCAAACACCACTGTCAAAAGGATTGCCTAAATAGGTCCAGCCCATAAATGAGTAACCCGTTTTAGTTGCTAGGCCTAAAGTGAAGTTTTCACCATAAGTCACATCAAGTGAAACAGGACCGCTACCACCAGCTAAATCATAAGTAATGGTATAGGTATTTGCTTCAAAGCGAGCATATAACGTTTTATTTCCTGTCGAACCTTCATCAATCTTCGTGACTTGACTACCGCCACTTAGCGCTGTAAACCAACCTAAGAAAGTATGTCCTTCTTTGGCTGTTGGATTGAGTAAAGTGATAGTTGGCGTTTCAATCGTAAACGCATCTGGGTTAGTATGTGTTGTACCAGATAGGTTTTCATAAGCAACAGTATACTCAATTGGTGTCCAGCGTGCATAAAGCGTTTTGTTATTGATGGATCCTTTTTCGATTGAGGATATTTCATTACCACCTGATAAGGCATCAAACCAACCGACAAAATGATATCCAATTCGATTGGTTGGGGCCGCAAGGTTAATCGTTGCTGTTTCAATATTGAAGGTCGCTGGATTCGTGTGAATCGTTCCTTCCAGGTTGTGATACGTTAAACTATAATTACGTAAGTGCCATTGTGCATAAAGTTCTAAGCTTTCGTGTGGCATCGTTGTACTAGGTGAGAATGCAAAGACTTGATTAAAGATACCATCATCTAAATACCAACCACCAAATTGATAGCCGACACGAGTCGGTGATTCGGGGATACCAATCACTGCCTGATAAGCATGGGTTGTAGATAATGTATCGGAGTTATTTAAAAATTGACCATCATTTGCATGTAAAATGAAAGGATATGTTTTTAAAGAGACAACAGCATCTACAACTAAATCTTCAGTAATGGAAGTTAAGTCTTCGCTCCAACCAATAAAATCATAACCTTCAGGAGGAGTAAATTCTGGAGGTGTTGCGCTATTGCCGTGAGCAACGTTGATTGAGACAATGGGTGCATTTAAGTGATCTCTAAAAATGACACGATAGAAAATTTGTTGATAGACAACATTGATTTGAGTATCACCAGTTATAATTGTCCCTAAACCAGGATTATAACCTACAAAATCATAACCCACTTTTTCGGGAGTGACTGTTGGTACAAAAGGATCACCATGTTTAACAGTGAGTGTTTCATAAATATGATCAAAATCATCTTTAATGGTGACCGTGTAGAAGGCATCATCTTCAATTAAGTTCACTTCAATGTTTTCCGTAATGTTTGTAAAATCAGTTCGATCCCAAGATCTAATTTTGCCGACTTGAGCAGGAACAGCAGGGATATCCGTTAATGTTTCCCCGTGGTTAACTGATTTAGTTATGTAAACCTCATCATAGACATAGAAGGTGATGTCGTAAGACTTAATTGTCCATTTAGCGTAAAGTTGTAAATTTTCAGCAGGCATTTTTGTTGCTGTGAAACGTGTTCCTGTTACAGAACCAACATACCAACCACTAAATTGATAACCGGTCTTGGTCGGGGTGGGGAGGGTTAAGTTGGCGTCATAGTTCACAGTCATATCAGCAATCGTATCCCCGTTATCAGGGAAAAAGGTAATTTGATAACTGTTAATTTGCCATTTTGCATATA
The DNA here is from genome assembly GCA_023230825.1 of Acholeplasmataceae bacterium. Taxonomy (GTDB): domain Bacteria; phylum Bacillota_I; class Bacilli_A; order Acholeplasmatales; family Acholeplasmataceae; genus Mariniplasma. The sequence continues at coordinate 2,426 of JALNWO010000064.1, forward strand.
AGACTAAGTTACGGTTAATCGGTCCGCCAAAAGTAAAGCGTGATGATTCCGTAAAGTTCGCTGTTTCATACCAGCCTAAAAAGTCGTACCCGGTTCTTTCAATATCGGGTTCTTCATATGTTGTTTTTTGACGAATAGACACATCTTCTATTGGCGTGCCTCCGTTTGTGTGAAACTTAATGGTCACAGTTTTAGGTTTACATGCCGCTAATAATAGAACGGTCGTAATCGCTAAAATGAGCCATAATCCTTTTTTAATTTTCATAAATTTTCCCACCTTTTCTTTAATCAGGAATAATGACGACGCCATCTTCTTTAAACCATAAATTGATTAAATCACTTTTATGAGTTCTTCGATCGGTAATGGTGACCGTCAAAATAATTTTTTGTTGAATGTCTTCGAGTCCATAATAAATGTAGATAATGCGTCCATCGGTATCGATGTGATGTGTCAGATGGCTGACACTTAAGGAAACAACTAAATCTGAATAACTCTCATCTGGATCTAAGTCATATGGGAGTAAGTAAATCGAGGATGTTTCTGTGACGATTTCACTTAAGTCTTTCATTTTTTCGAAGTCTTCGTTGAGACCGTCATAGTCAGTAAACTCCAAATAGTCAATTGGCGGTAAGTTTGTGTTCTCCGGGAGGGTGCCCCAAACGGCAATAATCATAATCGAGATAATACTCGCAAGGAAGATAATAAAAACAATACCTTTTTTAGTCACAAACATCACCCCCTAATATTCAATTTCGACAAAATACGCTTTTAAATAAGCGTTAAAGCTTAACAAACGATAAAGTAAAAATAATGTCGCTAAGATAAGCATCAAGGTCCAGCCTAGTTCACGCACTAAGATAAATGCGAAAATACTAACAACGGTGAAAAACAAAGCGAGCAAAATACCAATTCCTAGAGATTTTTTAATATTTTCATGGTTTGTTAAACTTCCAGATGTCGCATATTCAGATAATTTCGGATTTAAAACGTCGAGTTGAAGCGACCATAACAAATGACCAACGTTTACTAAAAGAGTAAAAATAAGTAATAACCAAATATCTTTTTTGGGAAACATTGGTAAAGCGATACTAAAGAGGAGAAAGCTCAAGCCAATGACTAGAGTTGTAAAAATCAGATTGAATAACATTTTCGCCCAAGCAATTTTTGACGTATCATAAGGTGCAGTTTTTAATAAAATAAACTCATAACCTTCAGTTGTAATCGATGAGGCTGAAGCTGTATTTGATCCAGTAACAACCAACAAAACAATAAAGACATTTAAAATTAACACAAGTTGATTGCCTAATGTCGAACGATTCATGCCCATGTAAATATAGTTAAGAAGATACATTAAAATGGGTAAAAACATTAACAGAGCATAATCATTGATTAACTGATCCGGACTTCTTCTAGCAATCGTCAATTCTTTTTTAAAGAAGGTGAAAAACAAGGAGCGTGATTCGCGAAGATGGGTATGCTTTTTTTCTTTGATTGTATTTTCTGATGTTCTCGAAGTCAACTTAAAATAGAGCGGTTTCGCAATTAAGTAATTGAGTAATCCAAGGCCACCTGTAATTAAGATTACCCATAAATAATGGAGCCATGGTTTGATACTGTATAAAATATAGCCGATGTAACTATATACGAAACTATATTTAGCAATGCTTTGCATAAAAAGGGATAATCCGATAATAAAGCGGTTATATAATTGGACCAAGCGAATTGGGATGGGAATTAAACCAATCAGTGAATAAACAAGAAAGAAAATTACACCAATTAAAATAAGCATCAAAAAGGCACTAATAAAGTTATGATTTTTTAAATAGTTTTTCGCGTAGACGTAAGGAACTGAAAGGATGGTTGCGGTAAATACAGAAATTAAGGGAAGTAATAAAGTAATAGGCACAATATTAAAATAATAAAGGAAGCCTGCTCTTTGAGAAAACCCTAAGGCAACTAGAATAGGTACTAGGAAAAAGAGATTTCGTAAAAGTTCTTGAATGTAATAAACGATCATCTTACTTAAGAAAATCTCATCATTTTTCACCGGTAAGGGAAAAAGAATCTGGTTATCTTTACTATGGTATAAGTCAGTAGAGATACCAACTAAAGAAGCGATGATACTAATGAGTTGCGTTAACACTAAAATGAAAATCGCGAAAAACTCATTGACAGGTAAGAAAAAGATATTTTTAATGACATAAATTGCGAGACTTGCGATGACGCTAACGACGGTTAAAATCACTGCGTTAACAGCGAGCGTTCGGTAAATTCTCTTCGAGCCTTTTTCGTAATGCTTTAGCTTGTTATTCAGTTGGAGTAAAACCAACGTTTTAACGCGTAACCACATGCTTTTCATTTATAATCCTTCTTATCCTTGGAAATAAAGTGTTTCTAACGAGACACCTTCTTCTCTTAACTTCGCAACTTCATAAACACCAATCAGTTTACCTTGATTGATGACGGCAATTTTAGTACAAATCTTTTCAACGACTTCAATGACGTGAGAGGAAAAGAAAACGATGTTTCCTTTTTCAGCGTGCTCACGCATAGACTCTTTAATTTGGTAGGCAGAGGTTGGATCTAAACCCGTTAATGGTTCATCTAAAATCCAAATCGATGGCTCATGAATTAAAGAGGCAATCACGACTAATTTTTGTTTCATCCCGTGGGAGTATGATTTCACTTCATTATCGATGGCGTGCTTTAAATTGAGTTTAACGAGTAAACTTTCAAGCCGTTCATCGCGTAATGCTTTATCGACTTGGTATAAGTCGGCTACATAATGAATATACTCACGTCCAGTTAGCTTCTCATAGACAGCGTGGTTATCAGACACATAACCCATTTGCAGTTTAGCCTCAATGGGTTGTGATTTAATCGAATACCCATCTAAATAAATTTCTCCTTCAGTGATGGACTGAATGCCGACCATACTTTTAATGGTTGTCGATTTACCAGCCCCATTGGGGCCAAGAAAACCGAAGATTTCGCCAGGTCCAACTTCTAAAGAAAAATCCTTCACAGCGTAGTTTTTAGATTTGCCATAACGTTTTGAAAAGTTTTTAATTTGAATCATATGTTTATATTCCTCATTCATTCGATCTTTTAAAGTTCGGCCTGATAAGGCGAACATCAACATTTTCTTATCCATCTTCATTTGGAGTTGGCGCCCCTTTAGGGCTCGACGTTGATAGATGGCTTGGTAGCTTGCATCATAAACATACCAGCTCACAAACATTAAGAAAATAAAGGTCAGGAAGTAAATGAGTTGGAAGAGCCAATAGAAGGTGAATGTCATGTCCTTATAAATGTAGTTATAAATATAGGAACTTCGCACTTTTGTAATTCCCAGCATCTTTGGCAAGAAATTACTGTAGGCAAAGAAATAGTCGGTTTCAGTGTAATTATTGAACCAGGCGTTTAAGAAAACCATGGCAATGAAATAAGCAATAAAGACGAGAATCGCTTGATACATCGATTTAAGTTTTGGTTTTTCAAAAACACCTAAAGAGACAGCTAAAATCGGAATAATTAGAGCATTCGTATGGTTATAAACAAAATGAATGACAGTTAAAGTATATAGATCAGCTTCATAGTTCGGTAAAACAATACCCCCAATCGCTCCGATAACGTTGGCAAAGTAAGCAAAATAGAAAAAGCTTTTGATTTTAAAAGTTACGGCTAAGAAGATAAGAATCACGGCCGTGTTACATAAATGAAGGGGGAGTGCCGCTAAGCCAGGACGACGCATGTAAAAATACTGAAAGACCATAGCTACAGCCATAAACAAGATGACTGCTTCTCTTTGTTCTTGGGTTTTGTTTTTAGCGATAAAATAAATAACAACGCTTAAACCAACGGGTAAAAGAATTAAAATTAAATGTTCGACATTAAATTTTTTCGGGATAGCACCATAATTACCAAACAAATTGATAAATAGTGTTTGGGGCATTAAGGCAGCTAAAGAGCCCAACAAAATAAGACCAATGGCAGCCCATGTTTTCGGTTGTTTTAATTCTTTCAAGAGTGAACGATTACTGATTAAATAGAGTAAAGAAATACTAAAGACAAGGGCAATCTCAACAATAAATTGTCCAGATCTTAATGTTAACTCCGTACTATTTTGTAAAGCGATTGCATGAGATGAAAATAAAATGATGTTCAAAACAGACGTAATAACACCTAAAGATCCAATGAGTAATTTAAGATGTTTTAAAGGATATATTACTGCAACAAATATCCATGCGACCAAGATGACACTGAACCACCGCAAAACGATCATTGTAAAAGTAAGGAAAGGTGAAAAAAGCCATGTATCACTGGCGTTAATTCGTGTTTCGATATCAACTAGAAAAAGATTAAAAGTTTGGTTAATCGTATCGTATGAAAAGAGACGCACTAAATAAACCAAAAAAAGGATAACTGACAAAATGTGAATAAGTCGAGCTTGTTTTTTTGGTAGTTTGAATAAAAGGATAAGGCTCGGTGTAGCAATTAAAAATGTGACTGCTAATAAAACCAAATTAAGCATATAGCCTCCCAATGGGTTGCTTTGTTCTAAAAACGAACTTATTTTCTGCACCCAAGATTAGCATAATTATATCACATTTTTAAAAATGCAACAAGTCCATCTTTTTGAGACGAAAAGTTAAAAAAAAGAGGCTTTAGGATAATTCCTAAAACCCCTCAAAAAATTTAGAAAATCGAACAATCATTTCAGCCAATAAATGAGCGATGGCTAGGGCAGTTAAGAAGTAAGCTGCCTTAATTTCCCAAAGCCTATTTTTTTCGAACTTATTTTCAAAATGGACGGCCCTTAAAATCCGTAAATTGATTGCGAAAAAGACAAAGAGGGCTGCAAAATAAATAATGTGTTCCATCAATTATCACCGCTGTGTAAACTGTCCAGCTTTTGATTTTTTAATGTTTTCTTTCAACTCACGCTCGAGTTTTGAAAAGTCCACATTTTCTTTTTTTGTTAATTCAAGTCGCTCTTTCTTCTTCTTTTCAAAAGCTTGTTTTGCTTTATCAAGCGTTTGTCCAAGTTGTGCCTCAAGGGCAAGAACAGTAATGACGTTCTCTTTGAACTCGACAACAGCTTGCTCAACAACTAAAAATGTTTCATGTTGACCTTTGACAAACTTTAAGTGACCTTCACGAACATGGACAACAATCGGAATGTGATCATTGAGAATCCCCATTTCTCCTTGGTCGTTTTTAATGACAGCGTAATCAATTTCATCTTGATAAGATTGACCAAGCTGGGTTAAGACATTAAATTTCATAATGTTTTCGCCTTCTTAATCGCATCATCAATTGTCCCAACCATTTGGAAAGCTTCTTCGGGAAGGTCATCATGTTGGCCTTCAATAATTTCTTTAAAGCCGCGAATGGTCTCTGCTAGGGGAACGAAAGTGCCTGGGACACCTGTAAATTGAGCGGCGACGTTCATGTTTTGTGATAAGAATAATTGAACCCGACGCGCACGGTGGACCAAGAGCTTATCTTCATCTGATAATTCATCCATTCCTAAAATGGCAATAATGTCTAATAATTCATGATATCTTTGAATCATTTGTTGAACTCTTCTCGCGACATCGTAATGTTCTTTTCCAACGATGTGTGGTGAGAGTGCCCTTGATGTAGAAGCGAGTGGGTCAACAGCAGGATAAATCCCAATTTCTGTTAGACGACGGGAAAGGTTCGTTGTTGCGTCTAAGTGAGAGAAAACAGTTGCTGGTGCAGGGTCTGTATAGTCATCTGCAGGCACATAAATGGCTTGAATTGAAGTGACAGATCCATTTTTCGTTGAGGTAATTCTTTCTTGCAAACGACCCATTTCAGTAGCGAGTGTCGGTTGGTAACCAACTGCAGATGGCATTCTTCCTAAAAGGGCAGAAACTTCACTTCCTGCTTGAATGAAACGGAAGATGTTATCGATAAATAATAAGACATCCATTTTCTCTTCATCACGGAAATATTCAGCCATCGTTAATCCAGTTAAGCCGACACGCATTCTTGCTCCTGGAGGTTCATTCATTTGACCAAAGACCAAGGCTGTTTTATCGATTACTCCAGATTCAATCATTTCATGATAAAGTTCAGAACCTTCACGTGTCCGTTCACCAACACCGGCAAAAACAGAAATCCCATCACTTTCTTGAGCAATGTTATGGATTAACTCTTGAATTAAAACCGTTTTACCAACACCGGCTCCACCAAAAAGACCGATTTTCCCCCCTTTAATGTAGGGGGCTAATAAGTCAATGACTTTAATCCCCGTTTCTAAAATCTCAACTTCGTTTGATAACTCGTTGAAATCAGGAGCGGGACGGTGAATTTTCATTCGTTTCGCTTTGGTTAAAGCAGGTTTATTATCAATAGGGTCACCTAAGACGTTAAAAATACGTCCTAAGACTTCTTTTCCAACAGGCACTTGAACGGGTGCATTTGTTGAAATCACTTCAACCCCTCTTTTTAAACCTTCTGTTGGTTCTAAGGCAATGGTTCTAACGATGTGGTCTCCTAAATGTAAAGCGACTTCTAAAGTGACCGAGTCTCCATTTTCATTTTTTACGGTTAAAGCATCGTATATTTGTGGAAGTTCATTTTCA
>JALNWO010000065.1 GCA_023230825.1 Acholeplasmataceae bacterium
ACCTTTAACATCGATATCTCTAATCGTTTTCTTTGCCATAATTGTTTGTCTCCTTTTTAAGTTTGTCATTCATTATAGCCGTAATCATTATAACACTATTTGAAATGTTTTTCTATCATTGGGTGAATGAAAATGTTTACTTTATATTTTTCTATCGTTTCAAGTCTTTGGATTTGTTCTTGTACTTTTCCATAGGAAAGGTCAATGATTAACTTTTCTTGATTGAAAAAAGTGAGTTCTGTTTGCCGGCCTTTTGCCTTAAAGGAACGAACATTTTTTTGGTTAATCCAAACCGTATCGATTTCACGCCAATTTTTTGTTGGAAATAATGCCAACCTTTTTGATAAATATAAAGGAATTTTATACCGATAACCAAATGTTTGTTGGCAGGCCTGCAAATAACCCGATAGTGTAAAAAGATGCGCATGACATAACTGTTTAACAAATGTCGAACTGCTCATTGATAACTCAATCACTTCATTCGTTTGATAAAGAAGGGAACCATAGCGACTATTAACTAAATAATTCATATTTTTTTCCTCAAAAAAAAGGCCGATTGGCCTTTTATTCTTCTTCTGGTTTCAGTACAAGTTCTGTTTCTGGATTAAAGAAATGAACTTTATTCATATCCAACGCAAGTTGGATTTCATCGCCAATTCGAATATTCGCTCGGGCATTAACTACTGCACAAATACTCGATTCATTTACGGTTGTATAAATGTTAGTTTCTGATCCTAATAGTTCTGCTACATCCACTTTGACTTTAAGAAGTGAGTCTGGATATGTTTCTATCACGACTTGATTGTCATGAATATCTTCAGGACGAATTCCTAAAACAACGTCTTTATTAATCATCTTATTAAAACGTAAGAGTTCCATCTTATCCTCAGGAACACGAATGCGATGTTCACCGGCACTAAAGATACCATCTTTATCAACTTTACCATTGATGAAGTTCATCGGTGGTGTGCCAATAAAACTTGCGACAAAGAGATTTTTTGGATGATCATAAATTTCTTTCGGTTCTCCTACTTGCATAATATAGCCGTCTTTCATAACGACAATTCTTGAAGCCATGGTCATTGCTTCAATTTGGTCATGGGTTACGTAAATGGTTGTTGTTTCAATTGAGTTATGAAGTTTAATTAATTCACCACGCATTTGAACTCTTAATTTCGCATCTAAGTTTGAAAGAGGTTCGTCCATTAAGAAGACTTTTGCGTTTCTAACAATGGCGCGCCCCAAGGCAACCCGTTGTCTTTGACCACCGGATAGGGCTTTTGGCTTTCTTTTTAAGTAGGGTAATAAACCTAAAATCTCAGCTGCCTCTTCAACTTTTTCTTTAATAACATCTTTTGGCATTTTTCTTAATTTTAAACCAAATGCCATGTTATCATAAACAGTCATATGGGGATAAAGGGCATAAGATTGGAAAACCATCGCAATGTTACGGTCTTTTGGTGCCTTATCATTGACGAGTTCATCATCAATGTAAAGTTCTCCTGATGAAATCTCCTCTAAGCCCGCGATCATTCTTAAGGTCGTTGATTTACCACAACCAGACGGACCGACTAAAACAATAAATTCTTTGTCTTTAACATTTAAGTTAAAATCGATGACGGCATGTACGCCGTTAGGGTATATTTTGTTAAGGTTGGTTAATTTTAATGTTGCCATCGTATACTTCCTCTCTTCTTTTCGTACTATTATTATATCAAGCAGCTTCATAAAAAAAAATGTGCAAGATGCACATATTTTATTTAATCTGATATAAATGATAAACGTAAAGCCCGTTCATGAAGCTGCGGACATCAAAGCCCGTTTCATCCGCGAACTTTTCTAACCGTTGTGTTAAAGTATTTCGGTGGACATATAATGCCTTTGCTGCTGCTGTCACATTTTGATTTTGTGATAAATAGGTTAAAATGGTTTCTTTCATTAAAGCATCATTGGCATATTTTCTTAAAAACATCTTTTTAAACGTACGATCAAGATTCGGAATAAACGTTTGAACGAACAATGCATCATTAAAATAAACACGTTCAAGAAAAGGGATTTCCTTCAGTTTTACTTGAATAAAAGTCAACGCGTCTTTTCTTTTTGTTCGTGTTGGATAATGATAGGATTCGTATAAACGGTAATCCTCTAACGTATCCGACGCTAAGTTAATGATGACTGCTTCTAAATCGATGTCGAGTTCATAATCATAATATAAAATCAAATGATGATCACTACTTTCATATTCTAATTCAATAATAAACTCAGAAAAAAGCGAAACAAGAACCGCTTCATTTTTTTCAATGGGTGTTTTACTTTCAATTAAGATAAAACGATACATAGTAATCTTCCTTTACTGATTTTGATATTGATCTAAAAACTGTTGAATTTTTGTAAAATCAAAGATGAGAACTTGATCATCTATTTGTTCCATCTCTAAACCAATAAGTTTACGTTGTAAATTGAATACAGCTCTTCCCTGAGAAAAAGCACCTGTCGTAAGGGAAATGAAGTGTTCATTTTCTTTCTCTAGATAAACACCTAACCTTTGTGTATTCGCGATGGGATGTTGATGCCCAAGGCTCACAAGTAACTCGCCTGGAAAAGGCATCTCTGTGGCGATTTCGACGTGTTCATAGACTTTAAAGTTACGGGGAATACTAATAACGGCTAAATGATCTTCTGGGCTAACAAACTCAACTGTTACGTTAAATTCATAACCATAAATATCATACGCATAATAGCTGATCCAGCGTGACTGTTCTCCTACCAGTTCATAAAAAGTAAATAAATAAAATTTATGTAAATCTTGAGTAAACAAAAGAGCATGACCATATTCTAAATTGGGTTGAAAGGGAATAATACTACGTTCCATCTTCATCACTTTAAAGACAGAACTTTGTTCATTAAAAGTGAAATCGTTCATTAAATCATAAAAACTTTGTGGGTTTGATACATCTGTTTTAGTAAATGTTTGATACTTGGCCCGAAGGGCTTTTAGTTCACTACTTTCATTGGATAAAACAAGATCACAAGCTTGTAAAAAGAGTAAGGAGAAAATGAGCATGATGAGGACAAGAAGTTTTTTCATGGAGTCATCCCTCCATTCATTTCAAAATCATGCAAAGCTAAAAACTCGATGATTTTTGCACTAGGGATGGCTAAAGCTGCATCAGCCATTTTATTATCATTTGAAAAACTACCTGCATAAACCAAGCCAACAACATGATAGTTTTCATTAAAAACGACACTACCGCTACTTCCTTTTAAAACAGGGGCTTCAATTAAAAAGACTTTAAAATCAATATGGACATCCACATCTTTCTCATCAACAATATTTGATGAAATCATAGATTCTATTTGACCTGATGATAATGCATTTATTTGCCCATCTGGATAACCTAATATAAAAGCTGAACTTTTTATAGGAGCGTCAATCAACCATGTTGATAAAACCATGAGCTCATCTTGAGTTTTTTTAGCAATACTCAGCATTGCTAAATCGTAGTTTGCATCAGCGAAAACAAGAGTTGCCGCATGAGTTTTTTCTTGATAATCAACAACTTCATAATTTTTTAATCGGTGAGTTGGGTGAGAAACGACATGATAATTTGTTAAAACATAATACGCAGATTCATCTTCATAAAAGAGATATCCTGAACCTGCTGCTGATGTCATGACAAAATGAGCTTTGACTTGAACGACAGCTCGAACAATTTCTGTATAAATGGTTTCGTATTGATCGATGTATGTTTGATAAGTTGCTTGTCTATCGGCAATTTCTTGAATATACGTTTCGTATAACTCTTCATATGTCAGTGGTTCTGTGCAAGCTGATAATAAAAAAGCAACTACAATCAACAATATGATAACTATCTTTCTCATCTTGTTACCTCTTCCTTATTCTATTTTACGCTAAAAAGCTAATAAAAAAAAGGCGCTTACTAAGTAAACGCCATTTTATTTATTGATTAACCGATGGAACCTTCCATCTCTAATTTAATTAATTGATTTAACTCGATTGCATACTCCATGGGTAACTCTTTCGCGAATGGCTCAATAAAGCCCATCACAATCATTTCTGTCGCTTCTAATTCAGTGAGTCCCCGGCTCATCAAATAAAAGAGTTGATCTTCAGAAATTTTTGAAACTGTTGCTTCATGTTCTAAGAAAACATCGCTATTACGCACAGAGTTGTATGGAATTGTATCTGAGAACGAATCGTCATCTAAAATGATTGTATCGCACTCAACATGTGATTTCGCACCCTTTGCACGGCTACCAAAATCCACTTTACCACGATAGTTGACTTTACCGCCACCTCGAGAAATAGATTTAGAAATAATTGTTGAGGTAGTATTTGGAGCCACGTGAATCATTTTCGCACCAGCATCTTGTTCTTGGCCTTTACCAGCAAAGGCGATGGAGATGGTTGTTCCTTTTGCTCTTTCACCTAGTAAAATACATGAAGGATATTTCATATTAATACTTGAGCCAATATTACCATCGATCCATTCCATATGTCCGTTTTCATAAACATGAGCCCGTTTCGTCACTAAGTTAACGACATTGGTACTCCAGTTTTGAATGGTTGTGTAACGACAGTATCCGTCTTTTAAGACAACAACTTCAACAACCGCGACGTGGAGCGAATCTCTTTTATAGATTGGTGCAGTACACCCTTCAACATAATCAACATGCGCTCCTTCATCAACAACGATAAGTGTTCTTTCAAATTGACCCATTTGTTCTGAGTTAATGCGGAAGTAAGATTGAAGTGGTTTTGGAACTCGAACTCCTTTAGGAACATAAATAAATGAGCCCCCACTCCAAACTGCACTGTTTAAAGCTGAGTATTTATTATCACCATAAGGAACGACTGAACCAAAATATTTCTTTAATAACTCAGGATATTCACGCATCGCTGTGTCGGTATCTACATAAATAACACCTAAGTCTTCTAATTCTTGAATCGTGTTATGGTAAACCACTTCACTTTCAAATTGAGTGGAGACGCCCGCTAAAAACTTCCGTTCGGCTTCAGGGATTCCTAAGCGTTCAAATGTTTCTTTAATTTCTGCAGGAACTTCTTCCCAACTTGTTTCTGGTCTTTCACTCATCCGCATGAAGTAAGTAATATCATCAAAGTTGATTGATGATAAATCTGGACCCCATGTTGGGTTTGGTTTTTCAACAAATTTTTGGTATGCCTTTAAGCGAAAATCTAACATCCACTCAGGTTCATTTTTATATTTAGATATGGCACGAACCACTTCTTCACTTAAACCCTTTTCTGTTTGTAGGATTGGGGTTGATTCGGTTCTAAAACCATATTTATATTCGCCAACAATTGCGTCTATTTTCTTTTTATTTTCATCCATTGTTTTGTTCCTCCTTCAGTTTAAGTAACCCTTGTTCCACTGCTTTCCAGCCAAGCGTTGCACATTTGATCCGTGCTGGAAATTGGGAAACACCTTGATACGCAAGGGCATCTCCCTTAAGTATTTCAGGGTTCACTGGGTAACCTTTAATGAGTTCATAAAATTCATTAATAATTTTAAATGCTTGATCGACTGATTGGCCGATTAAGGTTTCGCTCATGACACTAGCACTTGAGCAACAAATCGAGCAACCAGATCCTTGATGTTTAATATCTTTAATTTGATGATTCGTAACTTTCACTTGAATCGTTAATTCATCACCACAGCTTGGATTATTTAAATGAACCACAAAGTAATCCGCATCAGGAACGAGTCCTTGATTGCGTGGGTATTTATAATGATCCATAATAACTTGACGGTATAAATTTTCAATTCTCATAATGATTCCTTTGTAAATCCGCTAAAAAAGGCAACAGCCCGACGGATACTTTCAACTAAAAGATTGCCATCTCGTTCATCATTGTAAATATGGAGCGAGACTCTTAACGTTGATTGCACATTTAAAAAGTGAGAGACTAATTGAGCACAATGATGGCCTGCACGGACACTAATTTTGTCTTGATCTAAAAAGGTTGCGATATCGTGAGGGTGAACGCCATCTACATTAAAAGTAATGGTCGCAATCTCTGCATCGGGATTATAAATGGTAATGCCTTCAATTGCTTTTAAATCATTAACAATTTTATCGCGTAGTTTTAACGTATAGGCTTGCATCTGTTCAAGATTGTGAGTTTGAATGTAATCCACTGCAGCAGCAAGACCAATGGCACCACTTATGATCGGTGTTCCTGCCTCAAACTTAATCGGAGTTTCTTTCCACGTTGCGTGAGTTTGAAAAACTTGGTCAGCCATTTCACCACCGTATTCAACAGGCTCTAATTGATTTAGTAACGCTTTTTTACCGTATAAAACGCCAATCCCGGTCGGTCCAAACATTTTATGACCAGAAAAAGCCAAATAATCAACATTTAAATCTTTTACATCAATTGCGATATGAGATGCAGCTTGAGCAGCATCTAAAATCACAATGGCCCCTTTTTCATGTGCTAAAGCAATGATTTCTTTAATTGGGGTTTGATAACCTAAAACATTAGAAATATATGTAATTGCGACAATTTTTGTCCGGTCAGTTAATACTTTTTTAAAGCTTTCAACAGTAATTCTCCCTGTCTTAGTTAAAGGAATATACTTTAATTCAGCTTTTGTTTTTTGAGCTGCCATCATCCATGGTAATAAAGATGAATGATGTTCAAGCTCTGATGTAATAATTTCATCCCCGGGTTTAAGCAAATCACGATAAGCAAGAGCGATGGTATTTAAAGATGAAGTGGTTCCTCTTGTAAAAATGATTTCATCCGTTTCAGCATGAATAAAAGCCGCGACTTTTTGACGCGCTTTTTCATACAGCTCCGTGGCTTCATATGTTAAATCATATGTGCCCCTGTGAACATTGACGCCAAGCGTCTCATAATAATGATCAATGGCCTCAATCACTGGCTTGACTTTGAGCGCTGAAGCGGCTGAATCTAAATAAACCAATGCGGGTTCATTTTGATAGATTGGGAAATCTTCTCTTATCTTTTTTACATCCATCATATTCTTGAATTCACCAAATTAACAAATCTTTCTTTTAAACTTTCATCATCAATTTCATCAACCACTGGTTGAAGAAAACCGTTAATAATTAATCTTTCTGCATCTTCTTTCGTAAGACCGCGGCTTTGAAGATAGTACATTTGTTCTTCTTCAATTTTACCGATTGTCGCACCGTGGCCTGCTTTAATATCATACTCATCAATTAGTAAAATCGGATTGACATCAATACTTGCCTGATCGGAAGTGATAATGCCCTTGAGTGTTTGAAAAGCATTGGCATTTTTCATCCCTTTTTCAATCTTCTCAATTCCGTTTAAAATAATTTTGCCTTTTTTGTTGGCAATCCCAATATTTGTCATATCACCGTGTGTATGCGGTGCTTTATGAGTGATGAGGACATCGATGTTTTGAATGTTTTCATCTGAAGAAATCGCGACTGAACGTAAAAGAACCTCAGCGCCTTCACCTAATAAATCAACGTGCATCTTGGCATCTAAAATATGACTTACAAAACCGCCAACCAAATCTAAAGTTGCATCTTTAGCCGCTGAAAAATTATGCGCAATTAACGCTTGATTGCTTTCTAATTCAGAAACTAATAAATACTTAACATGACTGTTTTCTTTTGCCTCTAGTGACAAATGATACGCCGTCTTATTTGCGTAGTCACTTTGAATTTCAACAATAATTTTGATTTGTGTGTTTGCTGAAACGACGATATGAAAACCATCGCTTTTTTCATCTAAAATTTGAATAATAAGCGGTTCACGATAAACTTGGTTTTTCGGTATGGTTAGAGTGTTGTTTTCATAAAGAAACGTACTTGGCAGTTGGGTTTGAAGTTGTTGATTTTTAATAACGATGTGGTCCATTATGCTTCCTCGTTATTAAATTCAATTCCTAGTTCGTCTTTGATCCACTCGTAACCGTTTGAGTCAATTTTTTGAATTAACTCATCTTTTCCACTTAAGACAATTTTACCGTCAATCATAATATGAACATTCGTTGGTTTAATGTGTTCTAAAATCCGTTGATAGTGAGTAATTAAAATACAACCAAACTCATCATTAACCATTTCTGTCACGTTTTGACCAACAATTTTTAATGCATCTATATCAAGACCGGAGTCGATTTCATCTAAAATTGCAAACTTTGGTTTTAAAACTTTTAACTGTAAAATTTCATTCCGTTTTCTTTCACCACCACTAAAACCTTCGTTTAAGTAACGATGTGCTAAATCAGGACGCATTTTTAGTTCTTCAACCTTCTTTTCATAGTCTAAAGCGAACTCGAATAAACCCACATTACGTCCACTTGTCGCCTTTACGGCTTGACGCATAAATTCACTGTTTGTAACTCCAGGAACCTCAGCGGGGTATTGCATCGCTAAAAAAAGACCTGCACGGGCTCTTTCGTCAACTTCCATTTCTAAAATATTTTCGCCATCTAATAAAGCTTCGCCTTCAGTGACTTCATATTTTGGGTGTCCCATGAGTGCGCTCGCAAGCGTTGATTTACCAGTTCCGTTGGGCCCCATAATTGCATGTACTTCTCCTGATTGCACAACCAAATCGACACCATTTAAGATTTTTTTTCCTTCAATTTCTACATGAAGATTTTTGATTTCTAGTTTTGCCATATTGACCTCCTTAAATGACCATACCTATTATAAACGATTTCAATCATTATATCTATTTAAATGATAATTTTCTTCGAAAGAAGAAAGGAAACGTTTTCAATGAAAAAATCACGTAAATATCTTGAAAGTTTTTCAAAATATGATATTCTAGGAGCGTAGACCTTCCTTTTTTCTTGAAAGTCTACGACGCAATATATTTTTCTCCCTAACGTCTGTCTACGTTTGCTTATTGTCTCTCTTTGCACAACCAATAAGCATGAACAGACAACTCCCTAAC
>JALNWO010000066.1 GCA_023230825.1 Acholeplasmataceae bacterium
GCATGTATTAGGCACGCCGCCAGCGTTCATCCTGAGCCAGGATCAAACTCTCCATAAAATTTATGTTTTGTTTTATTTAGCTCATTTTTTTTGATACACTCATCATCATTCAGTTTTCAAAGACCCTTGCCTTTAGGCATAATTTGCACATGCCTAATTATTCTATCATTATAAAATAGCCTTGTCAATACCCATGGATGCTTTTTTTCACATATAAATCACAGTCAATTTATGAGGTTCATTAAGGCTATTAAATGTAATGGTGGAGGGGGGCAGATTCGAACTGCCGAACCGTTAGGAACAGATTTACAGTCTGCCGCGTTTAACCACTTCGCTACCCCTCCGGATTTTGGCTTGCTTTATTATTCTATCTTAACATAAGAAAAAAAGCAACCATTTTTATTATATTTTGTTTTTTATTAAATTAAAGCTGGTTTCATCGCTTTATTCTATGGGTTTTTCTTCCTTTTCTGATTTTGTAATATTTACTATCCTTCTATCTAAATCTTTTTTCAAAATCATTATTTCTCTTCCACAACCTGAACATTTAAGCTTTATTTCAGCACCCGTTCGCAAAACTGCCCAATCAAAAGAACCACAGACATGTTTTTTCTTTAAAGTTAAGATGTCGTGTATTTGATAATTCATTTTCTTATAATCCTATTAATAATATAGTTCAACTCGTGTTCATCATAATAAATGGTGATTTTCTTTTCGTCAACTTTAACTTTTCTATTTAAATATGACATGAGTTGTTTTTCTTCTTCCAAATATTTAATTTGTGGTTTTCTTTTTATTTGGTTAGTTTTCTTTTCTAATTTTGTTAAATCTTCAACCTGTCTTACGCTTAACTGTTTTTTTATTACTGTTTGTGCAAGTTTATTGATAAGCTCTGCATCTTTAAGTTTACTTAATGCTCTGGCATGACCCATACTAATTTGCTGCTTTAGTAAATACATTTGCGTTTCATCCGGTAAATTTAACAACCCTAACATATTAGTGACATGTGATCTACTTTTACCTATCTTTTTCGCCAAATCATTTTGGGTAATATCTAAGTGTTTCATCATGTTGCGATAAGCTTCTGCTTCTTCAATTGGTGTTAGGTTTTCTCTTTGAAGGTTTTCTGCTAACGCTATTTCTGCTACTTTGGCTTCTTCGTATTGTCTTACGATAGAAGGAATTGTTTTGAGGCCAATCTGATTGGCTGCTCGAAATCTTCTTTCACCCGAGACAATAATATAACCCGAAGACATTTTTTTAATTATGATCGGTTGAAAAATCCCATATTCTTTAATAGATTGTGCTAATTCATCAATTTTTTCTTGATCAAACATCCGCCGAGGTTGAAAAGGGTTAGGTCTAATCTCGTTTAATAAGACTTCTTCAATCACTTCGCCTTCTAAAACATCATCAACATGATGCTCTTTTAATAAATCAACAAATTTTCTTGGTTTTTTATCTTGATTCATTGTTTTTCACTACCTCCTTCGCTAAAGATTTATATAGTCGTGAAGCTGGTGATTTTGGGGCAAACGTTGTTACCGGTAGACCGTACGTTGGAGCAACCTGTGCTGCAACGTTACTTGTAATAATTGTATCAAAAACACCGTCTTTAAAATAATCTTTAATTTCGTGGACTATTTCCCAACCAGCTTTAGTTCGTCGGTCTAGCATGGTTAGGAGGACGCCTTCAATTTTTAGATGACGATTGTTTACTTTCTGTTGTTTTTGGACAATTCGAATTGTATTTAAGAGTTGTGTAAGCCCATCAATTGCCAGAAATTGGCATTGTACAGGGATTAAGACTGAATCTGCTGCATAAAGTGCGTTGAGTGTTAACAGTCCTAAAGAGGGGGGACAGTCAATTAAAATATAATCATATTCTTTTGAAATTTCTTTGAGTCTATTATGCAATGCATATTCGCGGTCTTCTTGGTTTAGTTTAACTTCCAAGTGTGCTAATTCAATTGTTGCCGGAATAACATCCACATTAATATCAGATAAGTGAATAACGCTGTCTTCTATCCTAACCTGGTTTAAAAAAACATCCATGATCGATGAATAAAGCATACTTCGGTTAATGCCTAAACTTGTTGTCGTGCTAGCTTGAGGATCTAAGTCAATGAGTAACACACGCTTATTTAATTCTCCAAGTGCAGCAGATAAGTTTACACTTGTTGTTGTTTTACCGACTCCACCTTTTTGATTTGAAATGGCGATTATTTTTCCCATTAAGCTCCTCACTATAGACTTCTTTTTTTAATATCCGAAAATTTACGCGGGTATAATATGTTTGTTTTCCGAGTTTTTTCAATAACAATTAGCGTCCTCTCACCAAGATGATTTGGGAGGCTAAAATGATCTGTTTTAAGTATCGTTCCGTGTAAAAGTTTTAAAGCATTTGTTGAATCATACAGCTCTTTTTCAAACTGATTTGATTTATAGGCAATAAACTGACCACCAACTTTCAAAAGTGGAAACCCTAATTCCATAATAAGTGGTAGTTTACCAAGCGCTCTGGCTGTAACCAAATCATACTGTTCTCTATGTTTAGATGCATGTTTTTCAATTCTATCATTAAACAACTGAACATTGGATAAAGACAATATTGAGGTTAATTTCTTCAAAAATGTAATCCTCTTCCCTAAGGAATCAATAATGAAAATATCTAAATGAGGATATATTATTTTAATGGGGATGCTGGGAAATCCCGCACCCGCGCCTAAATCGCATAATGATTTAATTTGATTTAAATCAACACTTTTAACAATTGTAAGTGAGTCATAAAAATGTTTATAAAAAACCTCTTCTTTTTCCGTAATGCTCGTTAGGTTAACACTTTGGTTATATTCTATCAAAAAATCGAAATAAAGTACAAATTGCTTTAATTGATTCTCTGCTATTTCAAGACCTAAGTTCTCAACCAAATGCTTTTTAAATTTGTTTTCCATGTGCATATGTCTCCAAATAAAGTAAGATAAGAGAAATGTCGGTTGGATTAACACCAGAGATACGTGACGCCTGGCCCAGTGTTTTAGGCTTAATTTTAATCAGTTTTTCACGACTTTCTGAAGAAAGGTTTTTAATTAAGTTATAGTCCACATTGTCTGGGATTATTTTGTCTTCAAGCTTTTGAACTTTTCTGACAGCCTTAAAGGCAGTTTGAATGTAACCATCATATTTTATTTGAATTTCTAACTGTTCATATAAATCATCTGTAAATTCATCTTTCAAAAAATATTTTAGATCTTTTTGATTAATTTCTGGACGTTTTAATAAATCAGCTAATGAAAAAGACTCATAAATACGCGCTGATTTTCTACTTTCTAAATATGCGTTGTTTTCAGCTGTTGGTAACAATTTAAATTGATTAGCTTTTTCAATTAAAATTTGTAGTTGTCGTTCTTTTTCCACGTGTTTTTGAAAAACTTCTTCACTAACAAGTCCTACTTGATAACCGTACTTACGTAGGCGATACTCTGCGTTATCATTACGTAGGAGTAATCGATGTTCGGCTCGTGACGTAAATAAACGGTAAGGATCAAGAATACCTTTCGTTACTAAATCGTCAATTAAAACACCAATATAAGCTTCATGTCTCTTTAAAATGAGTGGTGCTTTACCATCTATTTTGAGAGCTGCATTAATTCCTGCCATTAAACCTTGTCCTGCCGCTTCTTCATATCCACTCGTCCCATTGATTTGCCCGGCACAATACAAATTTTCAATTAATTTAGTCTCTAGTGTTGGGTAAAGTTGTTGTGGGTTAATTGCATCATATTCAATTGCATAGGCGTATCTAACAATTTCAGCATTTTCAAGGCCAGGTACACTTCTTACTAGTTTTTCTTGAACATATTTTGGCATACTCGTTGATAAGCCTTGAATGTACATTTCATCTAAACTTAAGCTTTCAGGTTCAATAAAAACCTGATGTGTTCGATTAGCAAAACGAACAACTTTATCTTCGATGGATGGACAATATCTAGGTCCAACACCTTCAATTGTTCCGCTATACATGGCTGATTCATCCAAATGTTGATTAATAATTTCTTGAGTTTCTTCAGAGGTGCGAGTTAAATAACAAAGTTCTTGTTCGTGTGTATTATACCATTTTCCTTCATGACTAAATGTGTGATATATCGCATCGCCAGGCTGTTTAATCATTTTTGAGTAATCGATAGAGTCTCGCTTCAATCTTGGAGGAGTGCCCGTTTTAAGACGAATGATTTCAAAACCGTTTTGGTGAAGTTGTTCACTAATTCCATAAGTTGTGGGTTCATTTTCTGGTCCAGATTTAATAATTTCTTTACCAATTAATATATGACTGTTTAAGTAAGTGCCTGTCGTAATGATAACTATTTTACTAAATATCGTTTCGCCCGATTCTAAAACAACGCCGTGTACTTTTTTATTGCTAATTTCCAAATGTGAAACCAACGCTTCTTTTAATTCAAGATTTCTTGTGTTTTTCAAGACTTCTAACATTATTTTTGGATAGGCCAATTTATCAATTTGTGCTCGCAGAGCTCGAACGGCCGGTCCTTTAGAATAATTCAACATCTTCATTTGAATTTGTCCTTTATCAGCACTTCGAGCCATTTCGCCGCCTAAAGCATCGATTTCACGGACAACAATTCCTTTTGCCGGACCACCAATTGATGGGTTACAAGGCAAAGAAGCAACCTTATTCAGGTTGCCGGTTACTAACAATGTTTTCTTGTTCATTCTTGCGGCAGCGAGAGCAGCTTCAATTCCAGCGTGCCCGCCACCAACAACAATCAAATCATATTTCATTTAAATCACTCTTAAAAATGTTTCAAAAATGTGTCTGCTATATTTTCTGCAGTAAAGTTAAAATGTTTTAATACCTCACTAAATGGAGCACTTGCACCAAAGGTATCGATACCATAAACTTGCTGAGCATAAGCATACCAAGACATGGTGCTTCCCATTTCAATCGCTAGTGTACGATTTCTTCTAGGTAATACTTCTTTTTGATATTTCTTCGTTTGCTTTTCAAAGTTAAAGTGCGAAGGCATACTTACAACTCGAATGTCTTTTCCTTTGGATGCAAGAATCTCTTTTACTTTCATTGCTAGGGAAACTTCAGATCCCGCAGCCAATAAAATTCCATCTAGTTGTTCTTTTTCATGGGAAACAATGTAGGCCCCTTTATTAACACCTTCATAATTTGTGTTTTCTAGGCTATCAACATTTTGTCTCGTCAAAACAATCGTTGTTGGTGTCGTTTCTGATTCTAGGGCAATCTTCCAAGCCGCAACTGTCTCGTTGGCATCTGCTGGACGAATCACATTTAAATTAGGAATACTGCGTAAACCTGTTAATTGCTCAATAGGTTGATGGGTAGGCCCATCTTCTCCAACACCAATGGAGTCATGTGTAAAGACAAAAACAGATGGTATATTCATTAAAGCCGCCAAACGAATAGCAGGCTTCATATAGTCACTAAAGACGAAGAAAGCTCCGCCGAATACTTTAAGTCCGCCATGTAAAACCATTCCGTTTACAATGGCGCCCATGGCATGTTCACGAACACCAAAGTTAATGTTTCTACCCAAACGATTGTCTTTGCTATAGTGACCATCTGCACCTTTTGCTTTTGTTGATGCCGTTAAGTCTGCAGAACCTCCAATTAAATTGAGGTGAGATTTGGATAGTGTATCAATTACTTTTCCACTAATGTTTCTTGTCGCTTCACTCTTAATTTCTGTTAAACTTTGTAACTCATCAAGATTGACCGTGAATTTTTGATTAATAAATGTTTGCAGCAAAGCGTATTCTTCAGGATAATTTGCTGCATAATCTTTCATCATTTTATCCCATTTGCGATAAGCTCTTTGTCCGCGTAACATTACTTTTGAGCGATAGTGTTTGTAAATTTCTTCAGGAATTTGGAATGGTTCGTATTCCCATTCAAGGTTTTTTCTAAGTTGATTTGTTTCTGCTTCGCCGATGGGTGCACCATGAACTTTAGATGTACCTTCTAAACTTGTTTTGTAGCCTATTTTTGTTTTAATTTCAATCATGGATGGTTGATCATTATTTCTTTTAGCCCGATTAATTGCTCGATTGATTGCACTTAAATCATTGCCGTCTTCAACATATATATACTGCCATCCTAAAGCAGAAAATTTCTGTTTATGGTTTTCGCTATATGCCAAACTAACTTCACCATCTAATTGGATGTCATTTGAATCAAATAAAACGATCAGTTTGTCTAATGCAAGATGCCCTGCTAAACTAAGCGCTTCAAGAGCAACACCTTCTTGTAAATCACCATCGCCACAAATAACGTAAGTATAGTGATCAACAACCGGGTAATCAGGCTTATTAAAACGAGCCGCCAAATGAGATTCAGCAATTGCCATACCTACAGCGTTCGCAATTCCTTGGCCTAATGGTCCTGTGGTTGCTTCAACACCTTCTGTATGTAAATATTCAGGATGTCCTGGTGTACTTCCAATTTGACGAAAATTCTTTAAATCATCTATCGTAACTTTATATCCTGATAAATGGTTTAAAGCGTATAGAAGCCCTGACCCATGTCCCGCACTTAAAATAAAACGATCACGGTTAAACCATTGTGGTTTTTTTACGTTTACGTTTAAATGGGATGTAAAGAGTTGATATGCCATTGGCGCAGCACCTAAAACAATTCCTGGATGACCAGAGTTTGCCTTGTTAATTGCATCAACCCCTAAAAAACGGATTGCATTAATCGCTTTGTTTGTCATTTAAATCCACCTCTTCTTTTTCTTCTATAATTGCCTCGACTTCTTCAGGCGCGATTTCATCTGTTTCTTCAATTTCATCAAATTTAAAATACTGTTGGTAGTGTTCTTCTTGTGCTTTAATTAAGCCTTCAAAAACTTCTTTTCCTAAATATTTTCGAATTTCATCTTGTGTTTTCTGATTTTCCATTTTCACTTTTTGGTTGACAATTCTTCCTTGGAAAATATTACTCACAAAAACAACGACGATTAAAGCCAGCAAAATTGTAAGGATTTGGTCCTGAAAAAAGATAAAACTAATAACTGCTCCGATGACATATAATAACAAGGTTGGTAAAACAAACATCAAGTTCATTTTTTTGCTTATAGTTGAAATCTTTTCTAAAAAGCCCATCCAAATTGTATTTACATCATGCTGGTAGAAAGGTTTTAAAGCTTCATAATAAGTGCTTTCAATTAGCACCTTATAATCCTTCCCATCAGATGTCCAAATTGCAAAACGACCTCTGCCTGCGTACTGAAGTAAAAAAGGTGTTTCATCCATATAATGGAATTCAACTTTCTTACCGTTAATTTCTTGAATTTCAAACGGCTCTTCAGTTAATTGTTGATAAATTTTTGGGTTAATTTTCATAATTCTACCTCCACTGTTTTTATTATATCATTTTGAAGGATAATTCTCTGTTCTCAATGACATTTTTTAAAAAATCCCCATCAAGCATCACCACCCACATAGTAAGCAAGCTTATGGCTGCTTCGATCAAGACCTGACCAGGTTCACAGGTTACTATTGAATGGTGATGCTTGATAGGGACTATTTTTTCGGTTTTCTCAATTGTTTGAAAAAAGATTTTAAAAGTTTTTCACTTTCATTTTCTAATAAAAATTCTTGGAATTCCACGTGATGATTAAAGGGAAGACTAAAGAGTTGTGTGAGGCTTGATACAACACCTGATTTAGGATCTCTTACCCCATAATATACTTTCCCAATTCGTGCTTGAATCATTGCCCCGGCACACATTGGACACGGCTCCATTGTAACATAAACCGAACAATTATCCAAGCGCCATGACCCTTTTTTCTTTGCTGCTTTCATCATAGCTAAAAATTCAGCATGCCCATGAATCCATTGTTTCTGTTCACGACGATTATGTGCTCTAGCAATTATTTTATCGTCACAGACGACAACGGCTCCGACAGGAACTTCAGCTTTCTCAAAAGCTTTTTCAGCTTCCCTTAGAGCGGCCTTCATAAATTTAATCTTTTTTGGGTTTTCCTGGTACTTCATGGTAATGTCTTGATCTTGGTTCATATGATTCATTTGCTCCTACTAAAATCAAAGGATCAGAGTAATTTGCTGGTTTCCCATCAATAATCCGTTGTGTCCTCGTTGCCGGCAAACCACTTTTCACACAAATGGCAGTTAATTTTGTTACAAACTCTGCGCGCGCTAACAAATCAGGCATCGGCCCAAATGGTTCACCACGGAAATTTCTATCTAAGCCGCCAACAATCACTCGAATACCCCGATCAGCCAATCCTTCGGCGATTTCAACTACACCTAAATCAAAAAATTGGACTTCATCAATAACGACAGCATCTGTTTCATCTGTCACATAATTTAAAATTTCTGCGCTGTTTTCAATAATAATCGATGGTTTTTTACTTAAATTGTGCGAAACAATTTCATTGACAACATATCTCGTATCAATTTTAGGTTTAAAAACTAAAACACTTTGTTTAGCATATTCTAACCGCTTAATGCGACGAATAAGTTCTTCAGTTTTTCCAGCAAACATCGGTCCGCACACAACTTCAATGAAGCCGTTTTTATACGTATGATACATAGACTCTCCCTCTTACTCTTATAATTTAACAAAAAACGTGATAGAAATCACGTTATTCGTTATCTTGCACTTGTTCTGCTTCTGGTTCTTGTGCTTCCGGTTCGAGTTGAGCTTTGTTATCTTCAGGTTTGTCTCTGCCGATACCGTATCTTCTGTTAAATTTCTCAACACGTCCTGCAACTTGAATAAATGATTGCTGACCAGTATAAAATGGATGACAATTTGAGCATGTATCCAACTTAAATTCTTTAGCGGTTGTTCCAATTTCATGTTCGTAACCACA
>JALNWO010000067.1 GCA_023230825.1 Acholeplasmataceae bacterium
CTTCGGATAGTCGGCAGAACATACGTGGCGTTTTAGATAGCCCCATGATTTATCTGCAAGGCAGTTCAGGCAAACGTCACCACCTGCATGAGCCGAGAGCCTGAGTGTCGCAAGAAAATCTGGCGGAAACCATTGGCGACACTTTACGCAATAACCTGTTATTGTGATGTCATTAATTTTTCCCATAGTTACCTCTGTATAGCTTCTCTTTCTTGTTGGTTTTTTAATATGTTATCATAATCTTCTTCAGGCATTTCCTCAGGAGCATGTAGTATCCACATATCTCTGTCTTTAATGAAATGAAATATATTATGAGCACCACATCCTGGACACTGAAGAGCTATCGATGTTTGATTATAAGGATTAGTATTACTTGATTCAATTAATTTGTTAGCATGAACAGTATCATACATAATATAGTTACACGAATGACATCTTATTAGATCGTGATTACTCATTCTTTTCCTCCTTTAATTGGAATGCTAATACATAGTAATCTCGTACTCTTCTTGTTGATACTATTATATCTGACTCATCAATTCTACTATCAATTACATCTTGATGTTTTAAGTAACTAAGGTTTAAGTATAATCCTTTGCTATTATTATGAGCATATCTAATTGAGACAAATTTATCTTTTTCAATCTTTCCATTTAGAATAGGCTTTTTAGTCTTAGCATCGTTAATTGTAAATATAATAGTATTATCAGGGGTACCATAATCTATGTCTACAGTCATAGTATATTTGTTATTGAATACTGATCCCATTATTATCTTTGAATAGTTTGTAAAGTATCTTGTTAAAAGATCTTGTCTCTCTATAATTTTTGTATTAGTTATTCTTTGTAACTGATCAATAGCTATTTCATGATCATCTGAGGTGTAGTAATTATAATACTCATCAAGAGCTCCGACTTTATCAAGAGTCTTTTCATATTCTCTCATTCTATATATCATCTTCTCGTTACGTTTACGAGCCGCTCTATGTACAGCGTCTATAATTTCTTGGTGTATTAAATAGTTGTCTATTAATAAGTCAGCTAATTCACCAACGTTTGCAAAGCCGTCTATAATTGGTTCCTCATCATCTTCTAACATATCTTCATTTTGTACAAAGTAATAGAATTCTTTTACTTCAGAGTACCATTTTTTATATGTTCCATCATAATGATGTCTACCATTAATTCCTAATGTATATTCACCAAGATAAACTTTCTTACTATCTTGCCAATGTATCTCATCAATAATATTAAGAGCTAATAACTCTATTAACTCACGTATTGTTTCTTCGTTATATTCCATTGTATTTCTCCTTATCTTTTATTAGTAATACCCGTAGTCATCTATAGGCATTATCGTTTGATTTTAGTATGTTATTTGTCTTCACAGCTATTCTATTCTTTTAAGTCTGTAGTCCAGAGAGAAGTTTAGTGTAACATTGAATAGATTACCATCATTATTCTTAAACATTTCGAGTGTACGTACAGTATCATCTTGTTTTCCATTGATACCGATTACCTTTCTTGATGATTTCTCTATGTTACCTGAACCAAAGCCTGCGTATAAGTCAATGATACCTTGTCTACTATATGTTCTTGATGTTTGAGAGACAGCTATTATTATTATATCTTTTGCTACAGCAAGATCATTTAGTTTAATCATTGTTTTACCTATGAAGTCTTTACCCCATAGGTCTTTTGTTTCTTGTATTTGCTCTAAGTAATCTATTACTATTACTTGAGCATTCTCTTGTAGTATAGCCTCTTCAATATGTTCTAATGTAGGAGCCATTTGTACTACTTTAAGATGCTCTAAGTATGGTTTAGATATTTCATAAGCATTAATATAATGACGTTCTATTTCTTGTTTAGTATAGCCTGTAATCATTTGCATATTCTTTCTATGAGTTAGCATAGCTGCTGTCTCTGGAGCGAATAGTATAGTTGAACGTTGAAAGTTCTTATCTACTTCGCCTGTCATAAAGTTAAGTCCTAAGATAAGATTTTGAACAAAGGTTGATTTATTAATACCTGTTGTTCCAACTAATGTAACAAGTTCACCAGGATATATTTTACAATCTAAATTAGGATCAAGTCCTAACATGGTATCTAAATGTATTACTCTATTAGTATAATCTGTTTCAAGTCTTTGTATCAATGCTTTTTGCATATCTTCCATAGAGAATATTTCAAGTGCCATATTCTTATGTTTAAAGTATTGGCATGATGTTATACATTTGGATTTCAAAATAGGATCATTACAACCATACTGATATCCTTTATTATATACATTCTCTACGTTCTTAATGATTACAGCATCTTCTAATGATTTATTATTCCAATCAAGTATAGCAGCTTTAGCTACTTCACTTGGGAATCCATGTCTCCTAAAGTGTGATGCTAATCTCATTGATACATTATTACGAGTACCTTCTTCTGGTCCATCTTGGAATAGAGTATAGATACATGATGCTATATTACGAGGTTCTATTATTGACGTTGAGAATACAGTACGAGGTTTCTGTGCTGTTACAACATGATGTTTAAGCTCATTCTCTCCATACTTATTTTCAAGTTCATCAAAGTATAACTCTTGTCTCGACAGTACAGTATTATAATCAGATGCAAGTTCTTTAATCTCAGCAGGTGATAAGTTAAGAAGTTCATCTGCAGTTAAATGAATTTTATATAGCTTAGATTTTTGATTAACAGTAAAGGGTAATCTAATAACACTTGTTGTGTTGTATACACTATAATCAATGAGTGCTGTTCCCATGATATTTTTAACTGCTTCTTTAATATAGAAAGCATAATGCTTTGACATTTCTAATCCGAAACAGTCAGAATGAATATCTATATGATATCCGGTACCTGAGAACCATATTAATATATTGTCTTCTGTTAAGTCTTCAGTATGAATAAACATATTAAATATGTCTCTTGTTTTCTGTAGTGTATAATCGTCAGTATTATCACCTTTATCTATATCAATAGGGATCCATCTTGCTATCCTATTAGAGATATGGCTAGAGACAGATCCCTTCTCAGCTAATTTATTTGCATCTTCTTCTTCGTACAAGAATACAGATTTATACATAGGTGTGGTCTCTCCATGTTCCATAATAAGATTATATATATTATCTTCATGAACAAAGTTCGCTCTCTTTCTAAGTGAGCCTATACACACCTCGTAATACATTAGATTCTAATCCTTCCTGGTCGTTTAACTTCTTGTGTTGCTGGTTGAAATGGTTTAGCAGGAGCTCCACCAAATGGTACTTGTATATCATTTAAATCCATTTGCTCATCTTCTTTAGTATATACTTTTAAGTATCCACTATCGATAGATCTCTTTACATCATTCTGTAGACGTGGCATATCTGCTACATCATACATATTATTATAAATAGTATTATAAAAGATGTCTCCTGTCTCTTGATTCTTATTAGCATACTTGTAATAGCAAACATTAATTTCGTTATTATATAAATGGTCATTAATATTCTCTGCAATTGATTCTGGAGTTGATAAGTATTCTTTAGCTGGTGTTTCAAATTCTCCATTTAACAAGAATCCTCCATCATATTTAATCGTCATAAGGAATCTTCCTATACGTTCGATAAGCCAGTTAGGTTCAAGTTCACCTGTTTTAGCCTTTTGGAAGTTTCCTGTTATCCACATTTTATCAGGGAACTTTTGTGAGTCTCCTTGTATAATGATTTCCCAGAAGATATCTCTGTTTCTTTCTTTTGCTTTATCAATTATTTCAACGATTCTTCCTGTTAGAAATTTGTTAGTAAAATCTAACTTGCTATATTCTTTTTTTGATTGTTGTTGTAGTGCTCCCACTCTTATTCTTTTATTCATGTTTCTCTCCTTTTTTCTCTTGTTTATAACTTGTGATTTCTTTTACGAAGTCTTGGTATGAGAACTTAATCTTCTTGCCTTGTAATGGTCTTAATCTTGAACCCATTTGTACCTCTTCGAATCCATCGAATGATAGATGTACTTGGTTTTTATCATCTTTAACAACGTATCCTATTAACTCACACATACCCATAATCTTCTTTGCTATACCACGAGGAAGGTCAGCACTTTTTTGTATTATTTTAGTCTTATCTTTCTCAATGAATGAGGTATTCTTAGCATGAGATATAAGTATCAAGTTAATGCCTCTTTGTTTAAGTAATTTCTTAAGTTCACTAATTATAGAGGTAACTCTATCACGAGCAAGAGCCCAGTCTGAACCATATTCTCTTGCTCCCATAGCAGGGATTTTAAGTTCAGCAATTACTTCTTGCTCAACCCATGTATTAATTTCATCTACTGTATCAATTACAACAGTCTCAAATGGAAAGTTATTATCATATATCTGATCAAAGATATAATCTATAGCTTCCTGAAGCGAATAAGTAGGCATAGGCTGTCCGATTAAGTCTCCGACAGTATATACATAGCCTCTATCTTTAGGCTCTGTAATCTTCGTTTTTGGAATCCCCATGCCA
This sequence comes from Acholeplasmataceae bacterium, assembly GCA_023230825.1. Taxonomy (GTDB): domain Bacteria; phylum Bacillota_I; class Bacilli_A; order Acholeplasmatales; family Acholeplasmataceae; genus Mariniplasma. Next base: position 4,505 of record JALNWO010000067.1, read on the forward strand.
TCTGTTTCGATTTTACCATCTTCAGTATATACATGTTCAACAGGTGGTCTTAGACTTGTACATATTATTCTATTGATACCAGGTACAAAGTCTGAACCTAATTCTGTATCAATTAGTAATACACTATCTCTTCCACCTTCAGCCCATGAAGATGCTACAGTAGTTTTCCATGTCTTTGGATGACCAAAGAATAGGATCGTCATGCCTTTTGGTACGACGTTCCAGTTAATCTCAGCGTTTCTTAATATCATATTTTCTCCTATGTTATTTTAATCTTTTAAGTCTGCGGAATATTCAGCTACCACTCCTCTGGTCTTCTAAGCTTAACATCGAAGTCAAGTTTAGGTTTCTTTCTGTCTTCTGTGTCAGTAATAAGTAATCTTGTTGACTCTGTTTCAACAGAATACTCTTCGAACACTTCAGGCTTCTCTTGTTTCAACCATTTCTGATCTAATCTTTTAGTTGTAGTTGTACTATAACTAACTTTGTACTGACCAAATTTAGCTTGAGTACCAGGTTGAATCAGTTTCTTCAGTTCAAGTTCTAATAATGCAGCTTGATCATTATGATTCTTAGCTGCTTTCTTTGATAGATTGATAGCTTCTAATAGCTCTTCAATCGTTTCAATGCTCCATTGTTCTTCCATTCTTTCCTCCTTTAAGTTATTAAGAAATATGTTTGATTTTTATTTAGTTTACTAAATTCTATTGTTATGATATCTCTAAAGCCAGTAACTTCACAAATCTGAGATGACTTAGTAGGTTTAATAGGAGAGCTCACTGACCCTCCTTGCATAAATTTATCATAATAATTTAAAGAATATATAGTATCTTTTGATAGAGTTATACTCACCCAACCTGTTTGTCCTGACTCAGGATTCTTATAGAGAAATGTTATCATAATTCCATCATCTAATTGGGTGACTCTTAACTCTTTATTCTGTACATTAGTTACATATGCTTTAATTGTTTTATCTTTTGATTCAACTATCATGATTCCTCCTATATGAATATGACAATTAATTTATTGTCTTCATTCACTCTATAGTATAGCATGAATGTATCAGTGATTAGTTGCATCCATTTATCTGTTAGATCAATTTTAAAGTTATTGGAATACATGTGATTTCCATTAAGACTTAGAGTAGTAGTTATCCAACTTCTACTAATGATAACTTTCTCTTGATAGTTATCAGTCTTAGTTTCTAAGCATAGTAAATCATACCATGTGTAAGGTACTCTGTATGAGCCTATTGAACCTAAGTCAAATTCATTGTTAAATGACATGATAAATATCTCAGGTCTTGTATAGATCTCATAATCTTCATTTTGAACTATTTCCATAAGATGCGGTGCAAGTTCTCTTGTATCAAATAGCTCTTGAAATTGTTTCTTTAACTCTGTTTCTATTGCAGTAATTTTGTGCATGTTATCTCCTTATTTTGTTTTATCTACAGCATAATATATGATAGCCATTATGCCTAATATTAATAGAAAGTCCATTGTGTCTCCTTAGAATGGTATGTCTGCGTTAGTATCAGGTTGAGATAGTTTATCCATTACTCTGAATACTTCTGAGATGTTTGTTAGAATATAGTCAGCTATCTTATCGAGATAGATCTGTTGTTCATTCTGACAATATTTCCCTAATTTAATATAGATATACTTAGAGAATATTTCTCTAATGGATTCTTCTTCTATGACTTCAGAGAATGTTATTAATGATAATATCTCATCAATAAATTGTTTAATCTCTGATAGTTCTTCTGGTAACTTATTGATAGGAACAGTAAAAGTTATCTCTATCTTATTAGAGAAAACAAATATAAGTTCCCAATAAATGTTTTTAGTGTTTCTTAATGATATTTTTAATAGTTCCATATCATCTCCTTAATTATTAATTTATTATAATGCAAGATTTATTCCAATCTTATAAAAAATATCCCCCTCCTTTTATAAAGGAAGGAGATTATCTGATGGAGGTCAGAATGCCTATTTTGTAGGCAATTTACAATAACAAAGGAGACACAGTTAGAAAGGAACCCGTGTCTCCCACAAATATAAGGAGTTAAGCACATATCCGAAGATATATTACTTAGTTTTTTTGTCAAGTTTTTTCTCCTTTTTTTTTGATTTATTATTTGTAACATCTTTATTTGGTATAGGTGTTATACCTTTTAAGATGTTTTTAAATAATGGGTGTAGATTATCATTCATTATAATCCTCCTGTTTGAGTTCAGTAATCAAAAAACCATTATGAGTTAAGTATTCAACAAGCTGTTCAAGTTGATACTGAGTTGTCTCATACTTAAGACTAACTTTATGGTACTTATTTGACATGTAAACTAACAAACCAAATAGTAATAAACATACTAATAAGGTTTGTACAAATAAATTTTTGTAATTTAATTCTTTCATGTTTACTCCTTCTTAATATTATGTTCCATGATTATCTTAAGAAACGTTCTTGTTGTTTGATCAGGTTGAGATTCTCTTAATGTATTAATCATTTTTTGTGTATCAACATGTATGTTTTTATTAAACAGAACTGCTTCAGTTAAATTTATTGCGTTAATACATTGATCAAGCAGCATAAATTCTGCTGACATATTATCTAACGACTTGAAGCCCTCAAGATGTTTAATAATTGGATCTAATTGCATGTCAATAGCATGAACGATCCACCTTGATCTGTTTCCATACGGGTATATCACAAAGTTAATTTTTTTAACATAATTGTTTTTAAGTTCCTTATTATACCTTTGTACATAAGGTTTAAAATCAATCTTTTTCTCTAATATGATATAAGATTTATCAGCATGTTTCTTCTTTATTGCACATTCTGCAAAAGCTGCATATTTTTTCTTCGCTTTCTCATGCTTATCTTTATGTAATGCTATTTGTGTAAACTTTGTTGCAGCACCTAATATAAAGCAAGCAAAATGTACAGCTGTTTCAAAGTTTAAATTTTGTAATTCTTGGGGCTCATCCCAAGTTGTGTTAAAATTTTGAATGATTGTTGTAACAATATCCAATGATTTTTCGTCTATAATGTTGTTATAAATAGATTCAAGTAGATTTAATTTACGTTTATTTAATTTCTCATAAGTTCCTATAAAAAATAAATTTTCTATTATTGGATATTTAGGGTTGAAGTATGTACTTCGATCGCTTCTATGAATTTTTTTGCCCCATACGTAGCCACCATTATTATGAATTTTAAGTAATACTTCTTCGTCATTTGTTCTGCAGATATACATTGGTATATCTCGGTGGCGTAATAACGCTATTGCAAATATTTGTCCCGCACTAAATTTTTCTTCTTTAATTATTCCTACAAACATTTGGTTATCTTTAGTATCTGTAAATTTATTCAACATTTCTTCTTCGGTAATAACCTGTATAGACCTGTTGTCTTGTTTTTTAATGTTGTTGACTACCATTATTGTCTCCTTTTATTTTACCCATTTCACAATCTCATTATTCTTAGTTGAAATGTTATACATGTTGTAGAATAAATCGATATTGTTTTCGTCAAATGCTTGATTAAACACTGGAGTTCTCTTAACTCTCAGTATTCGTGTTAGAGATAACGTCTGACATTCATAATGTCTAGCACATTTCTTCACTATGAATGGTGTGATAGGCATATGACTATACCGAGTTATCATCTTTAACTTTGTCTTCTTCATAAGTTACTCCTATATTTATTGAATTTAAACAGAAAACATATCAAAATCAAACGATTTATCTTTAGTAGAGTAAAGACTCATCTAATTATAGATCGTGAGAAATTGATATGTTTTTTTGTATTAGTGTTTATCTGGTTAATTATTCGTCAATTTGCTTCTATTTCTAAATTTATTTTAACTTCCATTTTAAACACCATACTCTTTACATCACTAAAAATTTTACGTGTTTGAATATATTAGTTTTAGTGACAGTTCCATCTTCATTTTGCTTTTCAACACTTACTCTATCGCTATGCGCAAACATAAACACGATATCTCTATGGAAGTGTGTAAGTCTAGAAAAAGTGAACATAAACGCTGGACTACCTATAGGTAGTATTACAATGTCAAATTTTCTTGCAACTTCAAGCAAACAGTTTGCTAAATCATTTAAATTACTATCTATTGCTATGTTGCTTAATTGTTTAAACAACTCAAAGTTTACATCACGTAAGTCTTGTAACTGATGTTTTCCAAACATACCACCTAAATCGGTTTCTTGTTCACTTGTTAATGCGTGTTGCATCGTGTTTAAAATCTTTTTCATAATCTTTTCTCCTTATCTTATATTCCTATTATAACCTTTTTCTCTCTCATTCTGTCTACTGTTATGCTATAA
>JALNWO010000068.1 GCA_023230825.1 Acholeplasmataceae bacterium
AGTTTGAAAGAAAACAGCCGAAGAAAAAAACCGACAATAGGAATAGGTAATCTATCCAATCGAACAGTGTAAATAACGTGCTCCCCGAAAGATTCCCTAAATTGCTTATCTAAAACTGATAAGTCCTGGACTATATAAACAACGTCCCAACCCAATTTTCGAGAATGTAAAAACCAATCAAAAAGTGGTGCCCTCGATTTGTCCCGATATTCGCGGGCATTTAGCCAACTGCCGCATTCGTCCAGCACAACTAAACCATTTTTAGATTCGTCAGGGGATGGCTTTCCATTTTTATCCAGATTGCCCCGGCCTATCATTTCCATGTCCTCGGCTGATGGCTGATCGGGCAATCTAAATACCTTAGATGACTTATCATACAAAGGTGTTAAATGCTCCATGAATAAATTTAAATTGGTAGCAACCGGCCTACCTTTAATCAAATAATCATTTATCATGCCCAGAGCAACAATTCCTTTTCCAGCCCCTTTTTTACCCGTTAATATAAATTCCATTCCAATCTCATTTCCGATTTATTTAGGACGGCCACCAAAATGCGTAAGTCGCCAAATGTTTTCAAAAAATAATTTTTTGTTTATTGTAAAAACCCAAGATGCAATATAGGCTGAACTGTAAACGGATAAAGCCAATTCAAAATTATCCGGTATAACAGCACTAAAACCAATTTGAATTGGAGTTGGTAATAAGGTCTTAAAAATCTGATTTCTTAGACTTAGAAAAAGATTCCAAAGCGCTAACAAAGCCGTTGTAAAAACGGTAATAATAACGCCCCATTTTGCAACTGAAAAAGATGCCAAATAGGGTAAAGCAGCGCCAAAAAAAGAAATTATTAAACGTTTTAGCCAATTAAATAAATTAACCATAATGAAACCTATTGTGTTCTATTGTCAGCAGTTGTTCGAATAAACAAATGAAAAAGGCCAATAACCAAGACAACCCAAATTAGATAGCCCAAAATAATTCTGATTGGTTCTAGTTTTTGACACAGCTCAATTCTCATTTCTTTACCAAGAAAATTCAAAACAAGTGGACTGCAATTTCGTTCTGGCAATATATCAATTTGGTCAAAAAATTTAGAAAGATCAATACCAAAATTATTGGTAAATGAAAACGAATTTGCAAAAGTTTCAAATCCTGCATTTTCTTCGTCCAACACGGTTTGTTTTTCAATTTCCGGATTCCACGATTCATCAAAGGCTGAATCGTCAACATCTACTTTGCAATCGGGCTTTCCTTCAATTCCACACTGGCCGCCTTCTCCCTCACCGTCCCCAACACCTTGATCTTCACCATCATCAGGGCCAGAGCCAGAATCACTACCGGAACCAGAGCCAGTGCCAGAATCATTACCGCTACCAGAGCCGTTACCTGGCTTTGAAGTTACTTTTATAATTTCGCTTCCGCCTTTTGACTTGTCATATTTTTTTGTCTCAATTGTTGTTTGATCACCCGTTTGTTTGTCAGTAGTCGTAATTTTGTGGCCACCACCAGGTATTTTTTCAATCTCAGTTCTGACTTCGTCCCCATCGACTTCCATTTTGTGTTCGCTGACTTTCAGGTCACCAGTACTTGATAATTTGTAACATTCGGGATTGAATGTATCTTCATATAAGTTAGTTCCTTCTATAACATCACAGGCCAGTTCAGCTTCAGGTTTCACCACGATTTCTTCGAGCTGAAGAACACATTCGCCCGCGCTGGGCACGTAACCGGCCCTGCAAGTTGCCGGGGCAATGTGTTTGTAAACGGCCTTGAAACTTTTATGTTCTGCATCATCATCTGCTACATTTCCGCACCATGCGCCTCCCGGATTAGGCGTGCATGAGTCAACAGAAACCACCGAATAAGTTACGGTAGTCGTATCAGTATTTTTATACGGCCCACCACCACCGGCCCTAGCAATATCTATATAACTCGAAGGCGGTTTCGGATAATTGATCGGATACGAATAGTTGGGTTTTGGCTGTTTTGGATCAGAAGCCATCGTCTCTGAATCGGAATAACCGGAACCTGGGGCTGCAGTTTTTCCGTCCGGATTCGGGTCAAAAATAAGTGAAACTTCCAAGGTTTCTGGATCCTCGATATTTTTTACTTCTTCCGTTTTATCGTTCGAAAAATAGACACCAGTTAAGACACTCCCAATTATTCCGTTGATGGTAAGCGAGCTTTGAACTCCGATAGACCGAATCTCAGACGCGGTCAACTCCTTGATCAAAAGCCGGGGATAAAGCATTCGCCCGACACTAAAAGCCAACAAAGGATTGGAATGGGCAAGGTTCGATGAAAGAATCGATAAAGAAACCAATACAAAACAAACAAGAAAAGAAACAAAAAAAACAAAATTACGATTTTTCACCAAGACACCCCAATTTTTTTATGAAAAAGGCGAAAAAAAAGGGGGTTTCCCCCCTGACCCTAAATTTTAAAATTAAAGTTTAGAGGTAACGCGCTTGAAAATTTTAATGGCCAAAAACGCACCGGCAATGGCCAGCAGGAAAGGCCAGATTGCGTCAATCATGCCAATGGCATCGGTCTGCATCTCGGTCAGACCGTCTGAGAAGCCAGCAGGGAGGGCCGCAAAAGCCGAAGTGGAGAGACCCAGGACACCGGCAGAAATCGAACCAGTCAAAACAGATTTTTTAGTAAGTTTCATATATAAAACTCCAAATTAAAGTTACAAAAAAACAAAAACAAAGAACAAGAAAGGCAAATTTAAGGGAAAGAAAAGAAGCGCCTTTCAAACTTCTCCATGAAGAATAAAAACAAGCCGAGGATACAAAGAATCATATTGATTCAGTCAGTTTTTTAAATGACAAATGCACAAGACCGGTACAAAAACCAAAGCCCCAGGCAGCTATCAAAAAACCAATAATTGAAAGGTCAAAATCTGACATGAATCACCTTACCTTTGAGAACCTGATTGATAGCCGATTGCAAATAAAACCACAAGACCAACACAGTAAATAAGCGTGTATAGATCACTGATTTCCATATTTAGTTAAATATTTTGACCGGTTGAGGATTTTTAAAACCGACAAGTCGGACCGACGAAGCACCCTGCGCGCCCGGCAAAATTGTGTAACTTGGATCAACCAGAATTGGAAGCGTTAACCCCTTGAGCAGATCAAAAAACGAAGGGTCCGAGGATATTTTTTGTGGCTTCAGCCCTTTTTCTCGGTCGGTATCTTGGCGGTAATTTGAAAGCGACCAGATGGACACACCCGATTTGACCTCACCGGTTTTTTCATCTTGAAAATTCCATTTGTCACAACTCAAAATCAAAAGCTTATTAGACATATCAAAACCCTTTTAAATCAACAATTTAGATAAATAAATAAAGATATTCCCCGGGGAATATCAGGGGGAAAAGCAGTTAAATGAAATGATAAAACAGATAGTCCAAAGTCATGGAGCCGCAAAATGGTCAATTTGGTAGACAAACGAACGACAAATTATTAGATAATTGAGATTGACAATATTTTATTAGTTAATTCTTATTATTTTTATAAAAATGTCTTTAAAATCATATACTTACGCATATAAAAACCAATATTCCCCGGGGAATATTAATTAAAAAAAACAACTCAAAAAAAGTGAAAATAGGCCGACAAAAAAACAACACGCTATAATGTATTTTTTTAACGATATGTGTTGATTTAATTGTTTTTTGATGGTGCAAGGGCGATCTCGGAATCATAATCCGCAGGTCCCCCGTTCGAATCGGGGAAGAGCCACCAAGAATTTATAATAAAATCAACAAGATAAGGGAACAAATATGTTCCCTATTTTGTCTTGTTTCGCAGATTGACATTTTCTTGTCAATTGACCAATTTCATAAGCAATTTAAACTGTTCAATATATCGTTTGTACTCAGTTTGAGCCTGTTCAGATTTTGGATCATATCCATAATGTTTGCAAAATTCTTCAAACGTTGCCATCACATCCTCATATTTAACATTGATTTGTCAGCATATCTTGACAAATGACTAGCGTCCAAATGTGCATATTTTTGCACCATGCTCACGCTTTCCCAGCCCCCCAACTCTTTCAAAACCATAAGGGGGGTACCTGATTGAACGTGCCAGCTTGCCCATGTATGTCTTAAATCGTGAAAAGTAAAATGTTCTTCAATGCCGCAATCTAATCGAGCTCTGTTCAAAATTCGCCTGTCGATTTCTTTAAGTTTAATGCCAGAATCCCGGCAAAAAACAAAGCTTGATTTTTTAATGGAATGACGTTTTTTCAATAATCGAATGCACATATCGTTCAATGGAACAGCCCTTGCGCGACCGGATTTGGACAAATCAAAACTAACAAAAGTCATTTTCCGGTCAAAATCAATTTTGTCCCAAGTTAGACTAAAAATTTCATTCGCGCGCAAACCTGTCAACACCGCAAAAAGACAAATATCCCACATCCACTCGACCCGAATGCAACCGATAAAATTTTCAAATTCGGGTTTCGTCAAAAAACGAAAATTCACTTTTTTTTCATGAAATTTTGGGAGATATGGCACCTTAACGATCCATTCATTCTGAAACGCGATCGAAAAAATACGCTGAACTGTCGCCAAGTACCTGTTTTTAGTGGCATTTTTTACACCAGTCGGCAAAACATCGAATATGTCTTTTTTCTTTATGGTGCTTAATTTCCTTGATCTAAAAAATTTTAGAAAATATTCAGCGTGACGCTTTTTATTGACGTAATCGGCCTGGCCTGCGCAATCAATCAAAAATTCTTCGACCGCTTGATCAAAAGTTTTGGGAACCATTTTTGGATCAACGACCGAAAACCAGCTTTCAGCTTTCAATTTGTCCAAAAAAAACTTAGCTTTTTCTTTATCGGCTGTTTTTGTAGATTTTCGAATCCGTCTGTTGTTAATCGAAAAATCAACATGATAAATGCCATTTTCTTTTAAAATCAACGACATACAGATCACCCTACACAAAGTGGAGAGGCAATCCGAACCGTGTCACAACAAAAAGCATCACTGTAAACGCGCTTGCCAAAATCTGCTGGCATTATAGGCAATCTATGGTTTTCAGGCTCTTTTTTCAGCTTTTGGAGGTGAACCGGAACGGAACAATTTTGATAATCGGGCACCTGAAAAGCCGGTGGCATTTCGCTAAAATGTTCAACTTCTCTTTGTAAATCGTCAAGCAATTTTGTGTCATTTTCGGCCAGACCGCGCAAACAAAAAATGGCTTTGCCGTACATTTTTTTAATCCAATTTCTTGTTTTTTCGACCGAAATTTCAGCCGTTTTTAGAATCGTTTTGGCTCGCTCGACCGGCCGAGAATCATCAAAAAATTCGGGAAAAAATTTGTAAGAACCCAAAAAATGGGCAGTCGGATTGGTCAAAATTGAAAAGTCAGTTTCCTGTCCACTCTTATATATAAATTCAATCTCAACCCTCGCCCAGCTTGATTTTTTATCCCCTAACTGCTTGCCTTTTTCATAGCAACGCATGTAAGTCCTTGATTCGCCTCGAGTTCCGACACAAAAAGACCGGCCCTTTCCATTCGGATGAACCCAGTCACCTTTCAGTTCACAGGACGGCATTCTGGTATGCTTAAACAGGCCTTGCTTGTGGAAATCAAGAAATTTATCGACCGTTACTTTTTCGCCCTCAAAGTCATCATAGGCCAAATCGATCCTGTTTATTTTCCCTCCGATTGTAAAACTAGAGGATAAAAAATCGAAAACCCTACGCTCCCAACCCTGCTTTGAGCCAGCGCAACCCGAACCCGAAATATCAAAACATATCGAGCCGCGCATATGGTCGCCACCGAAGGAAACAGTACCAAGACCATCCCCTAGAACAAACGTTTTTTCAAACCCGTTCAGACCGAAATCGCGCTTTTTCGTTATGCCAAAGCCGAAAAGTTCAGTTGATAACAGCGAAAGACGATCAATTAAATCATTCTCTTCCGGCTTCTGACCGTCAATTAAAAAAGTCAGGTCTTTGAAGGAGAATCGAAGCCAATCAACCATGACTATTTCATTTTCTAACGGCTTCTGGATAGCAACAGAATGAAGTCCTTTTTGGTTATGGTCTAATACTTTTATATGAAATCCATTAGTTTCAAGACCGTTATCATCAGCAATTTTGTGGCCATTAGCTCGCGGTGAGATAGTACCCGTATTACTATTCGGGTAACTGCCCTTGGCTAAATTTGGATTATTTTCTGGCTTGATCTTCATTTCTTCCCTTTTTTCAAATTTCAAACTCAAGCCATATTTTAACATGCGAGCATCAAAAACCTTCCACGGCTTTAAGCCGTTTTCGGGTGACAAAAAACGCCCTTTTGCCGACATTGATCATTTTTTCAATGATTTTTGATCATTTTTTAATCAAAAATTCACCTTAAATCTTGATGGAAATTAGAAAAACACAGAATTATCATTTAAAATCAAGGACTTATGCCACAAAAAGCAAATATTCCCCAGGGAATAACTAAAATAGAAAAATCCGGTTTTGCAGAAAGCAAAAATGAACGGCCTTCGGCCTTATAAATTGCCAAAAAAAATGTATGAACAAAAGAAGAATACATATCCGGTGCCGAGTGCCTCGAACGCCGGATATGTATTCTTCTTTTGTTTATTTTGAATTGGTTAGAAAAAAGCTGAAAGAGATTCAGTTTTATAATTTTTTTAAAATATCATTCGAATTTTGTGAGGATTCAGGCTCAAGATCAGGGCATACAGATTCAACGGTTCCGACTAAATCTATAAATTCAGATTCGGAAAGGTAAACCGGCCTTGAACGGACCTTTATTTTGATTATCTGGCCTTCGGTCCTCAATCGAAGGATTGAGCCTTTTGCTAGTTCATTATCGACAACAAATGATTTTGGCAACCGGAGAAACAGAGAATCACCAAATTTATATATTTCTGAAAACATAGTTTCACCTTTCAGATTAATTTGGCTTGCAACACAACCAATATTTGACTATTACTCTTCGATTTCAGATCAGAATCCATAAATTTGGGTAAAAACCAAACGCCTTGGGTGCCATGGCTATTTTTTGATTCGTCCAGGCCACCCAAGATAACCATTTCATTATTTTTTATGGTTAAAAAAGTATCAAGTGATCTACGGGTCAAAGTTGGTGAATCAATTCCACTGGTTTGCGTTTTGATGAAATTTGAAAGTTCAGTGCTTATATCTAGATGTATTAAATTTTCATGAACTTTTGGTGTGACCCTTAAAATAACACCACTATCCCGATATTGAATACTTTGTGAACGTGTTCCACCGTCAGTAATTGTCGTTTCAGCCAGCGTTGGGACAGACTGGCCAACATTAACAATACCCGTTTCACCGTCAAAAATTCGAATTTTGGGGGCTGATACAAGCGTAAAACGATTGTCATAACTCAAAATTGAGAGCGATGAATTGATATCGCTGCCAGAAACACCAATAAAAGAATCAAAAGGACTTAAGATTGTATTTATTCCGATTCTGAGGTGATCGGACAAGACATTGGCAGCCAGTGTAAACCCCCGATTATTTTCACTCGAATCAGTAAATTCTAGAATTGCGGCTTCGAGATAAATTTCTTTGGGCCTTTCAGAATCATATTTTCGTAAAATATCTAATATTTTTGAAATAGATTTTTTATCGGGTCCACGGATAACCACCCTATCATTGGTTGGCTGGCTTGGGATAACCGACAAGGAATTGACCAGCGCTTGTAAGCTGGAGACAGTACGGTTAATTGGCTTATAAATTTCAAATTCTTGTTCGGTCTGAAAACCAGAATACTGACTTGAAGCATCAAAATTCAAAGGCAGCGGGGACGGTACATTGTCAGTCAAAACCGTAGATGGGACGGATGGAATATTAAAAGATTCATCAGGAATAACAGATTCATTTTTTTTATTCCCTTTCTTGGATGAAAAAAAAGTAATGCCATTAATTTCCCTCTTAAAAATTCCTGACTCTTCCAAAACCAGATCAACTGTTTTTTTAAATTCAGGCAAAGGCTGGTTTGAAACGGATAAATTAATCATTTTATTTTGGTTAAGATCAGGATCTAATATATAATCCTGACCCAAAATAGAAAGATAAGTTTTTTTTAGAAATTCAACGGCTGGGACATCTTTCAAAACAATAGAAATATTGTTTGCAAAAGCTGGAAAAGAAAACAAACTAAATAAAAAAATAAATATACAACGTATCATAATTTACCCCTAACATTTTTTTCACCGAAACGAACCCAAATACCTTTTTCATCAAAACCGTATTCGCGACTTTTAATAATTTGACCATTCGATAAATGACCAGTCAATTCACCAGCCTGGATTAAGTATCCATTTAATACCACTCCTGTTAAATCAATTTCTTCAATATAAGATTTTTCATCCAATAAACCAAAATAATCAACACCCCAAAAAGAAAAAATACCAATAAAAATACCAGACAATAAAGCACCAAAAACATATTTTTTATTCAATTGCCACCTCGTCAGAAAACGTCCTTTCACATGCCAGCTTGATAGAACTGAAGAAACGCCCCAATATTCATTATTTTTACTGAATCTTTGCAGCGTGTCGTAACATTTATAAAACCTTCTGCCTAAATAAATTTTTCTTTCAGAAACGGGAGAAGAAGGATAAAGACCATACCGGACAATACCAATATGGTACTTTGGAAGTTTGAAAGAAAACAGCCGAAGAAAAAAACCGACAATAGGAATAGGTAATCTATCCAATCGAACAGTGTAAATAACGTGCTCCCCGAAAGATTCCCTAAATTGCTTATCTAAAACTGATAAG
>JALNWO010000069.1 GCA_023230825.1 Acholeplasmataceae bacterium
GTATCCTTTTCTTTTTAAAAAGATTATGATAAAAAGGGCTTTATTCTTGACATAACTATGTTATAATGTTTAATGTAAGCGCTTTATGAAAATTGAAGGGAGTAGAAACGATGAGCGATTTTAAAGTTTTTGACTATATGTCAAAATACGGTTTTGAACAAGTTGTCAAATTTTATGACAAAACCACAGGTTTAAAAGGAATTACTGTAATCCACGACACCACGCTAGGACCTGCGTTGGGGGGAACACGTTTATGGAATTATGCATCTGAAGATGAAGCAACGCTAGACTGCTTAAGACTTGCCCGCGGCATGACCTATAAGGCAGCGGCAGCAGGATTAAACTTGGGGGGCGGCAAATCGGTTTTAATCGGTGATGCTGATCAAGTGAAGTCAGAAGCTTACTTCCGTGCATTAGGAAGATTTGTCCAATCATTAAACGGTCGTTATATTACAGCAGAAGATGTGAACACGACAACGAAAGATTTAGATTATGTCAATATGGAAACAGACCATGTTGTTGGTTTAGAAGGTAAAAGTGGAAATCCATCACCCATGACTGCGTGGGGTGCGTTTTGCGGGATTCGTGCTTCTTTAAAGCACCAATTTGGCGATGATGATATTTCTAAATATACGTTCGCGGTTCAAGGTGCAGGTCAAACAGGATATTATCTTATTAAATATTTACTTGAACACCAAGCAAAAAAAGTTTATTTCTCAGAAATTAACGAAAGACATATCGCTCGTTTAGCTGAAGAACATCCAGAAGTTGAATTTGTTAAACCAGAAGATTATTTTAAATTAGATGTCGATGTTTTATCACCTTGTGCTTTAGGGGGCTCATTAAATGATAAGACCATTCCTGAAATCAAAGCGAAAGTTGTTGCAGGAACGGCAAATAACGTTTTATTAGAAGAAGATATTCACGGTCAAATGTTAAAAGACCGCGGGATTTTATATGCGCCGGATTTCGTGATTAATGCTGGGGGACTCATTAACGTTGCTCACGAATTAAAAGGCTATGAAAAAGATCGCGCCAAACGAGACATTGAAAGAATTTATGACCGTTTATTAGAAATTTATAAGATTGCTGATAAAGAAAATACCCATACCCAAGAAGCCGCGAAAATTTTCGCGACTAAGCGGATGGAAACGATTGCTTTAGTCAGAAGTAATTACATTAAAAGATAGGAGAGTTAATAGATGGCTAGAAAAGGAAGAGTAAGCTTTGACGATGAAATTTGTAAAGGCTGTGAACTTTGTACGCATGTATGTCCAGTTCATATTTTGAGTCTTGATAAAAATCGTTCAAACAAAAAAGGCTATCATCTCATTTCTGTGTCCGATATGGATAAATGCATTGGTTGCGCGAATTGTGCAATCATTTGTCCAGACTCAGTCATTAAAGTGGAGGTGTTAGGAACATGAGTAAAGTCTTAATGAAAGGGAACGAAGCGATTGCTCGCGCAGCAATGAAAGCTGGATTGGATTGTTTCTTTGGTTATCCAATTACACCGCAAAACGAAGTTCCAGAATATTTATCAAAATTAATGTTGGACGAAGGTAAGGTTTTTGTTCAAGCTGAAAGTGAAGTATCCGCAATCAATATGGTTTACGGAGCTGCTGGTGCTGGTAAACGGGTGATGACATCTTCATCATCAGTAGGAATCGCTTTAAAACAAGAAGGGATTAGCTACTTATGTGGAGCTGAATTACCATGTGTAATTGGTTCAGTCATGCGTGGTGGTCCTGGTTTAGGTTCGATTCAACCTTCACAAGGTGATTACTATCAAGCAACTCGCGGTGGTGGAAATGGTGACTATAACGTTGTTGTTTTAGCACCTGAATCTGTTCAAGAAACAGTCGATTTAATGAAAGAAGCATTTGACATTGCCGATCAATACAGAAACCCAGTTATGGTATTAGCTGATGGTTTAATTGGTCAAATGATGGAGGCGGTTGATTTAGATCGTCCGGTAAAAGAAAGAAAATTACCACCAAAAACATGGGCTTCAACAGGAACAAGAAACCATGAAGGAAGAAATATTATTAACAGCTTATTTTTACAAGCTCAAGATTTAGAAGCGCATAACTTACGCTTACAAGCGAAGTATAAAGAAATTACTAAAAATGAAGTTCAATTTGAAATGATTAACATGGAAAATCCGGATTACGTCATCGTTGCGTATGGAACAACTGCGAGAATTTGTCGTTCTGCCATTCAAAGTTTAGCTGAAAATGGTGTTAATGTTGGCATGATCCGTCCGATTACATTATGGCCTTATCCGAAAAAAGCTTTTGACCTTATTCCTAAAACAACCAAAGGCATTTTGGTTGCGGAAATGTCACACGGACAAATGCTTGATGATGTCTTAATTTCTAATAAGGGTCGTTTCCCAGTTGCCTTTTATGGCCGTTCTGGGGGAATGGTTCCTGAGCCTGAAGAAATTGTCGAAGCAATTTTAACGTTTGATGAAAGAGTGGTGGACTAAGATGATTAAATATGAAAGAAGTGCTGGTCTAACGACAAACGCAACTCACTATTGTCCGGGTTGTACCCACGGAATTCTTCATAAAATTGTAGCTGAAGTATTAGATGAACTGAACGTTTTAGATAAAACAATTGGCATCGCTTCTGTTGGTTGTTCCGTTTTAAGTTATGATTACTTTAACTGCGACATGCAACAAGCAGCTCATGGCCGTGCCTGTGCATTGGCAACCGGTGTTAAACGTTCTCTACCAGATAGTGTTGTTTTTACCTATCAAGGTGACGGCGACTTGGCGTCGATTGGGATTGCCGAAACATTACATGCCGCAAACCGTGGTGAAAACTTTACCGTTATTTATGCAAATAACACGACCTACGGCATGACGGGTGGTCAAATGGCTCCAACAACGTTAATCGGTCAAAAAACAACGACTTCCCAAGATGGAAGAGTGCTTGCACAACATGGTAATCCAATTAAAATGGCTGAAATCCTTGCTCAAATCGATGGAACAGCTTATGTTGAGCGCGTCATGTTAACCGATGTCGGTAACATCCGTAAAACAAAACGGGCGATTAAAAAAGCCTTTACGTATCAATTAGAAGGTCGTGGCTTTACTTTAATTGAAGTTTTATCTACATGCCCCGTAAACTGGAGAATGGATCCTTTTGCCGCGATGGAACGCGTCAAAGAAGAAATGGTTCCTGTCTTCCCATTGGGCGTCTTTAAGGATGTGATGAAAGATGACTAGAAAAATTAAAATTGCTGGCTTTGGTGGCCAAGGTGTTATGTTAACCGGGCAAATGATTGCCTATGCTGCAAACCTTCAAGGATTAAATTGTGTTTGGGTTCCAACTTATGGACCAGAAACACGCGGTGGGACGGCCAACTGTTCTGTTGTTGTTAGTGATCAACCGATTTATTCACCTATCTTTAAAAAAGCAGATGATTTATTAATTTTTAATTTACCATCCTTACATAAGTTTATCGATCAAGTAGAAGATGATGGAAATCTCATTTATAACTCATCATTAATCCAAGATGAAGTAAAGGGACCAAAAAATATTTATGGTGTTCCGATGAATGACTTGGCAAATGAATTATCAACACCACAAGTAGCGAATATGATCATGCTCGGCGCCTTCTTAAAAGTAACAGGTATTTTTACAGAAGAGACGATTGATAAAAGTTTAGAGTTTTTCTTTAGTAATGGAAAAGAACGCTTCTTACCTGTGAACCGTCAAGCAGTCGCGATTGGTCACGAATACGTTCAAC
Organism: Acholeplasmataceae bacterium; assembly: GCA_023230825.1. Classification (GTDB taxonomy): domain Bacteria; phylum Bacillota_I; class Bacilli_A; order Acholeplasmatales; family Acholeplasmataceae; genus Mariniplasma. Next base: position 3,761 of record JALNWO010000069.1, read on the forward strand.
TTTAAAAACAATGATATGGAAAAACCATCTCAAAATAGAGATGGTTTTTTTTACGAAAGATTGAAAAAGATTTTTAAAGTGATAGATTCATCATAGATTTAACGAATAAAAATATCGTTATTGGCTTTTTAATGCTATAATGAAAGAAATTAAAAAAACTGAAGAAAGATATAGGTGTTTACATGAAATTAGATTACAAAAAAACTTTTTATGTTGGACTTGCCTTTTTTATCATTACTATTTTCTGGCAAACATATGACAATATTATTGCCAAAATCATGATCGATAAGTTTGGCTTGAACCAAACAGCCTCTGGGGTCGTTATGGCTTTAGACAATATGCTTGCCTTATTTATGTTACCTCTCTTTGGTGCCTTATCAGATCGCACCAATCATAAAAGAGGGCGAAGAACGCCGTATATCATTGTTGGTACGGTTGTTGCTGCATTTGCCTTTATGGGACTTTCATTGATGGATAACATCCAAACGAAACGCATTGAACAAACCGAAATTATTGGTTTATACACCGAATATCGTGAAAGTGATGTCCGCCGTCTAGAAACATTTTGGGATGGGCTCTTAGTCGATATGCGTGCTGAAAGACAAGCGAAACTCACCTCTGGCGCAATCAACCAAGCAACGTTTGATAAATGGGAAAACCAAACCGAGAGTAAAATTCTTGCGATTTTAAATGATAACGCAGGCCCAGAATTAGATGTTGGTGACCTTGCATTCTTAAATGACTACTACCAAACATATTTATCCCAGCTTGCTTGGGAAGAAACAGTCAAAAGCCCCGTTAACTTCGTTATTTTTATTACAACCCTTTTAATTGCCTTAGTCGCGATGTCCGTTTTCCGTTCACCGGCAGTTAGCTTAATGCCCGATGTCACTTTAAAACCATTAAGAAGTAAAGCGAATGCAATCATTAACTTAATGGGCGCAGCTGCGGGAACCACATCACTTATTTTATTAACTGTCTTAGGTCTAGATGGAAAATCGTATGTCCACTATACGGCAGCTTTCGTCGCAGTTGGGGCCATTATGCTCATTGTCTTAATTATTTTCCTTTGGAAAGTAAAAGAACCGAAACTTGTTGCTTTAAATCAAGAGGAAATGAAACAGTTTGATTTAACAGAAGATGAAGAAGAGGAGGAAACTGGCGGCCATTTATCAAAAGATAAGCGTCTCTCACTCATCTTAATTTTAGCGTCTGTCTTCCTATGGTTTATGGGCTATAACGCTGTTATTTCTAAAGTCTCAGACTATGTTCCTCACGTCTTAAGAATTTCTTCGTTTACGATGCCTTTATTAGTTGCGAATGTGACTGCAATTATTGCCTTCATTCCCATTGGCATTATCTCAACCAAAATTGGTCGAAAAAAGAGCATCTTAATTGGAGTTGTCCTACTGACAATATGCTTTGGATCAGCAGCTTTCGTCAATGAAAATACCGGCTGGATTATGTACATCGTCTTTGGTTTAACTGGGATTGGTTGGGCCACGATTAACGTGAACTCATACCCGATGGTTGTTGAGCTAGCGAAAGGATCCAATGTGGGTCGTTATACCGGATATTACTACACCTTCTCGATGGCAGCTCAAATTTTAACACCGATTTTATCAGGCATTTTTATGGACTATGTCTTTAAGACAAGATTGGTCCTATTCCCCTATGCTGCTATCTTTGTTGGTTTAAGCTTTATTACGATGTTCTTTACGAAACACGGCGATGCCGAGTTTGTTGAAAGAAAAGGTTTACTTGAAAGTTTCGATGTTGATATGGATTAATAAAAAAAGAAAAGGCTTGCATAGTGCAAAGCCTTTTTTTAGTTTTTAATTTTTGGATGGAAAAACTCAAAGACAACATTATGATAATGTTTTTTTACCATCGAAAATTCAGCTTGGTTTTGAGCAGCGTAACTGATGATGGTCATCCCTTTTGTCTTTAACCTATCTAAACGTTTAAGAGGTAAATCATGAATCCAATAACTAATGAAATCTGGCTTTGTAAAGAGATTAAACACCATTGTTCTTAAAAGCCATTTTGTAATAAAGTTAAGTCGTTTATTTGTTTTATATGTCTCCGCAATTTGTCCTCTTATAACGTGGGGATAATACTTTTTTAAACAATAGACGACGCGCGGATGAAAACTAAATAAAGCGTAAGATCCAGTATAGTTTTGTAAAACTTTCATCACTTGGTGACACAATGTTTTAACATCACCGAAAGGTTTTAATTCAATAAGTAAAGGAACTTTTCCATCCACAAATTGAAGGACCGCTTCTAAACTAGGGATGCCTTCTCCATTAGAGAAGCGGTACTTTTTAAGGTCTTCAAAAGTTAAGTCACTAAGAGGTGTCGCTTTATTGAATAAACGTTTTAAAGTGGGGTCATGGTAAGAAACAACGGTTCCATCTTTTAAAAGATTGACATCAAGTTCAATCGTATATCCATGATTTAAAGCATTTTGAAAAGCTGCAATGGTATTTTCGGGTATTTGTTGATCTTGTGAATATAAACCACGATGGGCAATTAAATCATGTTTTAACCAACTTAAATTTTTCATTTTAAACTCCTACATTAAAGCGTAGACTAAAAGTCCTAAACCTGCTGATAGTAAAATAAGTAAAATCGGCGATGTTTTTTTCTTAATGAAAAGAACAGCGAGAAGGACGATTAAAATAATTAAATTACGGTAATTAAAAACTTGAAAATCAAAGATCATTTCTGTGAAATGGATGTGAGGAAATAACGTTCTTACTAAAAGCGTAAATGCGACTGAGAAAATAAGTCCAATGACAGCTGGCTTGAGGCCTGTAAAAGCATCTTTAACAAACTTAGACTCTAAGAATTTTTGGCCAAATGCCGCAATCACTAAAATCACAATAAAGCTAGGAAGAATAACAGCGGTTGTCGTGACAATAGCCCCTAAAACACCATAATCATGAAAACCAATAAAAGTTGCCATGTTGACTGAAATCGGTCCTGGGGTTGATTCAGAGATGCCGATAAAATCAACGAAAAGCTGTAAATCAATATAGCCTCTGCCAACAATTTCTTGTTCCATCAAAGGAATCATTGCGTAGCCACCACCAAAGGTGAAGGCACCAATTTTAAAGAAGATCCAAAACAAAGTTAAAAGCTCAAGCCACATGTTGTTTCGCCTCCTTTAAACTTAAGAAGTAATGGAAGACGACACCTGCAAGTGCACTTAAGAAAATTAAAATGATGACGTTGATGTTTGTAAATAGAGCGAGTAAAAAGACAATGGCCAAAACAAGTCCTGTAAAAAGGGTCATCGTTAGTTTTTTACTTAAAGATAGTGCCGCTTTAAATATTAAAATCGCCACGCCAACTTGAATTCCTGAGAACATGTAACTGACCCATTTGATTTCACGAAATTGAATAATAAATAACGATATAATGGAAATGGTAATTAAAGAAGGTAAGACAACACCCAACGTCGCAACTAAAGAACCCATAAACTTCCGCAGTTTATAACCAATAAAAGTCGCGGAATTAACCGCGAATACGCCTGGGGTTGATTCAGAAATGACGAGAATTTTTAAAATTTCTTCATCGTCAACCCAATTTTTTTTATGAACGACTTCCCGCCGCATAACAGGCATCATGGCTAAGCCACCACCGAAGGTGAAAGCGCCAATTTTAAAGAAAGTCCAAAAGATGTCCCATAAGCTTAATTTTTGTTTCATAGGTTCATGTCTCCTAAGCAACATTATAACATATTGCATGAAAAAAAAGGTATGGCTATGTTATAATATTTGACGAACGAGAGGAAGCCATATGAAAACATTTAAATTCATTTTAATGACCATATTCGTACTAATTTTTTTAGTTGGTTGTGTCCAAGAACCTGAAGATCCGCGTACTCAGATTGAGTTTAGTGGTTTGGTAGATACAACTTTTTATATTGGTGATGATTTACCCGATTATTTAACTGGAGTAACAATTACTGACGAATTTGGTGATCCAATCACTGAGATTACCGTTAATGATGATGAAGTGGATTATGAAACACCAGGCATTTATTATGTCTATTTTATTGTGTTGGATAATGAGGGTGAAGCAGTTTCCCAAAAAATTTACGTTATCGTTAAAATTAAACCTATTGAAATTGATTATACTCAGCCTTATTTTGTTGGTGTTGCCAATGTTTATTACACCATCGGTGAAGAAGTTCCAGACTATCAGGCACATATTCAAGCATTTGATGAAGTAGATGGTGAATTAACCGAACAAATTATTTTTGAAGGTGATGTTGATTTTGAAAGACCTGGCACATATCAAATAACGATTACAGTTTATGATAGTTTTGGTAATCGTAAAATTGATCAGTATGATGTCATTGTGATGAATAATACCGCACCAACATTATTTGATTACCACCGGGTGTATTATTTTTTAAATGATGATGCCCCTAATTATTTTGCTTATATTCAGGCAAATGATTTAGAAGATGGAGATTTAACTGATCAAATCGGTATCATTGATGATTTAGTTCAATTAGATATTCCTGGTGTTTATCCATTAACTTATTACGTTGAAGACTCATACGGACTTCGCACTGAACAAGTGATTAGTGTGCAAGTCATGGCATCTTCAGATGAAGCTATTGATACGTTAAATGTTTATAATATCAATGATACCCACGGTTCTATCTTAGAAACAGATAGTGACATTGGATTAGCAAAAATAGGTGGGTTCTTATTAGATACAACGAAAAATAAACCCGAAGAGACAATGTTTGTCGCTGGTGGTGATATTTTACAAGGTAACATCTTATCAAATTACTACTACGGGGCATCGATGATTGACTTACTTAATGTCATGAATTTAGACGTCTTTGTCCTTGGAAACCATGAATTTGACTGGGGTATTGAAATGATTACTCGTTACTTTAACCCTTTTTATGAGGATATTCAAGCAGAGTATCCCCTTTTAGGTGCCAACGTCTTTTATGAAGGCACAACCACTCGTCCTGACTA
>JALNWO010000070.1 GCA_023230825.1 Acholeplasmataceae bacterium
CATCTACTACGGTTTTCGGCTTTCTTTTCGTCCCTTAAAGGGGGTTAATTAAGGGGGTCTTCCCCCTTGATATATAGGGGTAAACAATGTGCTTTGTAGGGTTTTTCTTGAGGGCTTGGTTGGCGGTCGTTGGAATAACAGCGGCAACGCAGGTCTTTATAATTGGTCTCATGATAATTCTCTCACGAATTCTAACATCAACTACGGTTTTCGGCTTTCTATTGAAAACATTGTTACTCCATGCCGCTTGGCAAAAAATGATAAAGGGGAAGTGGTTTAGTAGGTTAATTCTCGAAACACCACAAGTATCATAGAAAGAAAAAAAGAATAGGTTATATTTACGATAAGATATGCGACAAGGAAAACATCCGGTCGGCTATTTATAATGCAAGTCGTGGTAAAAAGGATAGTCGAGTTGTTAAATGGGTATTACACAATATTGATAAATGCGTAAATGATATTCACACAATGCTTATCAATAAAACTTATATTCATTCTCCATACATAGAAGGCGAAATTAAAGACGGTATAAGTAGAAAAGAACGTATTATTCACAAACCAAAGTTTTATCCAGACCAAATCATCCATTGGGCGTTAATGTTACAAATTCAAGGTATCATCGTTCGTGGTATGTATCATTGGTCTTGCGCTTGTGTTAAGAAACGTGGAATGCACTACGCTAAAAAAGGTTGTGAAAAATGGATGCAAAACGACCGAGCAAATACCAAGTATTGTTTAAAATTTGATATACAAAAGTTTTATCCAAGCATTGATTTAGAATTATTAAAAGAAAAGTTTAGGCGAGTAATCAAAGACCGAGATACTTTATGGTTAATTGACACGATTATTGATAGCCACGATAAAGGAATACCAATCGGTAATTATACTTCGCAATGGTTCGCTAATTTTTATTTACAAGATATGGATCACTTTATCAAAGAACAAGTAGGTGTTAAACGTTACATGCGTTATATGGATGACTTTACTTTGTTTGGTTCTAATAAGCGTAATTTGAAAAAAACTTTCTTAATCTTAAAAAAAGAGTTTGAAAAAGAACATTTAACAATCAAAAGTAATTGGCAAATTTTCAATACCGAAAAGAGAAGACTTGATTTTTGTGGTTTTGTTTATACAAGGGAAAAGACATTTGTTAGAAAGCGGATAACACGTAACATGCGAAGACAATACTTTAAGTTTCAAAAAAGTCACTCTTTAAAGTCGGCACAAGCACTAATGAGTTACTATGGGTGGTTAAAAAATAGCGATTCTTATATTCTTTTTCGCAAATATTTTTATAACATAAAACAAATGAAAGGAGTTATTTATGAAAACTCAATCAAATCAATTGCCTAATAAGTTTTGGCACAACGTAGTGGGAAAAAAGGTAGAACTATTTTTATATGAAAACATAGTCCCAATTACAATTGAAGGAGAAACCGTTTACGAACACGATATGTATTTTGGTTTAGTAAATAATAATCGTGATGAAATCATCTCTGGCTTCATTCACTTAAAGTATAGCGTTGATAAGGAAATCGCTTTAATGCATAAAGGTCGTTTAGACCCAGACAATGCGGAATACTTGGCATACCTTGATTATCGTGAAGAAGTGAAAGTTTATGTAGGTAAATAAAAATGAATAAATTAGGAGGAAATCATTATGGCGACAAATGAAAAAAAAGAAAAAGATGTCATCCCAGCAGCGCCAAACGCTATTGACTTATACGGTAGTAGCAATGTTGATGACACTGTAAGTGGCGGAGGAGAATCAAACGTTTATGACGATGCAATGGCGAAAGCTTTACGCGAGCAAAACTATAAGTCATTTTTCAATACTGCCATACAGCAATACAATATTAAAGCGAATTCCGAAAAGTATTTATTAAATGACATGGCGGCAAGAGGTTTAGGAACACAAGGTTATGGTTCTACTGCGGCGTCTGGTATTCAAAACACCGCACTTAATATGTATAGCCAAAATCTTGATAGTTATCACGATCGCGAATTAGATATTACACAAGGAAATTTAGAACGCGCCGAACAAGAAAAATACGAAGCAGAACAAAAACAAATTGAATTAGATAATCAACTTGTTGCCTTTATTCAAAACGCTATTAACTATGGTGCAGACGAAGAATATATCAATAATTATTTAGTTAACTATGGTTATATGGAAAAAGACGCAAGTGGCAATTATGTCTATACGGAAAAATGGGATAATTTAAGCGCAGAAAGTAAAGCTTATATCACAAGCGTTATGAGTGGAGCAGACCTTGTAAAAGACCCGAATAAAGACATGCCAACTTATGGAACGGAATATAATTATGATCAAGGCGAAAAAATCTTTGGTTATGATAAAGACGGTAACCCCGTTGAACGTAAAGGCGCATTCAATAATGAAAACAATCATTTAAACAATGCAATTACTAAAGGTGAAGTTAAGCCCGGCACTTATATTGCTTTAGTTAATGATAAAGGCGAAAGACTTTATATCTATTATGGAACTGACGGCAAATTATATAATATGTCACATGACGAATATTATAATAATGCAAAAGACGATAATGCCGTTTATTTCAAAGAAAAATCTTCTACAATGCAAAGTGGAGTTTATAATTCATAAGGAGGGATAATTATGTCGGATTTCAAACAATCTCGAAGTAACTATCTCAAAATCATGTATGGTGGCTTACACGAGGGAATTGAATCGTTACAACTAAATGCTGTTAACGACAATTCCTATGAAGCCGTCCAACTTAATAATCAATTAGCATTAGACGAAGCGAATGCGGTGCTTGATAGCACGGCCGCAACAGATCGCAATTGGTGGCAAAGAATATGGGATACAGTCGAGGAACAAGCACAAAACGTTGCTCGTGGTCTTTTAAACTTTGCTGACGATATAGGCGATTTTGTTTTTAATTTCATAGATTGGGCGGGTGGTGGCGTTGATTGGGCGCAAACGGCACGCGATTATGATTGGCAAGCCCCAGTTGAAAAAGCAATGATGTTATTTAATGGTTCCGCTATGTTAAGTGGTGATTTTTTCACTGCTGACTATTGGACGGGTTGGACTCCGGAAGAAATTAGAGCGCAACAAGCAAAAAAGGCCGCGGGTTCTTATACAGCCGAACTTAAAGATAAAAAAATCTTTGGAACGGACGGACAATCATTTATTCGTGGTGTTGGCGAAGATATTGGTTATCTTATTCCAAGTATTGGTGTCGGTATTGCAACCGGTGGAAGCAGCGCCGTAGCTCAAGGCGCTACACGGATACCTAAAGCCGCTTCACTAGCTACAATGGGTGCGGGTGCTTTTGCTGGTAAAACAAACGTTGTTTATGAAGAAACCGGCGAAATGGGTAAAGCCATGTTAACTGGTTTAGCAACTGCAGCTGTCGAAGTAGGAACAGAACTTATTTTCCCCGGTGGTAAGGTCGCTGGTGTTATTGGTGAACAAACTGCAACAACCACATTTAAGGCTTTTGCTAAAGAAGTAGCAAAGGAAATGTTACAAGAAGGTGCAGAAGAAGCGATATCTGGTATTTTAGAACCATTAGTTGATTCTATTTGGAAGGGCAAAAGTGCTTTTTATGACGATAAAGGGAACGTTGTTTATGGAACAAAAGAGTTTTGGTTTAGCGGCGAAAATAGTGTTATGTCACAAGCCGCAAGTGGTGCGGCTATTGGCGGTATTTTGAGTGGAACATCTACATGGGTAAATAGCACAGAAGCGAAAAAAACTTTTGGCAAAGACGGTGTTAATATTATGAATAACATGTCCGAAATTAGTAATCTTTATGCCGAAATGAATGCCCTTGAACAACAAGGAAAACAAAATACAAAAAAATATCAACAATTGGCCGAAAAGGTTGCTAAACCTTTAGCGGAATTAGCGGCTCAACTGCAAGCACTTAAAGACGGAAAATTCAATTTAAATGAAACACAAAAGAAAAACATTGGCCGATTATTTAGCGACCCTACAGCGTTTAATAAAGCTGTTGCGAATGTAAGTATTGATAATTATATTGAAACCGCTATTGAAGAATTTTCTTCAAAAGACAAGATTATGACGCGTAATTTATTTAATGACTTACAAACTCATTTTGGCACAGAAATATCACTTGAATTTGTGGATATGGAAGGCGACACAAAAGCGAGTTTTGATAGTAAAAATAATGTTATTAAAATAAATAATAAATACACTCAACAATTTGCACCAGCGTTAGCGCATGAATTTATTGGTCACCTAGTTGGCGATACAATGGACGCAACTGCGCGACAAAGCCTAGTTGAAAAAATTGTTGATACAAGTTGGTATAAAGAAAACGGCGCACAATTAAGAAAAGCATATACAAATAGTGCTGAATATAAAGCGCTTGAAGAAACCGGCCGCAAAGCATATTGGCAAAGCGAACTTATTAACAATTATATTGAAGCAACGTTAGATCAAGGTTCTAGTGCTAAATCAATTAAAATGATAAGTGACGCTTTTATTAGAAACACTTTGTTAAATCGGTTACTTGCTAACTTTTCAAAAGTGAATAACTATAAACTAATTCAAAATAACGCTATTTTAAGTGAATTCATAAAGAGTGTTAATACTACTTTGCAAGTAACGAATAAAGCAGCATATAGCGCCTTACAAAAGTTTATAAAAGGCGAAACACTAACAGAATTAGAACAAAAACTTTATGAAAAATATAAGGATATTTTCGAGTTTGTAAAAGAAGTCCAAGCGCAAGAAGTGTTTTCCAAAGAAACCGCTAATAGCGAAAACTTTGTTCCTTATGAAGAAAACGAAGCACAAACAGTTAAAAAAATTGCCAACGAAAAAGAAGGTATTATTATTAAAAATATTAAAACTATTGATGATGTCTATAAAGCCGTTGAAGCAAGTATTAGCGAAAGTATCGGTGAAGAATTTAAAATCAAAGACCGCAAAAAGAAAGTGCGACGTTTATTTGAAGAATTTAATTTATCACCAAATGAAGCAAAAAAATCCAATGTAACAAAATTTGTTAAAGATATTTTAAACGTTGAACTTGTCGGCCAAAACCTTTTAGGGGAAGGCACACTTACTTATGGCGATTATTTAAAATATCAAACTGGTAAAACCTTAAATCAAATTATTGCCGAAGGAACAAACCTTTTTTATAACGTCCTTGCTTCACAAGCGGTTGATAGTAAAACAACAACAAACATTAACAAACTTATTAAATGGCTTGATAATGCTAAAACCGTGAACGCCGAATTAAAAGCAACATTAACCTTTGTTAAAAAACTTAACACGATTAAAAAGAATTTAGGCAACGCTGTTGCAAAATTTGGCAACACTGGTAATATTGATACTTCCTCTGGCGCTAAAGGGTTATTCTATCAATACTTTAAACAATTTGGTTTCACAAATCGCGGTTATCTATCAATGACAAACATTGCGCGTCTTCAAACAATGATTAACGACGGCTCATTCCAAAACTTTATTAACAGCGTTTTAAACCCTTACAAAGAAACTGTTGGTTTAAGTAGTTTACAAACACAAGCTGACGCTATTATTGAACTAGCAACTGACTTATCAAATAGTCGCGGCCTAAAACAAACACATATGAATTATGCTCAAATTGAAGCATTTAATAATCTTAACAAGGCAATTTACAAACTATATCAAGAATATAACGACGGCGTGCGCGAAGCCGTGCGCAACAAAGCCACAAAACTTATCGAACGTGCACAACAAGTCAAAGAACGTTATAATTCGGCCGGTATTAACGGAAAACTAAAAGCGGCCTTGTTTGACGCTTTAAGTCCAAAAGACATTATCGCCTACCTCACGGGTGGCACGCATACGGACGCGTTTACTTATCTATATAATGATATGATTAAAAAGCCCTATGAAGCACAAATTGGTAAATATGTAGACTTTTTGGAACAACGCGATCAACATATTAAAGAACTTAAAAAACACCAACATAAAAAAATTAAAATTGGTAATTTAAAAGTTTCAAAATACGTTCTATATCAATTTTATTTAAACATGCTTTCACCAGATAACCTTGTGCGCATGCAAAATAGTAATCTTACTTTTACTGATTCTAATCGCATTTCTAAACAAATCACTTTTAATGAATTAGAAAACGCTATGAAGCAACACCTAACAGCAAAAGAAATGGCTAATTTAGACGCAATTTTTAAACTATATAATACTGAGGTTAAAGCTTACGTTGAAAGCATGAGCGAAAAGATTTTAGGTTTTAAAGTTTCACGTGAAAATTATTATCCAATTGTTTCTAGTAACGCCTTTAGAATTACTGATATGACAAACCCAGCGTCACAAAAGTTTAATGTGAATGCTTTAAATAATGGTAGATTATTAAAATTAACAAATAGAAAAACCGTTATTGAAATTAACGTTAATCCGATTAACTTATTTAATTCATACATTGAAAGTATGACAATTACTGGTGAAATTGGTTTAGCAAGTCAAGAGTTAACTCGCGTCATGCAATTAAAAGACGCTAACGGTAATAGTTTCATGTCACTAATTCAAGAATATATGCCCGACGCCAAAACTTATATGGCCTCAATTATGAATAAACTTATTGGCAATCAAGAAGTAATTAGTAGAAGTGGCTTCTTTGATAAAATGGTTGGTCGTTTTTCAACAGCAGTATAAGGTTTAAACCCAAGACCAATGTTAAAACAATTTGCTTCGTTTTTTACTGCTTGGGAAAAAGTAGGTTTCACTACCGGCCTTAAAACGTTTCTCAACCCGACATCGTTTTATCGAGTTCTAAAAAATCGTGCTTATCTTAAAGCGAATAATGGTATCTTTAGGTATCGTATTTATAATCATGAATATGTAAGAGGCGTTACGTTGTCGGCCGGAGCAGAACAATTTACGACCGATTCAATGCGCAAAGTTACAAGTTTTGCTTTAAGCGGAATGGAATTTATGGATCGTATGACAACTTACGCTACTTTTGCTTTAGCAGAAGAATACGTCCAAAAAACACATGGTTATAAAATCGGCACACAAGAAAATCTAAAACTTGCCAATGAAATGTTAACCGACTTTATTTTAGAAACTCAATCTAATAGTGATCGTATTGCTATTAGCCGTGTGCGTGCTGGCGAAAAAGGAGTTATTGTTAAAAATTTATTCGGTCTATTCCAAAGTGACGCCCAAAACAAAGCTGGTTTACTCTTTAATATTCTTAACGATATGAATAATCAAAGCAAAGATATTAAACAAATTAAAGCCGATTTATTAAAAGTAACAGACGCCGACGTTAAGCAAAGTTTAAATGGCAAACTTGGTAAACTTATGGCCGACCAAAATAAACTTGGTAATCGCGCTCGTGCTTACTTTGCTGGACTAGTTTTAAGTGGTATTATCACAATGCTTGCCGATACACTTTCTAATTGGCTATACGATAGAGAAGAAATCGAGGAGTTTGATTTTGCCAACAAGGCACTTGAAGTTTTATTAAATAGCACAATTGATTGGATACCTTACTTCAATAGTGTTTATAACTGGTTAGAATTTGACGGTGCAAGTTTTGCCCCAATTGAAAATATCAATGAATTTATTATTGCTTTTAAAAATCTTTTCGAAAGTATTGGTGAAGGTAAAATTAACAGCAGAGACTTTGTTCAACTCGCTATTAAACTTGCTGAACTCATGGGCTTTCCAGCCGGTAACCTTTCAAAGCTTATTCAAGGCACGATAGGCAACTTTAACCCAGAACTTGCTTATCAATATAGAAACGTCTTATATGGCGCCTCACAATCGTTTTTAGGCCGTGAAGTAAATACATATATTGAAAAAGGTAATTTAGATAAAGCCGAAGCAGCGTTAAGTTTCAACTTCCAATTATACAAGTTTGATATTGACGATGTAGTTGCTAAACAATTTATCGAATTTAAGAAAAACGATGTAGACATTTCAATTAGTAATACGCCGACTTATTATACCGACGCCGAAGGTGTTAAACATAATTATAATGCGGACGTCATTGCCGAATTCAAAAAAGTTTATAATGTTGCTAATATCAAAATCAAAGAAGCAATGAATACGAGCATATATCAAAAGTTGTCTTTAGAAGAGAAAGCAAAAGCGATCAAAAAAATTAGTGATGTTTATTATGAAATCGCCAAAGGTGAAGCAACAAGTCGTTTGGCAATGCTCGTAGCAAAAACACAAAACAAAGTGAATGTTGGAATGTTTGCAACAACAATCGTTTATTTACAAAACAAATATAGTGAAGTTCCAAATCGCAAAGAACTAATCATTGCCGAACTAAATAAAATTAGCGGACTAACAAGAAGTGAAAAACTACTTATACTTCACACCATGGGTTATTCAGTCGCGGATAATAATAAAGTTGCAGTAATTGCTTACTTACAAAAACTTGGTTTAAGTGCGAAAGTTGCTAATAATTTCTTCAATTAAATAATTTGCTACCCATTTTTCTCTCCATTTGCTACCCAATAATCAAAAAAAGCCGATGTTATCTGGCTTTTTTTACGATTGGAGCAGGCGA
>JALNWO010000071.1 GCA_023230825.1 Acholeplasmataceae bacterium
AGACCGTAGGGAACAAACATTGGCCTCTCGCGAAGAACGACTTGATGAAAGAAGAGAACAGCTTGAACAATTAAATAGCAAAGTGGAAGAGACGTTAAAAGAACAAGAAGAGAAATTAATCTCAATCTCGAGTTTAACGGTTGAAGAAGCAAAAACCATTATGATGGACCGTGTCAAAGACGAGATGGCAGATGAGATTGCAACCTTTATTCGTGAAGAGGAAGAACGAGCGAAAAGTGAAGTTCATTCCCGATCCATTCAGTTGTTAACCCTTGCCATGCAAAAATATGCAAGCGAGACAACAACCGAACGAACAGTCTCTGTCGTTGAATTACCCAACGACGAAATGAAGGGTCGAATTATTGGTCGTGAAGGCCGTAATATTCGAACTTTAGAAGCATTAACAGGTGTTGATTTAATTATTGATGACACACCAGAAGCCGTCGTATTAAGTGGGTTTGACCCTGTCCGTCGAGAAGTTGCCAAACGAGCATTAGAATCGTTAGTCTCAGATGGACGGATTCATCCTGGACGGATTGAAGAAGTCGTTGAAAAAGCACGACTCGAAGTGGATCGATATATTCGTGAAGCGGGTGAAGATGCAGTCTTTACCGTTGGTATCGGTCGAATTCATCCTGATTTAGTGAAATTACTTGGTCGCCTCAGTTTCCGTACGAGTTATGGCCAAAATGTTTTAAAACATTCAATAGAAACAGCCTTTTTAGCTGGTAAGTTAGCCGCTGAGATTGGTGAAGATGAAATTTTAGCTCGTCGAGCAGGACTTCTTCACGATATCGGTAAAGCTGTTGACCATGAAGTTGAAGGCGGTCACGTTGAAATTGGAGTTCGCCTCGTCAGTCGCTATAAAGAACCAAAAGCAGTGATTGATGCGATTGCTTCCCATCATGGGGATCAAGAACCAGAAACTTTTATTGCGATCTTAGTCGCTGCAGCAGATGCGCTTAGCGCAGCCCGCCCAGGCGCACGAAGTGAATCAATGGAAAATTACATGAAACGACTTGAACAACTCGAAACGATTTCGAATGAAGTTCCTGGCGTTGAAAAATCGTATGCTATTCAGGCAGGACGTGAAGTTCGTGTCTTGGTAAAAGCCGACCAGATTGATGACTTATCAACTTTCAAGGTCGCCCGTGAAATTAAAGAACAAATTGAAGAGCGGATGACATATCCAGGCACGATTAAAGTAACGGTTATTCGAGAAACTCGAGCAACCGACATTGCAAAATAAAAAAAGAGGCTCTTTGCCTCTTTTTCATCAAGGTGAAAGTATGAGAATCTTATTTATCGGTGATATTTACGGTCCCCCAGGACTCGCAATTTTAGAAAAATACTTACCGACTTTAAAACAGGATTATAAACCCAATTTAATTATTGTGAATGCCGAAAACGCAGCCCAAGGAAGAGGAATTACCCAAGCAATTTATAAACAATTAATGACGATGGGAATCCATGTCGTTACGATGGGCAATTGGACGTGGGGTAATCGTGAACTTTTTGATTTTATTGAGGAAACAAACATTGTCCGTCCCATGAATTACAAAAACGCCCCTGGTAAAGGGTATTTAATCTTTCAGTATAATGATAAACGTGTCTGTGTGATTAATGCGCTCGGAAGAACCTTTATGAACACAACGTTAGAAGATCCTTTCACGGGAATTAAAGCCATTTTAGAAACGGAAAAACCAGACGTTTCTTTCATTGATTTTCATGCCGAAGCGACATCAGAAAAAGTTGCTTTAGGCCATTATTTAGATGGACTTGCAGATGTCGTTGTAGGAACCCATACACATGTTCCTACGGCTGATGAAAGAATGTTACCAAAAGGCACCTTTTATATGACAGATGTTGGGATGACAGGTCCTTTAGAAGGTATTATTGGTGTTGACCGCGAGATTGTTATTAACCGGTTTTTAAATGGTTTTTCGACGCCAAATCGAGTGGCTGATGGACCCGTTCAACTCAACGCCGTTTTCATCGATTTAGACTTGAAAAAAATCCAAAGAATCCATTTGGAAAGTGAAACAGTATAATCTATACTGTTTTTTATGTATAATGTTGACAGGTGATAAAAAATGAACAAAGACATCGATATAAAAAAGTATTTTCGACCAGATTTGAAAGAGGCCCGCAAGCGGACAAAAAAGATGATTGAACAAGTCGATTTTGACCTTGCGACGTCTTATCAACATCTTGGTCTTCATAAAACATATTTAATCCAGACATACGGTTGCCAAGGCAATGAAGCCGACAGCGAAACGATGGCTGGTATTTTGGAATTGATGGGTTTTACCCCAGCGAAAAGTGAAGAAGAAAGTGATGTTATTATTATTAACACATGTGCGATTCGGGAAAATGCTGAAAACCGTGTATGGGGTGAACTGGGCCGATTAAAAGCTTATAAACGGGAAAACCCTGATCTCATTTTAGCTTTAGCAGGTTGTATGCCTCAAGAAGAAAATGTCGTTCAACGGGTCTTGAAAAAATATCAACATGTCGACCTTGTTTTTGGGACTCATAATATTCATAAATTACCTGACTACTTACAAACAGCGATGTTTGGCAAAGAAAGAGTCGTCGAAGTCTTTTCTAAAGAAGGGGAAATTGTTGAAAATCTTCCCAAGACAAGACAGTATAAACACAAAGCATGGGTCAATATTATGTTTGGTTGTGATGAGTTTTGCACGTACTGTATCGTTCCTTATACAAGAGGAAAAGAACGCTCACGATCAAAAGAAGATATTTTAGAAGAAGTGAAAGAACTCGTTTTAAGTGGCTACCAAGAAATCACTCTTTTAGGTCAAAATGTAAATGCATATGGGAAGGACCGTAAAGATGGCTATACCTTTGGCGATCTTTTAAGAGATTTGGATAAAACAGGAATTGAAAGAATCCGTTTTACAACATCTCATCCCCATGATTTAGATACGAAAACAATGGAAGCGATGCGTGATTGTGCACACGTCATGCCTTATTTCCATTTACCCGTTCAATCGGGCTCAGATGCTGTTTTAAAACGAATGAATCGTCATTATACAAAAGCATCTTATTTAGAAAAGTTAAAAGAATTAAAAGAGACCGTTCCTGGAATCTCAGTTACAACCGACATTATTGTTGGTTTTCCAGGAGAAACCGAAACTGATTTCCAAGAAACATTGGCTTTAGTTGAAGTAGCTGATTTTGAAGGTGCCTTTACCTTTGTCTTTTCAAAACGTGAAGGAACACCAGCAGCTAAATACGAAGATTTAACATCGATGGACGAAAAGAAAGAACGTCTCTATCGTTTAAATGAAAAAATCAATGAAGGATATTTGCGCGGTTCCAAACGTTTTCTAAACAAAACTGTATCCGTGTTAGTCGATGGTGTTTCTAAAAATGATGAGACGGTGTTAGCAGGTTATACTGAACATCAAAAACTTGTTAACTTTAAAGGTGATGCATCTTTAATTGGACAACTTGTTAAAGTCAAAATTACGGAAGCGAAAACTTGGTTTTTAATGGGTGAGCGTGTTGACTGAAAAAACAAAACTGCTTCAGATGATGAAGGAGCACCCAAAAATTCAGAGGTATCAACGGATTGAAAAAGCAATCCACGAAAACGAAGGTTTAAAAGCGAAGTTAAAACAACTTAAAGATTTACAAAAACAGCTCATCAACGCAAAAGAGCTCCAAAAACCGAAAGCGATCGCGCTTTTTACTGATCAATATAATGCTCTCCTTGAATCGATTGAAGAATTTCCTTTAATGTCGGAGTATCTGGCTTTACAAAGCGAAATAAATGAAACAATTCAATCTATTGCGGAAATATTAGAAAAAGGCGTTAATACGAAATTATACGAAGATTAGCTAAAAAAAAGATTTTCAAATATAATTTAACTTATAAACTTGATAAATATTATAAAAAAATGTATGATAAGATTATAGAGATATACGGAGGTTCTATATGCCAAACTTAACGAGAGAAAGTAAAATTAATCTTGGAAGACAAGGGTTTACCATCAAAGATCTTCTAGAAACCCTCATTTATTTATCCTCAGCCGAAGTGAAAGCTTATTTTTTAAATTTAGGATTAACGCTACCACGCGAATTACGGATTCATGTTTTAAAAGAAATTTTAGCCGAACCAGTAAAAGAAACACGAAGAGGTTTATTGACAATGGCAGATGAAGTCAATTACCGTCTTTCATGGTTTTCTCAATTCACCGAAACGCAGTTAGAGAACGTTTTAGTCTCTTATAACGACCCCAATCTATTTAAAGCGTATTTAGAAGAGTTATGGCTAGCAATTTTAGATTACATGATGACACGTAAGGTTCCGAATGCCGATTTAAAACGACTCCATCAACTCAGTTTAGACCATGTTAAAAAATTTGACCTCAAGCTTCCTGATCTAAAAACGTACAACCGTGATTTAAAAGAAATCTTCTTTGATCACTATGGACGCATTGATGGTTTAACAGTCGAAAAATTTAGACCCGTTTTATACAAGAGTTCAACCCTTGAAGAAATTCGTGATTTAGGAGCGAAATACGGTGTTAATGTTCCTAAGCGTTTGAAAAAACAAGAACTCATCGAATTGATTATTCAAGGCTTAAAAGACCAAAACAAACATACACCTGAACTTGAAGAGCAAGTGAAGGCGATGCCAGTTGTGTTAATGCAAAGATTTGCTAAAGATCATGACATTAAGGTTTCTAGTGAACTGAAAAAAGAAGAAATTATTGAATACATTTTAAAGTTTGCTAAAGAAACAAACGAAATGTATTATATTCCTAAAACAGGCGATGTTTATGATTTAGAACTCGAAGACGTATCTGACGAACCGATCGAAGATGATATCGTCGTTCCACCAGCACCGATTGAAGAACCTGAAGTTGAAGAAGAAGAGCCAGTCGTCGAGGAAGAACCCGTTGTTGAAGAGGAACCTGTTGTTGAAGAGGAACCTGTCGTCGAAGAAGAACCGGTGATTGAAGAAGAAATCGTTTCGATGGAAACCATTGTTGAGGAAAAACCACAACCTGTCTATGTAGCTCAAGATGAGTATTTAGAAGAAATTACCCAAGAAATTAAAAAATTACGGGAATCAATCGAACAACTCAGTAAAGAAACACCAGTTGTTGAAGCGGCAGTTGTCCCAAGTCAACAAGAAATTCGTACGGATTTCACTGGTTCTGAACGTCTAGCTTATCAACCACGTGAAGCAATCATTGTGAATACAAATGAATTCCACGGTGTTAGTAAAAAGTACAAGAAAAAACGTAAACAAGAAAACTATGAGGCTTTAGTTGCTCAAGAGGTTCACAAGGAAGAATTGAAAAAAGAGAAAAAACGTAAATCTAAACGCTCTGAAACAGGTCCAAAGAGAAGACCATTATGGGCACGCGCTTTACTTAAACTCTTGAAACTCGTTCTCGTCCTTGTCTTGATCGTAGTGATTTTACTTGCCCTTTACGGCGCATTTACTTATTTCATCGACCTTGAGTTCTTAGAAACAGCGAATGATTTCTTAAACAACCTTGTTTCCATTGGCGGCCGAGGCTTGCTTGAGTTTATCCATCACCTCATCAGTTTAACCGGATTATAATTTCACACATAAGGGGGCCAAAATGGATCAACAACTTTACACCCCAATGATGCAACAATATTTAAAGATTAAAGAAGACTACGCCGATGCGATAGTCTTTTTTAGATTAGGTGATTTCTACGAAATGTTTTTTGATGATGCCATTGTTGCATCCAAAGTTTTAGAAATCGCATTGACATCAAGAGATGCTGGTGCAAAAGTTCCGATGTGCGGTGTTCCGTATCACTCGGTAAAACCCTATATTCAAAAACTCATTGAAAAAGGGTTTAAAATCGCTATTGCAGAACAAGTCACTGAACCTGGCAAAGGTTTGGTTGAACGTGAAGTGGTTCGCTTGATAACGCCAGGAACAGTTTTTGAAGAAGGTATTTTAGATCAAAACACCAACAATTATATTGCGAGTATTGTTTTAACAGAAAAGGGATATGCTTTAACACACATCGACGTTTCCACGGGTGAAGCGTATTTAACCGATCACTTAAATAAAAGAGAAGCGTTGGATTTAATTTTATCGTTAGAAATTAAAGAAGTGGTCGCAGCCTCTCACTTTGATACATCCTTTTTACAAGAGTTAGAACAAAAAAGTATTTTAATATCCCATTTTGATCACTACCAACTCCACGAGCACCGCTCGATTAAACATTTAACTCAAGAACAAAGACGCGCAGCATCGCATTTACTTTCTTATTTAAGTCAAACGCAAAAGGACACGCTAAATCATTTGATGACAATGGAATACACGACACCAATCGGTCAAATGCATGTTGATTTTAGAGTGAAAAACCATCTTGAAATTATGACATCTTTAACCCATCAGCCACAAACAACGCTCATCCACTTGTTAAACCACTGTCAAACAGCGATGGGTTCAAGATTATTAAAAGCCTTTTTACATCAACCTCTCAAAGATTGTGAAGCTTTAAATGATCGCTACGATTATATCGAAGGTTTTTCGTATTATGCGCCGAGAAACACCCTTTTGGAACACTTAAAATATATTTATGATATTCACCGTATCGTTGGAAGGGTCTCCTTCCAAACTGTGAACGCGCGTGATTTATACCAGTTAAGAGAAACATTAAAACAAGTACCATTTATTAAAGATGCCTTAAAGGGATATGAACATCCGAAAATACAAACTTTATCTGAAAAAATGGAAACATTTACCGAACTGACAACATTATTGGATAAAGCGATTATTGATAATCCACCGCTCACGATTAAAGAAGGTGGCATTATTCAAACAGGATATTCAGAAAAACTGGATGCCCTTCGTGACATCGATGCCCAAGGTGCATCGTGGCTTGAAGCTTTTGAGCAAGAAGAACGAAACAAAACAGGCATCAAAAATTTAAAAATTGGTTATAATCGTGTCTTTGGTTATTTCATCGAGATTTCCAAGGGACAAACCCAATTTGTTCGTGATGAATTTGGCTACGAAAGAAAACAAACCCTAACAAATAGCGAGCGATATATTTCTCCAGAATTAAAAGAAAAAGAAGACCAAATCTTACACGCTAAAGATCAAGCAATGCGTTTAGAATATGAGCTTTTCGTTGAAATTCGCCAACAAGTTGCCGGCTACATTCACGATTTACAAGAATTAGCTTTACAAATTGCTCACGTCGATGTGTATTTAAACTTGGCCGTCATTGCAGAGAAAAATCAATATATTCGCCCTCAATTACACGATGAACGACATGTTCGATTACTCGAAGCGAGACATCCTGTTGTTGAGAAATTTACGACATTTATTAAAAATGATGTCATGATGAAAGAAGGCGAAATCTTCTTAATTACCGGCCCCAATATGAGTGGTAAATCAACGTACATGCGGATGTTTGCCATCATTGTTTACATGGCCCAGATTGGTAGTTTCGTCCCTGCTGATGAAGCTGTTTTACCCATTTATGATGCTTTATATACCCGGATTGGTTCAAGCGATGATTTATCAGGTGGTAAATCGACCTTTATGGTGGAAATGGTTGAATCAAACGAAGCCCTAACATACGCAACGCCACAATCACTCGTTTTGTTTGACGAAATAGGTCGCGGAACAGCGACATACGACGGCATGGCTTTAGCCCAAGGAATGATTGAATATATTCATGAAAAAATTGGTTGTCAAACATTATTTTCAACTCACTATCATGAATTAACTGCTTTAGAACAAAGTTTAAGTCGTTTAACAAATTTAAGTGTTAAAGCGAAAGAAGAAAATAACAAAATGATTTTTCTTCATAAAGTTGAAAAAGGAACCACTGATAAATCATATGGGATTCAAGTGGCCTCCTTGGCACATTTGCCAAAATCGCTCATTGCGCGAAGTCAACAAATTTTAGCTAAACTCGAAAACAAGGAAACAAAAATGACGCTAGATTTGTTTAACTATGAAGATTTTGAAAAAGAAAACACTGCATACATCGATGTTCGCGATAGCGAGGTTTTAGCAGAGATTGAAAAGGTGAATATTGACCAAATGACACCCATTGATGCCCTCCTCTTACTACGTCACCTGCAATCGATTTTAAAAAAGAAGTAGGTTTATATGACAAAAATATTGAAAATGGACGAACGACTAGCCAATATGATCGCGGCTGGAGAAGTCGTTGAAAGACCAAGCTCCATTGTCAAAGAATTAGTTGAAAACGCCATTGATGCCGATGCGAATGTCATTCGTATCGAAATTTTTGACGTGGGGATGACAAAAATTCAAGTTACAGATAATGGAAGCGGGATGAATTTAGAAGATGCTCTTTTAGCTTTTGAAAGACATGCAACTTCAAAAATAAAAACAGAATATGACTTAAGTCGCATTCACACTTTGGGCTTTCGTGGAGAGGCTTTGGCTGCGATTCAAGCAGTCGCAAAAGTTACTTTAAAAACGAAAACAGA
>JALNWO010000072.1 GCA_023230825.1 Acholeplasmataceae bacterium
GCAGTTGTCGATTTCTTCTCAATTGGAACAAACGACCTCATTCAATATACGTTTGCGGCAGACCGCTTAAATGCCAATCTAGAATATTTAAACCAACCGTTTCACCCTTCCATCTTAAGACTTATTCATATGGTTACTGAAGCTGCTAAAAAGCATCAAATTAAAACTGCGGTGTGCGGCGAAATGGCTTCTGATCCAAAAGCAGCTCTCTTATTAATTGGTTTAGGTGTTGATGAACTCTCGATGAGTTCACCTGCACTTCTCGCAGTAAAAGATCAACTATTAAAATATAATTACAGTGACTTAAAACAATTATCCGCTCTTTGTTTAAAATGTAGCAGTGAAACCGAAGTCATTGAACAAATCAATCATTTTATGGAAACCCAACAAGCCGATTAAAAAACAAATCGTAACAAGATTAAACGAGTCGGTTAAAGTATCGCGCTCGTTTCTATAATCGATCAAATACATAACAATTATACGAATATAGAAATATTACGTCCAATTGTTTCGGTATTAACAAACTTGCAGTAGTCTGATACGTTAAGTATTGGACTTTTTATATTGTTTTAATCAAAAATTGTTAAAACTAACAAAGAATAGTGTTGATGAATTTGATAAAAAACTTCAGTTTAAATTTATGACAGAACAGCAACAAAAGCAAACCATTATATTTGATACTTGTAGAATACATTTGACTTACATTAAATATGTTGTTATAATTAACAAGAAAGGAGAGGGTAGTCTTTCTACTCAACATAGCTGATGAAACTAAAAATATTAAAAAAGTCAAAGGCATTGAAGTGCATGGTTGTTCTATTATTTACAATAAGTATTTTACTGTTTGTTATTATGGGTTTGTTTTCTTTATTTCAAGGGAGACTAATTGATTCGATATCAGAATCAAGGGAGGACTTTTTAAAAAATATTTTATATCTTGGGATTATCATTGTTATTAGTTCTTTATTATACTATTTTATGAACAAGTTGACTATGAAAGTTGCAGTTAAGGGTTCTTTTTTAATTAGAGACGATGTATTTCAAAATGTCATTAACAAAGACTATCTGGACTTCACAAAGAAAAATAAAAGCGAATATTCGTCGCTTCTTTTAAATGATGTAAGACAGTTAGAATCAAACTACTTAAATCCAATGCTAATGTTAGCAGGTGGTATAACCTCAGTTGTTGTATCCACTGTACTTATGATATATTCTAATTTTGTTCTTGGATTAATAATCATCGGTATAACGATTGTTTTGTTTTTCTTGCCATTATTTGTATCTGGGATCATGATGAGATTGCAAAGAGAATATTCAGACCAAGTTTCCCAGTATACTTCTACAATCAACAATCTTTTTGATAATTACTTAACAACAGCAACCAAAGGAATCACCGGTTATGTGATAAAAAGATATCAGAAAACCAATTTAAACCTATTTAAATCTCATCAACAATTGGGTAACAAAAAATCTTTGGTAGAAACAATAGGTCAAATTAGTCATTTTTTGATAACTGCAATCGCTGTGATTGTATCTGCGATTTTTGTTTTTGATAACAAAATTTCAATTGGTGATCTAACGGTTTTTGTAGCATTAACGGGGACGTTCACTTCAAGCTTATCACTTATTTTTCAAATTGTTCCAGTTGTAAAAAGCATGTCTCCAATTATTGAAAAAATTAATTTTTTTTCGGAAGTAAAAGCAAATGAGACAAATCAATTATTCACCATAGAAAGCGCCATCCACAGCATTAAAGCCGATAGATTATCATTAAATATAGGTAATAAAAATGTCCTTAATGAGATAAGTTTCGATATTAATCATGGTGATAAGGTTATTTTTACCGGTCCAAATGGAGGAGGGAAAACAATGTTATCTTACATTATTATGGGATTATTAAGAGATTATAGTGGCAGCATAAAAATTAACAATCAAGAATTAAATTATATAAAACAAGAATCCTTATCGAAAACAATCAGCTATATACAACAAAATCCCATACTATTTGACGGATCAATAAAGGATAACCTCACGCTTGATAACTCAATTTCAAACGACGTCTTATTACAAACAATTAATTTTGTTGGATTGACTGAGTGGTTTTCAAACCAACATGACGGATTAGATAGTATTATAAATAATGATAATATAAAAATGTCAGGTGGGGAAAAGCAAAGGCTTTTTATCGCTAGATCAATCTTAGAAAATAAAGACATAATTATTTTAGATGAACCGGATAGCGCTGTAGATATTATCGGAAGACAATGGCTAATGGATTTTATAACTAAAACAGATAAAACAATCATCATGATATCTCATAATATTAAAGTATACGATTTAAATATTTTCAACAAAAGTTTTTTTGTTGGTGAGGAGATTTTATGAAATACAAATTTTGTAAAAATATACGATGTGAAAAAGTAAAAAATGAATATATTGTAGGTGATATTTTTACTGGGACAATTATAACGCTTACTAAAGATGGTGAAAAACTCATTAAACACATACAGAAAAACAAAGATATTAATGACATCGAGTTTCTTAGTAATGAACAACAGGAGCTATTTTCATTTTTGTTATCTAACAATTTCATTATAGAAAAAAACAAAGAAGAGAAACAAATTAATTACTTAAGAACTGTATATTTGCACGTTAATAATGTTTGTAATTTTTCTTGTCATGGGTGTTATTCTGGTTCGTTGAGAAGTGGGGCATTTAGATTTATATCAAATGAAGAAACCAAAATTTTGGGGGAACAACTGGTTTCGAAGGGATGTAAACAGGTTATTGTTTCTGGGGGAGAGCCAATGATGTCAACAAATATATATGATGTAGTGAAAACTCTTAAGGAAGAAGGAATATCATTTATAAGCTTAATCTCAAATGGGTTTGAAAATACAGACAAATACCTTAGCATGTATGACTATGTTGACAACATATCTTTTTCATTAGATGGATATAGTGATACAAGCAGCACTATAAGGCCAAAAAGCACAGTTAGAAAAATAAAGGGATTGGTAAAAAAGCTTCATGATTATGAGAAAAATGTCTCATTGATTATTACTATACATCATTTCAATCTAAGAGACATTGATTTGTTTATAGAGATGGTGGATAATTTGAGGGTTAATTTTAATTTTAGTGTTTATCTATCGTTTGATGATAATGACCCTTTTAGATTAACAAAAGAAGATTTTTATTTCTTAAACGATTGGATAGACAAACATTCTATGCATAAATACTTTGAAGAATCAAATTTGGCATATAAAGAAACTTGCGGCCTTGCTAAACATATTTGTTCTATTGATCAAAATCTCGATGTTTACCCTTGTCACATGATGATGAGAGAAGAATATAAACTAGGAAGTCTAAAAAAAGATAGATTACATAGCATTTTATCGAAACCAGAAACAATCCGTTTGCAAACGAACTTCGTGTTTAAGAATGAAGAGTGCAAGATGTGCGAAGTAAAACACTTTTGTGGTGGAGGGTGCATTGCAAGATCTATAAGCGAAGAAAAAAATAAAAATACTGTAGATCCATTGTGCAAATCGTATAAATGTCAAATATCATCGTATCTTGAATCCATCTTTTAAGTATTTGTTGTGGTTCTAAAATTTTATAGAAGGGAGAAAAAACATGAAAAAAGCAATTGTTACACCTAATGGATGGTGTTTTGGAATTGGTCCATTTTGGATTGGCAAAATCACATAATCTTAAATGGTAGCAAAAGCGGATCTTCTGAATCAAGAGGGTCTGCTTTTGATAATTGCAGTAAGGCTTGTAAGATTGAAATTTTTATAATAAATATAATGGGAGTTAAAAATAGCATTTAGCAGTTTTTAAAAAAAATAGTTGGTGTATACTAGTAGTGTAGTAGTGATTGGAGATGCATAAAATGAAGTTAACAAAAGAAGCAATATATATAAATGTATTATTGTTGATTAACCTTGTACTCAATGAGTCACCTAAAGATATTATAAAATTATATGAAGATACTCTCTCTAATGTTTTCAAATTAAATATAGACGAAAACACAAAACAAATACTAAAAGAATATGAAGAGTTTTATGTCCAATTTGAAAAAAGGTTAGATAAAGAAAATTTAAGCGATATCTTTAGATTGAAAGACACTTTTTATAATTTAATATCAATATATATGAAAGTTGAAAATCGTGAAAACAAAAATATTTTAAACAACATATATGATGAATGGCTGCTAGATAAAGATTTGACTTTAGATAAATCAATTGATGCTTTGCCACTTTCTGCAAATGATAAGTGGATTTTATTTAAATTTATTAGTGACTACGATGAACATATAAGTAATGTGTTTGATGTTGTTTTAGAACAAAAGAAATTTTTTAATGATTTGCTACCCCTTTTAAAGAATTCATATTTAAAAATAGATAACTTCAAAGACATGGTTATAAATAATACAGCACTAAACGATACAGCATTCTCTTTAAGTAATGACATTGAAGAGATTGTTCCGCTTATTTCTGCCCCATTTGCGACACTTATACAAGGAAAGAAAGCTTATAGAGGGATTTTGATCGATTTAATAGTAAATGATAAAAGTGAAGATAAAATAGCAAAAAATTTAACGATATTAAAATCAGTTATTGATAATACCAAATTTGCTATATTATCTTCAATTGCCCAAAAACCAAAATATGGTGCTGAACTTGCTAAAGAATTGAATTTAACACCAGGAACTATAACATATCACACAAATGAGTTAACTGCCTTTAAATTAATTTCTCCAACTGCAGTTGGAGGAAAAATATTTTATTCAATAAACAATCAAAGAATAAATTCTGCATTTGATGAAATTAAAAAGCTACTAATCTTGCAGAAAAATGATGAGATTAAGAACTAATTTTTTACTAAACTATGATGCTTTGGTTCACTTGTGATTTAAAAGGAACTGTAAATAAATAAAATTTTTATATAAAAAGTTTCGGTCAATTGATCGATTAAAAATGAAAACATTTTAATATATTAATGTACACAATAAAAAAAGATATAGAATAATTGAATAATCATCTACTATGAAACTTAATATTTGCTAAGTCTTTACATAAATATGCCCAAAAATTTTTTTTATTATTTATATAGATTAAATGTGAAAAAAATGGGGCTGTAATCCATGATACATAAAATGTTTCATTTCTTTACAGCCCCTTTTTATTTATCTATTTTCTTTTACCCTTTTTTTGAAACGCCTTCTTAAAGTATGAACCAATTCGTTTAAAGAACTTCGTTTGATCATAACTTAAGATCGCTACTTTGTACACAGGCGCAAACGCTAAGGTTGCTAAAACTAAGAAAATAATCATCACAATTAAAGCAATGATAGCCTCAACTAGTGTGATACTTCCAGCAGCGAAGGCGACAGGTGCTAAAATCGGCGTGAAAATCGGTACGAACGACATGATTTTCATAAAACCAGAACCGCCAGCCATCGGTGCGAAAATACCGATATAAAAACCACCTAGTAACATAAGCATAAGCGGAGATTGGAATTGTTGGTAATCTTCTTGTGTAACCGCCATCGAGGCAAACAAAGCTGCGATGACTAAATAAAAGAGGGTGCCAATAATCATAAACAACACAGAAAATAACACAACAGTCGGCCAATTGGGGAAAAGATCTGCCACATATTTCAATAAATGAACTTCAGGGCCTCCAGGCATCCCTGTACTTCCACTTAGTTGCTGATTGCCAATCAGAGCCGCAACCGCACTATATACTAGAATAAGTCCACCTTGAATAACGACGAAGAAAATACTTGAGGTAATCTTTGATAAGAAATGGATATTTGCTGGAACACTTGAAATAATTGTCTCAATTGCTTTGGTTGATTTTTCTTCAATAATATCGATCCCAACAAACTGGGTTGCCATCGTAATTAAAATGAACATCGGTAAAATCAAAATCGTCATCATCGATGATAACAACATCTCTTCTTCTGGACTTTCATAATCTGGGGGCATCACCGGAGTTATGACCGGAGCTTGATAATCATCAATTTGGTATAAAATAATGAGTCTTTCTAATTGTCCATATAAAAGCGGATTATGTTCAGGTGTTTTTGAGTAAAGATCAAAAATTGGCGCTGCGACCGATCCTTTAAAAACAATGACAACATCCCAATCTTCATCATCCCAAAAGGCTTTTTCTTGTTCCGGATCCGTTAAATCAATATCAGTAAAAGACGTTGTTTTTTCATCAATCAAGTAATACTCATACCCACCAAAAGATTCATTTAAAATAACACTCAATTGGTCACTCACATCGGCTTGTGCCGTTTCATTGTATAAGTCAATATGAATATTCGTAATCGGATCTTCTTCTGGTGTAAACCAACCAATAATCGTTGGTAAATTAACAATTGCAATTAACAAAATGGCGATGACGATATTCGCAATCACAAAGGCTTTTCGATAAACTCTTTTTTTCAAACCAAACTTCACTAAGAATTTAAATTTCTTCACGAGATTTACCTACCTTTGCTATAAATATTTCACTTAAAGACGCTTTTTCAACGTCGTATTTTGTAATGTTGTCGCATTTTTTCACATAATCAAAGACAGCGTGGCTCACTTCTTTATTGGCAATCTTAACGATATAGGAGTGCTTGTTTTTAATCACTTCTTCGACACCTTCAATTTGTCGTAAGACATCAGGGTCGACATCACCTTCAATTTGAATATTTTGTTTTTGGAAAGCTTCTTTAATTTCTTCTAAGTTACCACTAATAATCGCTTCGCCTTTTTCTAAAACGACAACCTCTTCACAAAATGATTCAACGTGGTCTAATTGATGTGAAGAAAAGACAACCATACTTCCCTTTGCTTGAAAATCATGAATTACATCGACAAACAATTTTGTATTAATAGGATCTAAACCACTAAAAGGTTCGTCTAAAATAAGCAATTTAGGATTGTTAATAATCGCTGAAATAAACTGAATTTTTTGTTGGTTTCCTTTTGAAAGTTCTTTAATCTTTTTATCGCGATAATCAACAATATCAAACCGTTCTAACCAATAATCGAGGCGCTCTAAAATTACTTTTGGTTCCATGTCCTTTAGTTGACCATAATAAAGCATCAGTTCTTTAACGGTAATTTTTGTCAACAAACTTCTTTCTTCAATCATATACCCAATTTCATTGACATTGTGGTATCCAATTTTATCGCCAAAATAAAGGACTTCGCCTTCCGTTGGTTCGAGTAAGCCCATAATCATTCTAAACGTTGTCGTTTTTCCGGCACCATTGGTTCCTAAAAGACCAAAGATGTCACCGGGTTTAATTGTGAACGAGAGTTGCTCAACAGCGACAAAGTCACCGTACATCATTTTCGCATTTTTGACTTCTAACATACCGTTCCTCTTTTCTTTTTGGATTACGAGTTTATCTTATCATAAATCCACTTAAAAGAAAAGAACACAAACTCAAGTTTGTGTTCTCAATTTTAATGAATTGGTTGGACCATTTCTTTAGCAACCATCTCCAAGAAAACTTCAAGAGAAACGGTTGTTTGTTTTTGGTTACCGTATTTACGGTAGGTAACACTTTGATCCTTTACTTCATTATCACCAATGACTAAAGCGTAAGGAATTTTTAAAGTTTGCGTTTCCCTAATCTTATAACCTAACTTCTCATCACGGATATCTGTTTCAACACGATAGCCGTGTTTTTTGAGTTGATCACTGACATGTTCTGCATAAGATGAATGAAACTCATTATTAACCGGTATTACAGCAACTTGTACTGGTGCAAGCCAGTAAGGGAATGCACCTTTATATTCTTCAGTTAAATAAGCCACGAAGCGTTCCATTGTTGAGACGATCCCACGATGAATAACGACAGGGCGATGCTCATTTCGGCCATCTTCACCAACATACGTTAAATCAAAGCGTTCGGGCAACAAGAAATCAAGTTGAATTGTTGATAATGTTTCACTATGACCTAGGGCTGTTTTTACTTGAACGTCTAATTTAGGGCCATAAAAGGCTGCTTCTCCAACTGCTTCATAATAGGGTAGGCCAAACTCATCCATCGCTTCTTTAATCATCGCTTCAGCTTTGTTCCACATCTCATCATCTGGGAAGTATTTTTCTTTATCTTCTGGATCACGATAACTTAGACGGAGTTTAAAATCGGTGATGTTGAAGTCTTCGTACACTTTTAGCATTAAATCAATGGTCCGTTTGAATTCTTCTTTGATTTGGTCTGTGCGGACAAAAATATGTGCATCATTTAAAGTCATTTCACGAACTCTTTGAAGACCAGAAAGAGCCCCTGATTTTTCGTAACGATGCATTTGGCCAAGTTCAGCAATGCGAATCGGAAATTCACGATAAGAGTGGACATCGTTTTTATAAATTAACATGTGATGAGGACAGTTCATAGGTCTTAAAACAAGTTGCTCTCCATCGCCTAAATCCATTGGTGGAAACATTGAATCTTGGTAATGATCCCA
>JALNWO010000073.1 GCA_023230825.1 Acholeplasmataceae bacterium
CGATAAGAAGAAAAAAACTGAAAGCATATTAAATGACAGTCAATCTGAACAGTGATATAATCAAAGTGTCAGAACATCTTGTCAATGATTTTGATATATCCACTTTCTCCGGATAAAAAAAACACGCACCCATTGGCGTGTTTTTTTTATTCATAAGCGATGGTGCCGTCACATCTTTTTTCTGTTCCAACGGCATATCCATTTTCTTTTTTAATAATCATTTGCCCTCGACCAAATAAAGCAACATCCGCTGTTTTCTTTAGATCATGTCCCCGCTGTTTTAATTGTTGATACACTTCATCTGGAAAATTATCTTCTACCCAAATGGTTTTTTCTTTTTCCCACATAAACCGGGGCTGATCCAGTGCTTCTTGAGGATTCATCTTTAAATCAAGTAAATGAGAAATAACTTGTAAATGTCCTTGAGGTTGCATAAAACCACCCATCACGCCAAAGGGACCAATAGGAGCACCATCTTTCATCAAAAAACCAGGGATAATTGTATGGTAAGGTTTTTTTAAGGGCGCTAAAACATTTGGCGACAAGGGATCTAAAGAGAAGTTGTGACCTCGGTTGTGTAAAGCAATACCTGTGTTTGGAATAACGATACCAGAACCAAAACCCATATAATTACTTTGAATGAATGAGACCATCTGTCCTTCAGCATCGACTGTTGCAAGATAAACAGTACCGGTTGCTTGCGGCTTACCATAATGCGGCACTAAAGCTTCATTTGTAATCTCTTTTGCTCTTTTTTGGGCATATGCCTTTGATAGTAGCTCATCAATGGTAACAGTCATTGCTTTAGGGTCGGCAATATATTTGAGTCCATCTGCAAAAGCGAGCTTAACAGCTTCCATTTGTGTATGCATGCGATCAACTGGACCCATTGTATCGACTTTAAAGTGTTCTAACAAATTAAAAGATAATAGCCCAATCAATCCTTGTGTGTTCGGAGGCAATTCACAAACATCGTATCCTCGATAAGTTGCTGATATTGGTTTTACCCATTCGATATTATGACGACTTAAATCATTTTTCGTTAAAAAGCCCCCATGCTCTTTAAAGAAAGCAGCTATTTTTTCAGCTAAAGCACCAGAATAAAAACTTTCACCTTCGGTATCGCGCAAACTTTTTAATGTTTGTGCATGGTCTTTTAAGGTGACCCAAGCGCCTTTTTTAGGAGCTTTACCAAAAGTATCAAACCAACCTTGAAACTGAGGGCCCTTTAATTTTTCTTGATAAATTTGTGCTGCTTTATCCCAATGATATTGGACAGTATCAGCAATTTGATAACCATCTTCAGCTAAGCGAATAGCGGGCTCGAATAAATCACGAAAAGGCAATTTCCCATATTTTTTTGATAAAGCAGCCCATCCTTTGATTTGACCAGGAACGGTGACTGGAATAACCCCATAAATCGGAATTTCTTTATGCCCTAGTGCCTGAAGGGCTTCTACTGATAGATTTTCTGGAGACCTGCCACTTGCATTCATTCCTATTAATTGTTGGTTAACCCAAGCAATTGCAAAATTATCTCCACCTAATCCATTACTCGTTGGTTCAGTTACAGTTAAAGCAATTGCGGTTGCGATGGCCGCATCAACTGCATTTCCACCTGTTTTTAAAATTGATAAACCTGCTTGTGCAGCATTTGGTTCGCTTGTTGCAACGATTCCATATTTTGGCGTTATCATTGTTTTATTTGTCTTTCGATTCATACTGTCACACCTTTCATCTCTTTTATTTTAACATGGTTTTTATCATTCATAACGCGTACTGACACCTTTAAGACATGATATAATGGGAATATAAAAAGAGGAAGAGGATTTATGAAGAAAACCATTTTTAAATGCCCATCGCCCGTTGCTGAAAAACTGATGCAACAGGATCCAGCTTTAATTCCTTTATTATCAAAACCTCATGAGATCACGGTCTTACTCGAAGAAAATCCGTTTGTTTTTTTAGTTGAAACAATCATTGGGCAACAACTTTCGACAAAAGCAGCGGACGCTATTCGACAACGTCTTAACGATCGACTAAACAATAAAATCACACCTGAACAAATTTTAGAGCTGCCTATTGATGAACTTCGTGCTTTAGGAGTTTCTGGTCCTAAAATTAATTACATGCAAAGCCTTGCTCGAATGGTTATTAATCAAGAGATTGATTTTAAGGCATTTCCAACTTTAACAGATCAAGAAGTGATTCATGAACTGATTAAAATTAAAGGTGTTGGTATTTGGACAGCACAAATGTATTTACTCTTTGTTTTAAATCGACCTGATGTTTTTTCATCTGGAGATTTGGGTTTAAGAGAAAGTTTGAAAAAATTACTAAATAAACCCGACATGACCCTTAAAGAAGTAGAAGAACACAGTTTAAAATGGCAGCCTTACCGCACCTTTGTTTCACATTTTTTATGGCATCATTGGGATTAGGAGGAAATTATGAAAAAACTTATTTTTATTATCTTTGGTTCAACAGGAGATCTAACGTCAAGAAAACTCCTTCCAGCAATTCAAAAATTATATCAAGACAAAGACATTCCTGAAGAAAGCTTAGTCATAGCTTTAGGAAGAAAAGCGTATGATACGAATTCGTATCTAGAAGAAATGAATCGCTCAATTCATGGTCAATTGGATTTGCGAATGCTTAACAAAATTGTTCATTATCACCAAATTCAAATCACAAATTTAAATGAATATGAACGTTTAAAACAACTCCTTGAACAATACGCAGATAAAGCAACACGCCAACTCTTTTATTTAGCAGTGGGGCCTGATTTATTTATCGATGTGTCAAGAAACATTTATCAATCCGGACTAGTTGAAAAAGGCAATGAAACACAAGCCGTTATTTTTGAAAAACCTTTTGGTCACGACCTTGAAAGTGCAACTAAAATCAACCATGAACTATGGGAGTTCTTCACAGAAAAACAAATATTTAGAATCGATCACTATTTAGGTAAAGAGATGATTCAAAACCTTTTAACTGTTCGGTTCGCTAACCGTATTTTTGAAGATGTTTGGTACAATCGAGCAATTAAAAATGTTAAAATTATTGTCAAGGAAACGGCCGGAATTCATAACCGTGGCGGTTACTACGATCAGGCAGGTGCCCTTAAGGATATGGTGCAATCACATCTTATTCAAATGCTTTGTTTAATAGCTATGGAAGTACCGTTATCATACTACAGTGAAGATGTTAAAAATGAAAAAGTCAAAGTCATCGAGAATATTAGTATTGAGAAAGAATCAATTGTCTTTGGTCAATATGATGGCTACTTAAATGAAGAGAAAGTCAGTCCGGATTCAACAACAGACACGTTTGTTTTCTTAAAAGCCTTTGTTAATACACCACGGTTTAAAGGTGTCCCCTTTTACTTAATGACAGGGAAAAAACTTGACACAAAACAATCGGTTATAATTATCGAATTTGAAGAGACGATTGAACAAAGAAAATGGAATTTACCACTTTCAACGAATAAACTTTTTATCAAGATAGACCCCGAAGATGGCGTTGGCTTGCGATTAAACTCTAAAGTACCAGGTTTAACATCAAAAACGGAAGAGGTTGAACTAGAATACTTTACATCATCATCAAATGCTTTTGGAAATAAAAGTGAAGCGTATGAAAAACTCCTTTTAGATGCAGCAACATATCACAAATCTCTTTTCACTCGTTGGGATGAAATTGAACTTGCATGGCGCTTAATTGATCAAATAAAGGATTTAGAACCGACTTTACATCCGTATCATCATTTTGATGATTTAAAAGCTATTATTTTAGAAAAGGATGAACATGCTTTATGAAAAAAACCTATTACGATGTTTCAATGATGATTTCAGAAACAATGCAAGTTTATAAAAATAAAGAAGAAAAAATCCCACGCTTTTCTTTGGCTTCAAAACTACCCGATAACACGAGTCAAGAAACGCTTGTAGCTTTAAATCTTCATACAGGAACGCATCTGGATTTTCCTTCACATATGGTGCAAGACGGCCCCTCATCTGACACTCTAGATTTAAAGCGACTGATTCGTTCAGTGAAAGTGTTTGATTTCTCACCATTAACAGATAAAATTACTAAACGTGAACTACAAGAAAAAGGTATTGAACCTGGTGACTTTTTACTTTTTAAAACAAGAAATAGTTTTGAAGAAAACTTTAATTTTCAATTTATTTATTTGGCAAAAGATGGGGCTGAATATTTAGTTGAAAAAGGTGTTTTAGGTGTTGGTATTGATGGACTTGGAATCGAACGTGATCAACCTCATCATCCCACCCATAAAACCTTATTTAAAAATGATGTTTATATTATAGAAGGCTTGCGCCTCGCGGCTGTTCCTGAAGGCCATTATTTTATGGTTGCTCAACCCATTAAAATGCCTAAAACAGATGCCCTTCTTTTAAGTGTGGTTTTATTTGATGAATCTTAACATTAGATTAGCAACGATGGCAGACATCGTTGCCATTATGACACTTCGTAACGAAACAGCAACATTATTAAAAGAAAGACAAATTGATCAGTGGCAACACCGCGAACCGAGTCAAACAACGTTTATTAAAGACATACAACAACAAGATTTATTTGTTTATGAGATAAACAATAAAATTGTTGGAATGATTGCGATAAAATTAGGTATTGAACCAACTTATAACCTAATTTATGATGGCAAGTGGCGCTATGAGGGTCCTTATATAACGATTCACCGTTTAGCAGTGAAAAGATCCTTTTTAGGAAAAAATATTGCCTCTGAATTATTAGCATTTGCACATGCAGAAGCCATAAAAAAACAAGTGTATGTTATGCGCATTGATACCCATCGTGATAATCGTTATGCCCAAAAACTTTTTTTAAACCATGGTTATCAAGAAGTGGGTTATATTTTATTAGAAAAAGACGATTTGGGCGACCGTCATCGCCTTGCTTTTGACTGTCTATTACAAGGAGGAAAGACATGAAAATTTATTTAAATCCAAGAGGAGTATCACTCAAACATTTTTTGCCAACATTAAAAACATTGACTATAGTTGAATTTATTACTGAAAAAACTGAAAGTTATGATTGTGAAGTAATGGTGACAATGCCCCATTTGCTTGATTATCAAGAACTGGATAAGTACTCTAACTTAAAATGGATTATGTTAACAACAGCAGGTTATGACACTGTTGATTTAGCAGAGTTAAAAGCAAGACAAATCATGTTAACTCACGCAAAGGGCGCCTTTAGCATTCAAATTGCTGAAGATGTTATTGCGAAGATTTTATATTTTAACCGCCATTTAAAGCGCCATATGGAGCAACAGTCTAACCAACTTTGGCAACCTATTTATACAGACCATGAAATTTATGGCTCAACTGTTGGGATTATTGGCGCAGGTTCTATCGGTCAACACATTGCCGAAAGACTGAAAGCATTTGACACTCATATATTGGGTTATAAACGAACCCCTGAAAAGCTACCTCATTTTGATGCGGTTTATTACGATGATCAAGGGTTAGAAACACTTCTTAAAACGAGTGATATCATCGTTCTTTCTGTACCTTTGAGTGAAAAGACGCATCATTTAATAAACGATAAAACTTTACAAATGATGAAGCCCAATGCCCTCTTAATAAACATTGCTCGTGGTGAAGTTATCGATCAAGATGCATTGGTAAAAGCTTTAGAAAAAAGAACCATTCGTGGTGCTGCTTTAGATGTCACTACTCCAGAGCCACTCCCGGCAGATCATCCCTTATGGCGTTTAGAAAATTGTTTTATAACACCTCATGATTCGAGCGCATCACCCAATCATTATGAACGCATTTTACAATATGTTCAAGAAAACATTCAACGATATTTAAACAATGAACCTCTATTGAATCAACTGCTATAAAGAGATTTTCCCATAATTTATCATCATTAAAAAAACTTGTCTGCTTTCGTTGACAAACACATAATATGTGATAGAATAAAAACATCATACTTTGATATTCAAACGAATTAATCAAAAATGAGGAAAGGATGATGTTGAAAAAGGCAAAAGTGTTTGTGCAAAAGAAAGCTAAAATAAAATGAAATGTGATGGTAAATCATGACAATAAAAGAAATTCAACAAATAATCAAAGACTTTGAGTCATCAACATTAACGACATTAGAGTTAGAACTCAAAGACACAAAAATTAAATTATCTAAATTAAAAGAACCAGAAATTATTCATAAAAATCTTGAACCAAAAATCCGAACTAAAGATCAACCACAAGTTGAAAACATAGAACCAGCAATTGAAGATCATCTCACTAAAATCCATTCACCACTCGTGGGTACTTTTTATCATGCCTCTTCACCTGAAGCAAAACCGTATGTCAAGGTGGGCGATGTTGTTAAAAAAGGCCAAGTCGTTTGCATTATCGAAGCGATGAAAATAATGAACGAAATTACCGCTCCTGTAGAAGGTGTAATAGAAGCTATTTTAGTGAATAATAAAGAAGTTGTGGGTTATGACCAAGTTCTCATGACGATTGGAGAAGCGGTTGAAAAATAGACTTCTTGTCGCAAATCGTGGTGAAATTGCTGTTCGGATTATCCGTGCTGCCAAAGAGTTAGGCATTGAAACAGTTGCTGTATACTCAAAAGCAGATGCGAAAAGTTTACATGTTAAAATTGCTGACCAAGCCGTTTGTATCGGTGAAAACGATAGTGCCGATAGTTATTTAAATATGAATCGTGTTCTTTCTGCTGCCATATCGACTGGATGCAATGCCATCCATCCTGGATATGGCTTTTTAGCTGAAAATGCTGAATTTGTCGAAATGGTCGAAAGTTGTCAAATTAAGTTTGTTGGTCCTTCCTCGCAAGCAATAGCGCAAATTGGTGATAAGTCAGCAGCAAGAACCCTTGCTAAAGGCCACAACGTTCCTACTATTGAAGGTAGTGATGGTGTTGTTGAGACAGTTGAAGAAGGACTTAAGGTAGCTAAGAAAATTGGCTATCCCGTGATGATTAAAGCCTCAAGTGGTGGTGGTGGCAGAGGCATTAGTATTGTGCGTTCTGATACAGAGTTTAAAAATGCCTTTTCAAGAACGGCAATGGAAGCGGTCGCTAATTTTGGTGATGGTGCTTTATATATTGAAAAGTTTATTGAATCTCCACGCCACGTTGAGATTCAAATTATCGGTGATGAAGCAGGCAATTATGTTCATCTTTTTGAAAGAGATTGTTCTTTACAACGTAAAAACCAAAAAATGATTGAAGAATCACCAAGCCCTGTTTTAAACGAGCTTTTAAGAAGAAGAATGGGGATGGCGGCGTTAAAACTTGCAAAAGCCATTAATTATGTGAATGCAGGCACGGTTGAGTTTTTAGTCGATGCCAAACTTAATTTTTACTTTATTGAAATGAATACAAGAATTCAAGTCGAACATCCAGTAACAGAGATGATTACTGGTGTTGATTTAGTTAAAGAACAAATTCGCGTAGCTTATGGAAACACATTATCCTTTAAACAGCGTGATCTTAAAATGAATGGCCATGCGATTGAATGTCGAATCAATGCTGAGCAGCCACTAAAAAATTTTATGCCTTCACCTGGTGAAATTAAAAACGTTTTATTTCCTGGCGGGCTTGGTGTCCGTGTGGATACACATATTTATCCTGGATACTCGATTCCTCCTTTTTATGATTCGATGATTGCAAAACTAATTGTTCACGCTCCAACACGTTTAGAAGCCATTAAAAAAATGCGCGTGGCTTTAGAACAGTTTGTTGTCGAAGGGATTGAAACAAATATTGAATATCAATATTTAATTATGTATAATCCCGAATTTATTAAAGGCAATTATGATACTGGATTCATTCAAAGGTTTCATAAACTAGTTGAGGAAAGTAACAATGAATGATTTTTTAGAACAACGCAAAAAACGTTTAGAAGTTTTTAAAAAGACCGTTCGTAAAAAAGAAGTCACCTACAAACCGATTAATATTCCCGAAGGTCTCTTTTTAAAATGCGATCAGTGTGGAGCGGCTCTTTATGAGAAGAACTTACAAATCGGACAATACATTTGTCCCTTTTGTGATTATCATTTTCGGATGTCTGCTTTAAACCGGATGCATCTAACCGTTGATGAAGGCAGTTTTGAACCTCTATTTGATGGCATACAATCATTAAACCCTTTAGGAATGCATGGTTATGAAGAAAAGTTAAACATCGGTAAAGCTTTATCAAAAATTAACGAAGCTTTCTTATGTGGGACAGCTCAAATAGTCGGGTCAAAAATTGCGATAGGTATTTTAGACTCAACGTTTATGATGGGTTCCATGGGGAGTGCTGTTGGAGAAAAAGTAACTCGCTTAATTGAGTATTCAACAACAGAAAAACTTCCGCTTATTATTTTTTCAGCTTCAGGTGGGGCGAGAATGCAAGAAGGTATTTTCTC
>JALNWO010000074.1 GCA_023230825.1 Acholeplasmataceae bacterium
ACTATATCTATTTGTTTTAATGTCTTATATAGATTTTATGCACAAATTAATAAAATGCATTAGCGAATATTATATAGATTGTATTAACGAATGTTTTATATTTATTGCGTTAATAAGACGTTACAAGCAAGCCGAAGAAAAAAACGACAGATTGACAATGAAATTTTTGCTGCATAAAGACAAAAAAAAATAGAAATGCCAACGCTCAAAACAGCACATCCCGCAAAAACTCACAAGCCATCGCTCGAAATCATTTTTTTGCAGGAAGAGCTGTTTTCTTGCACGCACACATGAGTAGCATTAAATACATGTTAAAAACAAAATTATTGAATTATGGACTACAGCAACCAAAAGGACAAGACAATAATTGTGAGAGAAAAAGGAAAAGTACATCAGATTTTTTTTGAAAATATTGTATATGTTGAATGTGATGGTTACGTATCAAAAATCCACACGAATGATGAACTGAAACCGATTTCTTGTTCTGTTCTTCTCAAAGAAATAGAAGAAAAAGTTGAGGGGTATGGATTTTACAGGATTAACCGAAAAACTATTGTCAACCTGAAATATTTCAAAAGCTATATTTCCGGTAAAAAAAGATGTTTCGAAACCACAACAGAAGTGAAAATGAAAGTTTCAAGACGAAAATGGTGCGTTTTTAGGAAAAATCTCGACAAGTAAAGTACCGCTCATTTGAAAAAACATACCGCTCATTTATGAAAAAGAGCCGCTTATTAGATAACTTAAATTTTTCTTGACTTGCAGGGTACTTGTGTGTACTTTTATAACCACTATTTTGAGGTACCAAAATTTAGTAAGTGATAAGGGTGAAGCCACTATAAATGCAGCCCAGAAACCTTTAATACTTATTATCATGAAGAAAATTCAAATTCTAGAAACAATTGTTCCTCCAAAAGATCTCTTAGGCGAAGATTTGAAACGCATAAGAGGAGGTATGCAAGCAGCTGACATCAAGTGCAAAAAGGATGGTGTAATTAAATGTAAGGACGGACAATTGCCTCCTCATAAAGGAGGTACAATTATTTCTATTTGGTAATGATAGAATTGCCGCTTAATAATTAAGCGGCAATTCTCTATTTTGCACATTGTGCAAACATTCTGAATCATGTTAATAATAAAAATAAATCGATGATTTATGGAAACGAATGACATTTTATTTTCAAAATACAATTGCATGTTCAATTCAAAGAAATATGGGTATTTCATCTATAATTCTGTAACAAATAGTTTTTTTAAAATAAATAAGGATCTCTTTCAGATATTTCATAACCTTAAAGATAATCCAACTAAGATAACTGAGTTAAATCAAGATGTCCTTAACCAGTTGATTAAGGCCAAAATTTTAGTTAGTGAATATGAAGATAATAGTTACATAACTAAAAAACAATATATAGCTTACTCAGATTCTTTCTCAAGTGATGTTTTAGGTCTTGTAATTGTGCCAACAATGGATTGCAATTTTGCTTGTCCGTATTGTTATGAACATAATTTGCCTAAAGATAAAATGACTACAAATGTTCAAGATAAAATAGTAGAATTTATCAATCGTTTTGAAAAGGCCAAAAACAATGTCGCAATATGTTGGCATGGAGGAGAACCCTTAGTTGCATTTGATGTAATGAATAGTTTACTGGATAAACTTTATTCATCGGAAAATATAACTATAATCCAACATGATTTAGTTACAAATGGCTATCTATTGGATTTGAAAAAAATTAATACTCTTAAAAAGTTTAATTTAGATGGAATACAAATAACAATTGATGGCACTGAGGCAACACATAATCTAAGTCGGCCTCTCAAATCTGGTAAACCGACATATAATAAAATTATTGATAATGTTGATTTATTTGTAGATGAATTTCCACAGTGTCATGTAAAAATACGTATTAATATCCATCAATATAACATGAAAGATTTTTCAAAATTGCATGAAGAACTTTCAGCAAGATGGAAAGGGAAAAATCTAGGGCTTTATATGGTTTATGTTTCAGATAATGAACACTGTAAGGTGAAATGCATTAGATTGAAAGAGAAAGTGGTTTTTTTAAGAGAGCTATATCAAAAAGAGGGTATTAGTGATATTCAGTTTTTCCCAAAAGTTCAGGATTATGGATGTGCAGCAACAAACCAAAATACTTTTATTGTAGGTCCTGCTGGAGAATTATATAAATGTTGGGTTGATGTCGGAAATAAGAAACGTATCATTGGAAATTTAGATGAAGGAATTACTGATTTAACGATTGTTTCGGAATATATGATCGGCAGTAGCATGTTTAATGATAAAAAATGTGAAAATTGTATTTTGTTGCCAATTTGTGATGGAGGATGTAATTTATTTAGGTTCGAAAATCGAATGTATGGAAAGGATTATGATGTTTGTCCGATTGATTTACAAGATTTGTCTACATTACTAGAGTTGCATTATGAAAAAAATTTACATACTGCTTAGTTTTCTGACGTTTTGTTGTAAAATAGGTATCTCACAATATACGATAGAAGGTACAGTTTTCAACCAAAATAAAGAAAAACTTGATTATTTTCATGCCATTATTTGTAATGTTAATGATACCTCATTTATAGAAGCAGGTACCTTTATTAACGGAGACTTTAAGTTAGAAATAAATAGTAAAATAAAATGCCTTCTAAAGATTTCCTTTCTTGGGTTACAATCGAAATTTGAAACTATCGATTTTAATAAAAACCCTTTTTATAAATTTGATAGTATCATACTTTATGCTCAGGCCTACGGTTTGTCAGAAGTAAATATCAGTGCTAAAATGCCTAAATTCTTAAGCACCAACGGTAACATCACCTTAATTGTTAAATCAACGGCATTAAGTGAAGCCGGTAATGCAATAGATGTTCTTAAGCGAACACCTGGATTGATCCTTGATAATATGAACAACATCCGTATTTTTGGCAGAGGAGCTCCTCAAATATTTATTGATAACAGAGAAGTAACCTCAAATTCGGATTTACAAATGCTTCAGTCGAATGAAATAGTAAAAATAGAAATAATTAAAAATGCTTCTGCAGAATATAGTGCCTCTGCAAATGCAATAATAAAGATTACAACAAAAAAAATTAAGAATGACATATTGAACGCCGAAATATACAATCGCTCCTACTTTGGAAGGAAATTTTCAAATAATTCAGGGATAAGAATAAATAGCAAAAAGGGGAAAATAAACAGTTTTATCAATTATCAATACCAGAATGTACGATCAGAAAACTATTACAATGATTTTGATAAAAATTATCAGGAGAATTATACGATCATTAATAATACAGTCAGAAAAAACACTGACCTTCAAAACAACCATTATTTGTTAATCGGCAGCAATTATGAAATAGACAGTACTAAAAACATAGGTATCCAATACAGGTATAACATACAAAAATACAACCTGGAAAGTTATGCTAGTCAAGTAATAAATATATCTAATAAACCCTATTCTATCATTCGGTCAATTCAAGACGTTTCTAAAGATAGGAGTGAAACACATCATCTGACTACATCTTATAACCAAAGTTTAGGAAAAAATAAAACCTATATAGTAATTATTGATTATTCCGAGATTAATCATTCAGACAATACAGACCTGAAAGAAATTAACCAGTCAATGACTACTCATTCAACTATAGAAAACAACAGCAACAATCAAATATTTGCCATAAAAGGTGACTTTAATCTCAAACTGCATCAAAACATAAATTTAAAAACAGGGATTAAAATGTCTTACACTAAAAGTAAAGGAAGTGTTAAATATGGCGAGTATATAAACAATGTTGAAGTTGAAAAAGACAATATCAATGATTTTATTGGAGCTTGGTTTTGTTTACTTAGTAAAAGTTTCAGGAAAGTTAATATTGAAGCAGGGCTAAGAAATGAGATAACAGACGCATGGATTTCAGAAAACAACCTCAATATTCTTGACTCAACCTACAGTATTTTTTTCCCCTCCTTTAATGTGAATTATACGGTAAATGATAAATTTGGAGTCATGTTAAATTATACAAAAAAAATAAAGAGACCTTCTTTTTCACAAATTAATCCAAATTATATTTACATTGACTCATTGGCATATATGACAGGTAATCCGCTTTTGAAGCCGATAATTAGTCATAATACAATGTTGAGTATTTCTTTATCCAATTCATTGCTTTTTTCAGCCGAATATTCACATCGGCTCAATGAAATTGCTTTTGCTGCATTCAATGATGATAACAACCCTGACATTTTAAGATATACAAATATCAATATTAATAACAGCAAACACTTTATTTTAGACATATCCTACGTTTATTCTCTTAAAAAATTCACTTTCTATTCAAGTGCTGGGATTGATTTCCCACATTTGGATATTCCCTATTTAGGCTCGATCAGAAAAATTAGAAATCCAATCTACTATTTTAGTCTCAATAATAATTATTCTTTATCTGAAAGATTTTCGGTTTATCTTAATTATTTATACCAGAGTTCCGGGGAAGATCAAATGACATATTATAATTCTTCAGGTAATTTATCGGCAGGATTCCTAATAAAATTTTTCGATAAAAAATTTGTACTTAATTGTGATGTCAATGATATATTAAAAACGTCGGACATAACTTGGACAGACAGGTATGGTACAATCGAAAACGGCCAGATCCCTGACCTTGATTCAAGATATTTAAAGATAACCGTTAAATATTATTTCAACGATTTCAAAAATGTATTTAAAGGTAAATCTGGAATATCAGACGAAATTAACCGAATTGAAAAATAATGTGTGGTCTAATTTTTAATAAACAGCTTGATTCAATGGACTGTGGCCCTGCTTGTTTAAGCATGATTGCAAAACATTATGGAAAAGAATATTCCATAGACAGTTTGCGAAAGTCTTGCCATATCTCTAAAGAAGGCGTTTCATTACTTGGCATCAGTGAAGCCGCCGAACAAATAGGCTTCAAAACCATTGGCGGACGTATAACCTTTGATAAGCTCGAAAAAGAAGCCCCCCTGCCTTGCATCGTACATTGGAACCAGGAACATTTTGTGATTGTTTACAAAATAAAGCAAAAGAACATTTTCCGAAAACAAACCAAAGTTTACATCTCCGACCCAGCACGTGCTCATATTAATTACACCGAAGAAGAATTTAAAAAGCATTGGATAAGCACAAAATCAGGAGGAGAAGACAAAGGCATTGTTTTGC
Organism: Acholeplasmataceae bacterium; assembly: GCA_023230825.1. Classification (GTDB taxonomy): domain Bacteria; phylum Bacillota_I; class Bacilli_A; order Acholeplasmatales; family Acholeplasmataceae; genus Mariniplasma. The sequence goes on from JALNWO010000074.1 coordinate 5,223, forward strand.
TTCTGGAGCCAACACAGGAATTTTATAAGCAGGCAGGTGATAAAATAAACCGCAACAGCCTGAAATTCCTGTTCAGCTATTTTATGCGTTACAAACGCTTTTTGGGGCAACTTACAATCGGGCTGTTATTGGGCAGTCTGTTTCAGCTTATTTTCCCTTTCCTCACACAAGCCATAGTGGATTTTGGGATTGCCAATAAAAACATCCACTTCATTTACCTGATCCTTTTAGCACAGATGGTGTTGATCATAAGCCGCATGTCAGTCGAATTTATCAGGCGGTGGATACTTCTGCACATAAGCACAAGGATAAACATATCACTCATTTCCGACTTTTTTATAAAACTCATGAAACTGCCCATGAGCTATTTCGACACCAAACTCACAGGCGACATTTTGCAACGTATAGACGACCATGCAAGGGTTGAACAATTTTTAACCGCACGCACCCTTAACACGATATTTTCACTTTTCACGCTTGTAATTTTCAGCATGGTTTTATGGATTTACGATATTAAGATATTTACGATTTTTGTTGTTGGCAGTATTATTTATGCTTTGTGGATATTGATATTTCTAAAAAAGCGGCGTGAACTCGACTTTAAATATTTTGAAGTAAGGGCAAAAAACCAAAACAAAACTTATCAACTGATACAGGGAATGCAGGAGATAAAGCTTCAAAATTCAGAGAAACGCCACCGCTGGGAGTGGGAAGATGTACAAGCCGATTTATTTCATATTAATATAGCATCGCTAAAACTACAGCAAACACAGGAAGCCGGTAACATTTTTATTAATGAATCCAAAAATATTATTATCACCGTTGTGGCTGCCCTGGCCGTAATCAACAACGAAATGACACTTGGAATGATGTTGGCAACTCAATACATTATTGGCCAGTTAACCATGCCCATTGAGCAAACCGTTGATTTCATCCATGACTTACAGGATACGAAGATCAGTTTGGAACGCATTAACGAAATCCATAAAAAAGAAGATGAAAATGCCGGGCGGCCCATTCAAAGAAAAAATCTACAAAATACAGCCATTAAAATTGAAAACCTGGTGTTTCAATACGAAGGACCACACTCTAAAAAGGTGCTAAACAATATAAATTTAACCATTAACCCGGGTGAAGTAACCGCAATTGTAGGCGCCAGTGGTAGCGGTAAAACAACACTGATAAAGCTACTCTTACAGTTTTATAATCCGATTGAAGGTAAAGTATGGGTCGGTGCCCAGGATTTAAAAGACTTTAATTCAACCTGGTGGCGCAACCAATGTGGTGCAGTCATGCAGGATGGGTTTATTTTCTCGGAAAGTATAGCCCACAATATTGCAACCAGCGAAGATGAAATTGATAAGGAGAAACTTGCTTATGCAGCAAAAACTGCAAATATCCATAACTTCATCATGGAATTGCCATTGAAATATAATACCGTAATTGGCAACGAAGGACAAAACCTGAGCCAGGGGCAAAAACAAAGGATATTAATAGCACGGGCGGTTTACAAAAACCCGGATTTTTTATTTTTCGATGAGGCAACCAATGCCCTTGATGCCAACAACGAAAAAGCAATTGTTGAAAATCTGCAGGAATTTTACAGGGGCAAAACGGTTGTTATTGTAGCCCACAGATTAAGCACCGTGAAAAATGCCGATCAGATTGTTGTACTTGATGATGGGAAAATTGTGGAAATCGGTAATCACTGGGAACTTACAGACAAAAGGGGAGCATATTACAATCTTGTTAAAAATCAACTGGAGCTTGGCAACTAAATATAAATTCATATCAATTTGATAATGGTGAGTGAAAAGGACAACATAGAATTAAGAAGTGAAAAAGTAAGGAACCTGATCGGTCAAATACCACCCGTTATTGTCCGGGCAGGCATAACGGTCATTTTCTTTATCATCCTGATTTTACTTTTCGGTTCCTGGTTTTTCAAATTTGAATACACCATCAAAACAACTGCTACAATAAACCAACATACTGAAAATTCAATCATTGACCTGAAAATTCCGGCAAACGAAATAAGCAAAATAAAAACCGGACAAAAGGTAATATTGAATTTCAATAATATCCCAAACCTCTATAATGAAAATATTTTGACAGAAATACAAACCATACCCAACACACTTGAAATAACAGAGGATGGAGGATTTTACACTGCAGAAATAATACTATCGGACAAAATTAAAACTGAAACCGGAAAATCACTTTTCATCAAAAAAGAAACAAAAGCAAATGCTGAAATTGTAACTGACAAAATAAGTCTTTTCGACCGAATTATGGGACCAATCAGGACATTATTTAACAAACAGAAATGAAATCCAACCCTTCGCAGTCAAGCACATTACCAGGTCGCTCGAAAAACCCTCGCACAAACCAAAACCTGTCAAAGAGCTTGCCTGCCCCAACACCGGGTATGGTAGTAGAAAATGCAGCAAAAATGAAATACAGAATAATGAATGATAAGAACGGCCAGCTTGTAACAGCACCTATATTGCATGCCGCGCCTCGTGGTAATCAAGACAATAAATCGTAGCTTTGAATATCATGAAAATTAACAAACATAAAGGTACTAATGCGGCACGCAACATAGCTGCAATCCGTTAGCACCAATTATATGACGACTATGAGAAGACAAAATATTGACAAGTTTTACGAACTCTTAGATGAGGTCATTAAGAAGTTCCCTAAACGAACTTTGGACACTATATCCAGAAATAACCTTCCCGAAAAAGGTGTTTAT
>JALNWO010000075.1 GCA_023230825.1 Acholeplasmataceae bacterium
GACGGATACCGATCTAATAGCAACAAGCTCTTAATTGAACCATATTGGAATTGAAACACTACGACTGCGACAAGTTTTTTGACTCGAAAGAATCTCTTAATTGAACCATATTGGAATTGAAACCTGGAAGTAACTTAAGGGGAGAATTAGGAAGGACTACTCTTAATTGAACCATATTGGAATTGAAACAGCGTCACGATACGTGATGAAGAAGGGACGATGTGTCTCTTAATTGAACCATATTGGAATTGAAACTTAGTGGGAGAGATTAGCCGCATATGTCTGAAAAACCTCTTAATTGAACCATATTGGAATTGAAACATGATTTCTTTCAAACTATTGAAAGAGATGAGGTAGCTCTTAATTGAACCATATTGGAATTGAAACAATTTATTGTATTCGGTTTTAGGGACATCTATTTTTCTCTTAATTGAACCATATTGGAATTGAAACTGATAAGAGCAGTATTATTCATGTGAAGTCTTCTAACTCTTAATTGAACCATATTGGAATTGAAACTCTCTTAGCCAAATAGCTAACAAACCCGCTACTTTTCTCTTAATTGAACCATATTGGAATTGAAACGTGATTCCTTGTAGTTCTTTTTCTTTATAGAAATAACTCTTAATTGAACCATATTGGAATTGAAACTCAATACGTTCAGTACACGTTAGAAATCGATCCTCCTCTTAATTGAACCATATTGGAATTGAAACAGTACTTCCCTCTTTAACCACCCCGTAGTAATGGATCTCTTAATTGAACCATATTGGAATTGAAACCTGCTACTTGCTGTGATGTGGCGATCTTCGACATTCCTCTTAATTGAACCATATTGGAATTGAAACAAATAGTTACAAACCGCATATATGTCGTTTAACTCTCTCTTAATTGAACCATATTGGAATTGAAACCTAAAATGTGAACACGGCTCGTGCTTCACATTTTACTCTTAATTGAACCATATTGGAATTGAAACCTAAAATGTGAACACGGCTCGTGCTTCACATTTTACCTCTTAATTGAACCATATTGGAATTGAAACTGCTTCAAGTGGTTCTGAGGCTCTCATACCTGTTTTCTCTTAATTGAACCATATTGGAATTGAAACTTCAAACCTCGTAAGTTCTCAAAACATATTCAGTTTCCTCTTAATTGAACCATATTGGAATTGAAACTAGAGCTCTAATATGCGGTTTGTCTGCGACTTCGTCTCTTAATTGAACCATATTGGAATTGAAACATTATGGTATTATTAAAGCTTATTTTCTCTACTTTTCTCTTAATTGAACCATATTGGAATTGAAACATGAGGGGGTTTTGGACTATTGCCATAATATTTATACTCTTAATTGAACCATATTGGAATTGAAACATTATGGTATTATTAAAGCTTATTTTCTCTACTTTTCTCTTAATTGAACCATATTGGAATTGAAACATATATTTTTCACATTGAAATACGCCCCTAATGCTTGCTCTTAATTGAACCATATTGGAATTGAAACACGTTTGATATACTTTTCAGGCTTTCTTACTGAAAACTCTTAATTGAACCATATTGGAATTGAAACTTTAAAAAACGCCGAGCTCTCGTTCTTGCCTAAATGCTCTTAATTGAACCATATTGGAATTGAAACTTTTGGGATATCACCCGTACTTAATGTACTTAAACTCTTAATTGAACCATATTGGAATTGAAACTTTTACTCCGTCTGAATAATACACCACGCCATTATACTCTTAATTGAACCATATTGGAATTGAAACATGACGGAGGTCTATCAAGTCTATTATACAACTAACCTCTTAATTGAACCATATTGGAATTGAAACTAATTTCTAAACTTGCCTAACCGGTATGGTTTCGTCCTCTTAATTGAACCATATTGGAATTGAAACATAGTGTCCTTCGTGTAAATTTTGATCATTGGCCTCCTCTTAATTGAACCATATTGGAATTGAAACCACCGAGTAGGAGAGGTGGTCGATGTGCCTTCGTTGCTCTTAATTGAACCATATTGGAATTGAAACAACCCTAACTGTCCGTTGCCGTTTAAACCGGTGCTACTCTTAATTGAACCATATTGGAATTGAAACCTGCTTGTTTCCATGTTTTAGACTTGCTATCGTAAACTCTTAATTGAACCATATTGGAATTGAAACTCGTTGTTAGAGTTTGAAGACGATCAGATGTTTGACTCTTAATTGAACCATATTGGAATTGAAACACCTGTACAAACTCATTTCTATGATCTGTATCCATTCTCTTAATTGAACCATATTGGAATTGAAACTCAATATGTTCAGTACACGTTAGAGATTGATCCTTCTCTTAATTGAACCATATTGGAATTGAAACTTTATTTTTTCTTTGTAATATTTTATTTTTTCTTTAACTCTTAATTGAACCATATTGGAATTGAAACGGGAGATGGTAGGCTTTGTACCTCTTGCAGTTTTCTCTTAATTGAACCATATTGGAATTGAAACGTACTTTCTCGAACTGTGTGTTGACCATCTCTCCCTCTTAATTGAACCATATTGGAATTGAAACTTGTCCCAGGTCTCGGTAGGAGTTATCACTCCGGTTCTCTTAATTGAACCATATTGGAATTGAAACTGCAGAATAACTTCCTCTCTTGTGTTAGTTACGGTCTCTTAATTGAACCATATTGGAATTGAAACTCATCGCATGCGTGAGCTCTGATGTAGGCTTTAAGCTCTTAATTGAACCATATTGGAATTGAAACGTCTGACAACGAACTCACTCCTTCAATAGGGGCTTGCTCTTAATTGAACCATATTGGAATTGAAACGTTAATGTCTTTTACAGCTTTAGCAAAATCTTGTTCTCTTAATTGAACCATATTGGAATTGAAACACAGAAAACAAATGCCCTGCGTCAAACTTCCCCCGCCTCTTAATTGAACCATATTGGAATTGAAACAAGGGTGCTCAGGACTTTTCTATCAGACCGATCTCCCTCTTAATTGAACCATATTGGAATTGAAACGAATGTTATTGACGGCACGTTTCAACGTGCAGTTAGCTCTTAATTGAACCATATTGGAATTGAAACTACTTGAGTAGATACTCGTTTGCGTCTTTAACATCTCTCTTAATTGAACCATATTGGAATTGAAACGCGTTAAGATTTTATTTCTTACACACCAATGGAAACCTCTTAATTGAACCATATTGGAATTGAAACTTTAGTTCGGTCATATGGAGACTTATTAAAGTTCCCCTCTTAATTGAACCATATTGGAATTGAAACATTGGCCGGCTGCTCAACATCCTGAAGGCAGTATGCTCTTAATTGAACCATATTGGAATTGAAACTACTTGAGTAGATACTCGTTTGCGTCTTTAACGTCTCTCTTAATTGAACCATATTGGAATTGAAACTTGATCCTCGTATCTGAATCTATTCTCACGCAGTGAACTCTTAATTGAACCATATTGGAATTGAAACGTGGAGAGGAAAACGAGTATGTAACCTTATCGACTCTCTTAATTGAACCATATTGGAATTGAAACATACATATTGTCGGATCACTTGTATCAAGTATTCTTCTCTTAATTGAACCATATTGGAATTGAAACTATTGTCTGATAAGTTCATTTGTTTGTTTAATTCCGCTCTTAATTGAACCATATTGGAATTGAAACCCGGTCTAAAAGCTCCTGAAATCTTTTTTCTCCTATCTCTTAATTGAACCATATTGGAATTGAAACGTATTGACCTAAAGCAACCCTCTTTTCTGGCTTTCTCTTAATTGAACCATATTGGAATTGAAACTGCAAACTCATCTAACATGAATAAATAATCTCCTCTCTTAATTGAACCATATTGGAATTGAAACATACGTTAGCTCTGACCCTTCTGCCCCCTCAAGAATCTCTTAATTGAACCATATTGGAATTGAAACGTATCTTTGTTCCTAATGTTCAGATTTACCGGTTTTCTCTTAATTGAACCATATTGGAATTGAAACTTACTCTTCAGAAGGCTCTGCCACTTGACCTATGATCTCTTAATTGAACCATATTGGAATTGAAACCAAATAGTCTTTATCTAACTTGTACGTTGTTTTGACTCTCTTAATTGAACCATATTGGAATTGAAACTAGTCCTCAAAAAGCTTCTCAACTTTACTTCTGAACTCTTAATTGAACCATATTGGAATTGAAACTTCTCTGGTATAAAAGCATTCGGATGGTCTTTTAAGCTCTTAATTGAACCATATTGGAATTGAAACTTTAAAGAACGCCGAACTCTCGTTTTTGCCTAAATGCTCTTAATTGAACCATATTGGAATTGAAACTCTTTTCTCTGCCCTGCGTAAAATAGCTTCCTGATACTCTTAATTGAACCATATTGGAATTGAAACTGTTTTTCACTCTCCGATATGTATTGTCGGATCACTCTCTTAATTGAACCATATTGGAATTGAAACTGTTTTTCACTCTCCGATATGTATTGTCGGATCACTCTCTTAATTGAACCATATTGGAATTGAAACACAATATGTAACAGAGAGTGAAAAAGCTGGAAGATGCTCTTAATTGAACCATATTGGAATTGAAACCTCTAATTCTAATTATAGGCTTGCGGCTAAACGTACTCTTAATTGAACCATATTGGAATTGAAACAAGGTTTGACCCCTTTTGGGATGCCTCAGATAATGACTCTTAATTGAACCATATTGGAATTGAAACTCTATATCCTCCAAACTACCGGGGTCAACATTATCCTCTTAATTGAACCATATTGGAATTGAAACATGAAAAAGTGATAGTTCTCACCATCGAATGCTATCTCTTAATTGAACCATATTGGAATTGAAACATGAAACAAGTCATTCCGAACAGGGCTAACAGATTCCTCTTAATTGAACCATATTGGAATTGAAACTGCAAAAGTGAGAAATGGCGCATTTGTGTTGATGGACTCTTAATTGAACCATATTGGAATTGAAACTGAATACTATAACGATCAACTCAAAACGATGGATAAACTCTTAATTGAACCATATTGGAATTGAAACGTTCAAGTAGGAGTTGAAACCGATTGGGAGATTATTCTCTTAATTGAACCATATTGGAATTGAAACAACATACCCGACTGATACACAGAAAAACTAAAATCCCTCTTAATTGAACCATATTGGAATTGAAACTTATCTACTAAAAAACTTTTATCTGAATTAGTTAATTCTCTTAATTGAACCATATTGGAATTGAAACTGCAAAAGTGAGAAATGGCGCATTTGTGTTGATGGACTCTTAATTGAACCATATTGGAATTGAAACCGAAATTGAAGGGAATATTATTAAGATAGTATTCCTCTCTTAATTGAACCATATTGGAATTGAAACTTTAAAAAATGCCGAGCTCTCATTTTTGCCTAAATGCTCTTAATTGAACCATATTGGAATTGAAACATTTCTGTTGCTAACCCCAAAACCCCCGCCCAAATGCTCTTAATTGAACCATATTGGAATTGAAACTCTTTTCTCTGCCCTGCGTAAAATAGCTTCCTGATACTCTTAATTGAACCATATTGGAATTGAAACGTCTTCCAGTCTAATGACGCACACTTTTCATCGTGCTCTTAATTGAACCATATTGGAATTGAAACTTCTAATAAGCGTAAAATGATATTTATTTTAGTTTGCTCTTAATTGAACCATATTGGAATTGAAACATTTTAGAGCTTTGCAGGACGTATGAGAACGATTGGCTCTTAATTGAACCATATTGGAATTGAAACGAGAAATATATCAGACGCAAATCGGGTTCCGTTAGCTCTTAATTGAACCATATTGGAATTGAAACTCACCTGACCGTCTGTCCCATCAGTAAGAGCTGGCTCTTAATTGAACCATATTGGAATTGAAACGTGGTCACAAAAACATCATCTCTCCCTAATTCTTCATCTCTTAATTGAACCATATTGGAATTGAAACCTACTTCTTTTTCTTTTGAGAACTCATCCTCCTTATCTCTTAATTGAACCATATTGGAATTGAAACTTAAGCGCATCAGTAATAGTTTTTAGTTTAAAATAGCTCTTAATTGAACCATATTGGAATTGAAACTATAATGGCTGGGGTTTTGCGGACATGATGGTAAACTCTTAATTGAACCATATTGGAATTGAAACAAAGTGGTGGCTTCGACAGGGCTCAGCCACCACTAAGCTCAGTCACCACTAAATTCTGTCACCATCTACTCTCAATCGCACTATTTGGAATTGAAACATATTATAGCCGAATTGGCTATAAGTCTCAGAGTAGCTCTCAATCGCACTATTTGGAATTGAAACTGATTAAAAATTAGTTAAAAACTATTATCTTATATACTCTCAATCGCACTATTTGGAATTGAAACGGTGAAGGACGAACGATTTCCCATCTTTTTCTCCAACTCTCAATCGCACTATTTGGAATTGAAACGCGTCATAAATGCCACGAATTGCTTTGCAATCCTGCACTCTCAATCGCACTATTTGGAATTGAAACTCTTATATTAAACGATCGGACATGCATCCCCGAAGCTCTCAATCGCACTATTTGGAATTGAAACGCAAGGCATCTGGAGAGAGCAAAAGAAATAATAGCTGACTCTCAATCGCACTATTTGGAATTGAAACTGATTTTTTAGTTTTTAGAATTATTAATTTATTATACTCTCAATCGCACTATTTGGAATTGAAACTCGGGCTCGGCAGAAGAAATCACGGTGTTAACTGACTCTCAATCGCACTATTTGGAATTGAAACCCGATCATAACTAATTCGTCTTTTATTTTAAGCAAACTCTCAATCGCACTATTTGGAATTGAAACAATTTACGGCTTTTGGGTTTTAGCCGGGATATTATCTCTCAATCGCACTATTTGGAATTGAAACTTGCCCTGCCCTACGTAATTACCTGTAATCACGTGCTCTTAATCGCACTATTTGGAATTGAAACCCTTTAGAGTTTTCAAGGAATTTTACTTGCGATTTCGCTCTCAATCGCACTATTTGGAATTGAAACAACCAGAAATGTAATGAATATTTGAAAGTCCTGGCTCTCAATCGCACTATTTGGAATTGAAACTTGTATAATTCACTCCCTAAGATAGGGATCAGATATCTCTCAATCGCACTATTTGGAATTGAAACATTCTTTTAAAAAGAGGCAGGGATGAACCCTACCTCCTCTTGATCACATTAATTGGGATCGAAACTAACATCTTGCATAAAACCAAAAAAATCTCTTTCTTCTCTTAATCTACTAGTTAGAAAAGAAACTTTTGTTTATTTCTAAATTTATTTTACTTTTGTAAACTCTCAATCGTTCCATTTGGAATTGAAACATTAACTTTATTTTGAAATTCTCTAATAAAATTTTCTCTCTCAATCGCACTATTTGGAATTGAAACAAAGTGGTGGCTTCGACTAAGCTCAGCCACCACTAAGCTCAGCCACCACTAAGTTCTGTCACCATCAACTCTTAAACGCACTATTTGGAATTGAAACGCGGGGGCGGAGTATTTCACAGGTATGTGTGATATGCTCTCAATCGCACTATTTGGAATTGAAACCCTGAAAAAACAGGTGTTCCATTTCTCGGTTACAATCTCTTAATTGAACCATATTGGAATTGAAACTGCTTTTTTACCTTTATAAGAGTATTGTCTTTTATTCTCTTAATTGAACCATATTGGAATTGAAACTCGCAATCGTATTGATGTGCGGAGTAGCCTATACTTCTCTTAATTGAACCATATTGGAATTGAAACAATATAAATTTGATAGGCTGTATTAACTTTACTCTTCTCTTAATTGAACCATATTGGAATTGAAACGCTGAACAAGCTGCCGAAGACCTTGAACAATGGAAACTCTTAATTGAACCATATTGGAATTGAAACGTTTTCTGAGAGTTCATGTATCTTTAA
>JALNWO010000076.1 GCA_023230825.1 Acholeplasmataceae bacterium
ATAATTAAGCCAATCTTCAATGCGTAAGCAACGCATTTCGTTGTCACTAAACAAGTTCAGATAATAAAAAAAGATTGACAAGCAATTATATAAGTTATATAATTAAGCCAATCTTCAATGCGTTGTTTATATGAATAAAAGGGGAGAATTTTATGAAAAAAATGCTGATACTTTTTCTTTTTCTTACATCAATGACATCCTGTGATTTAACGAATAACAAACCATACAGCCTTCAGTCTGCATTAAATGATCAAAACTACCAAGTTGTTTTAGGCATGCCCGAAGATGGTAATTATGAAGAGGCACGAACCCATTTACGTCAAACTCTTGCAGAAGAAAATATCATTTTAACTGATTACTATACAATTTTTGACGAGAATGAAACAGAATTAGGATATATGTATGAGTTATCTAATTTAGAAAGTGCCGCAAAATTGTTCGATCAATTTAGTGATGAATCATACGATGCTTTAGGGACTTGGTTTGTTTATCGAATTAGTTATTACGTATTAAAGATGAACCATGCAGTTGATAGTGACTTCCCAGAAGTTTTCAAAGATCAGGAGTTTGACCATAATTATCAATACGATTATCATTTTTTGGGCGGCTTACATCCTTTCCTTGAAGAACTCAGACACCAACGGGTTTCAATTTCTTATTATTTATATAATGAAATGACTTATGATGAAACGCTTGCTTATTTTGAAAATGAAATGTACTTCTATTTTGAAGAGATAGATGGAGAATATCAACAAATATATCAGCAAGTATCGTACAAAAACGTCCATTTTTTCCTAAGATATGTTGGCTTTCCAGATATGTTTCGTGGTGGAATTATTTATGAAACATCAAGTGATATCGATGCAGAGATTGTCTTTAATTATGAAAAAAATAATGCTGCCCCAATGTGCCACTCTTATTATGTATATAAATATCAAAACATCGTATTAACTACAGATGGTCCAATTGATGTTTCAGAATTATTTGGCTCTAAAATTTTTGAGGATAACTTATACAAGGAAAGATGAAAATAAAAAAAATAAAAGATAGTATATTATAAACAATCTTTGCAATATAACAGATAAAAAAGATGTTAGTCGTTTTTAAACGTCTACTAACATCTTTTTATTTGAGCCAAGATTGAATTTGTGAAACAGCATATTGATAATATGCATTGGGGGCGTAAGTATCACTGTGAAGGAAGTAAGCCTGTTGTTCTGGTTTAATGTAATAGAGATTAATCGATGTCAAATGTCGTTTTTTAGCACTGCTAAATTGAACCATGTTTGCTTCACTTTTTTGTTCATCAGTTAATGCATCAGTTTCTTTAATTGCATAAATATAATAGCGATGAATAAATTGTCTTTGCCGAGTGATGTCATCTTCAATTAGATTGATTTTTTCAATAACTGATGGATGGTCAAAAGCGAGTTTCGGATTGGTAATATAGACAATGACCTCTAAGGCACCCATGCGGTGAAACCGACTGGATTTATCATTGATATAGCGATGTTGAAGATAGAAGTTACCATAACTTTTTAAATCTTTATAGCCTTCTTTGTCACGCTTTAAAGTAAAACTTTTACCGAGGGGGTCAGTTTGGATAGGAATGGGCGCTTTCGCATTGACTCTTAATGTATAAAATTGATGTTTTAATTGATAAAAATAAAGATAACTATTAATAAAGAGTGATGAAAATGCTAAGTAAACCATTAAACCTACAAAGACGAGCCACACAGTTGAGCCAAGTTTAGAAATGAAAAAGATCGCAACCGATACACCGATCACAAGAAAGAGATTGACTAATAAGATAATAAAGTAGAGACGTTGTTTTTTTCGATATTCCATTATGCACCCTCCTTAAAGATATTATAGCACAATTGTTACAATCTTGTTGGTCATCTTTTATGTTTTAAAAACTAAGGAAAACGTTTACTAAACCGAAAACGAAGCCATTTCCTTGCACTCTGTAAAAGATATGTTACAATAGGCACATACAATTAAAAAGCAATAGAGGTAGCGATGTAGAAAAGTATACTTTGGAGTCGGCAGACAATGAAGAAGTAGAAAGGCAACCATCGCCGAATGGACTTTCAGGCATGGAACGTTCATGGGGTTATAAGAAAAACTTATAACACTCCTACGATGAGTAGAGGCGCTTAGCGAAAACAGTTATTTTCAGTTAAGGTGTCCTCTCGGATGCTTTTTTTGTTAAAAAACAAAGAAAAGAGGAAGAGAGTATGAAAAAAACCATCATTCTTTTGGTTTTAGTTTTGACGGGTTTAATTTTGAATGCATGTCAATCTGATGCGCAATTTGATTTAGAAAATGAAACCCGGTTTGTTGTTGGGATGGAGGCGGATTACGCACCCTTTAATTGGTCTACACCAACGACCAATGATTTTACTGTACCACTAAGTGGTCAAAGTGGTTTTTACGCAGATGGCTATGATGTTGTAATGGCATCTAGGATCGCTGAAGGCTTAGGCTTAGATTTGGTTATTAAAGCGTATAGTTGGGAAGGATTAATTGCCGCTTTATTAGCAGGCGAGATTGATATGATTGTTGCGGGGATGAGTCCAACACCTGTTCGTGCTGAAACAGTGGCTTTTAGCCAAGAGTATTTCCGTTCTGAACAAGTGATGGTTGTGCGTACCGATGGGAATTATGCATCTGCAACCTCTTTAAGTGATTTTTCTGGGGCCCGTGTTGTTGCTCAAATGGGGACGCTTCAAGAGGATTTAATTGATCAAATCGATGGTGTGATTCATCAAACATCATTAGGTAGTTATGCTCATTTAGTCAATGCCTTACAATTTAGCACAACCGATGCGTTTGTTGCGGAGATGCCTGTAGCGATGGGGATTGTTCAAACCAACCGTCAGTTTACTATTATTCAATTTGCTGAAGGCAATGGCTTTACAGTATCAGACTTAGAAATTATTGTTTCGGTGGCTTTCCGTCAAGAAGACGTAAACTTACTCAATGCCGTTAATCGCATATTAGCTACCATTTCTCCAGAGGAGAGAAATAACATGATGTCAGCTGCTTTAAATCGTCAACCAGAAGAAGAATGATTGTCCAAATTTTGCCGCCTAAAAGTGATTTTTTGGGTACGTTGTGGTATTTAATCCAAACGTATCATTCCTTTTTTATCCGGGGCATTTTGATTACATTATTATTATCGATTGTTGGTACGCTAGGTGGCTTTGTTATTTCATTATTTTTAACAACACTGCGCCAACAATCGATTGACTATAAACGAGATGCTTGGTATTTAGTAGCTATCAAGAAAATTGGGATTGGTTTCGCGAAAACATATATTACTGTTTTTCGCGGAACCCCAATGATTGTTCAAGCAATGATTTTTTATTATGGTTTGGCACCCTTAAGAATGTCTTGGTGGAATCCACTTGCAGCAGGTTTAATTGTTGTAACCCTAAATACAGCTGCGTATATTGCTGAAGTCATTCGTAGTGGGATTAACGGTATTGATGTTGGCCAAATGGAGGCGGCTCGTTCGTTGGGTTTTTCTGAACGACAAGGAATGTATCGAATTGTCTTACCTCAAGCCATTCGTCACTCTTTACCAGCCATTGGCAATGAGTTTATTGTTAATTTAAAAGATACAGCTGTTTTAAGTGTGATTGGCGTCTTTGATTTATTTAAATCAACTCAATCCGCAACATCTGCCAATTATCGCGTTGTTGAAGGATTTTTTATCGCTGCAGTGATTTATTTAATTTTAACAATGGTGACTGCAAAATTGGTTCACCACCTTGAGACAAGAACGCCGAAAGAAGGTGAGAATTTTGTCTAATGTCATTTTAGAAGTTCGTAATTTACATAAGCACTTTGACAATCATATCGTTTTAAATGGTGTCAGTTTAGATGTCCACGAGAAAGAAGTCGTGGCGATTATTGGTTCATCAGGATCGGGTAAGACGACACTTTTACGCTGCTTAAATTTACTTATTGAACCAGACCAAGGTCAGATTCGTTTTTTAGATCAAGACTTAATGGATCCATCGGCAGATTTAAATCTTCTTAGACGACAGATGGGGATGGTTTTTCAATCGTTTAACTTGTTTAATCATAAATCTGTTATCGAAAACTGTATGATGGCGCCTATGTTGTTATTAAGAAAAACAAAAGAAGTTGCTCTAATGGAAGCACAAGCACTCCTTGAAAAAGTAGGCATGTTAGGTTTTGCTCAAACACCGGTAACGAAACTTTCTGGTGGCCAGAAACAAAGAGTTGCTATAGCTAGAGCACTTTGTATGCAACCAAAAATTATGTTATTTGATGAACCAACATCTGCATTAGATCCAGAAATGGTAGGTGAAGTATTGGCTGTTATTCGCCAACTTGCAAATGAGGGGATGACGATGGTCATTGTCACCCACGAAATGGATTTTGCTCGTGATGTTGCAGATCGTGTCATTTTTATGGATCAAGGTGTTATTGTTGAAAGTGGAACACCTAACAATTTATTTAATCGTCCTCAAAGTGAACGTACCCAAACTTTTTTAAAAAGATATGCACATTTACGAAATGGTTCGTCAAACTTTGGTTGACATTTCGCTAAAATCAGTTAAAATGAATTAAAAGATAAATCGAGGGATAAAAAATGAAAAAACAATCAATTAAAAGGCTTTTCATCTTGATAGGTCTCATCTTTGTTGGGTTAATTGTCGCCTCTTGTGAAGAAGAAATATTAGATCCAATGACATATACCGTGACTTTTGATACTCAAGAAGGGACGGCTGTAGCCCCACAAACAATTGAGGAGAACGAATTAGCTATTGAACCAAATGAGCCCACAAGGGATGGGTTTCAATTTTTATATTGGCATTTAGAAGGTGAAGAAACCGCGTTTAGTTTTACTACCTTAATTACAGAGGATATAACTCTCTTTGCTAAATGGGACATTGCGGATGATGTGAAACTAGACGAAGATATCGCTGAAATTAGTATCCCTGAGATAACCGTAGAAGACATCATATTACCTTCTACAGGCGAAAATGGATCCAGTTTTACTTGGTTAACGAGGGACACCGATTATTTAAATCCCGATACCGGTGAGATTACGCAACCAAGTTATGGGGAAGAAGATGTCATTGTCGCTTTAGAATTGGTTGCGACATTAAACAGTGAGACAAAATCGATTATATTTGAAATTTTAATTCCTGCAAAAGACACACTTACTTTAACCTCACAAACCAACTATCCCTTTACGAATTTAGCAACTGAATACACCGTTAAAAATGGGCGAATGATGATGTATTTCTTTAACAATGAAAAACTTCCTTATGTTGATTTGCTTACCTTTATTACCTTTTTAGATGGAGCCATCGAATCTGTTATCGATGAACCTCGAGAAATAACCGGTGATGATGGTGAATTATACATGGCCGTTTACTATATGGAAGTTCATGAACATGTTCCGGGAGTTGTTACTGTTCAATCGATACATGAATACAGTCAAGAAGGAGTTATCGCTGAGAAAAACGTCTATGAAGCCATTTTCGATTTTAACACAAACACTTATTACTCAGAAAGTTTTGATTTTATTGATTCTTTAGCTGCGCAAACAGAAACTGATTTTGGTGAAGGTTTATCCTTTGGCGAAACCTTTGAAGAAGAAGGAACCGGTATATCAATTAATTTCAATAATTATGATATGTATTTAATTTTACACGACGGCGAAAATGAGAACCAACATTTAATGCCAGTTTATCTAGCAAATTTAATGTTTTTAAGTTCAGTTTATTATGATGTTTATTTTAACGGCGATAAGCTTTATGGTGTTGACTCATATCAATTACTTTCTGGTGATGATGATTTATTAGATCAACTCACAGATAGTTCCCTAAAGGGGCAACCGATTCCTAAAGAACTAAGCAAGTTCACTTACAACTATTTAGCGCTCGCATTTGATTATTTTTACGGATTAAAATATGCATTTGAAGAAGATTCATTTTATGAAGTCTTTGGACAATATAAAGATGATATGCTAACCGGGACAACAACCCAACATTATCGTTCAATCTTTAGATTAACCTATGGCCTTGATGATTTACATACATACCATATTACCTCGGGCTTTTATCTTCGTGGTCCGAAAATAGTTTTAACAAGTATGAGTGAACTCGGGTCAAGAACGCAAGCTTACTACGATGATTCATCTAATATAAGAAATTTAATCAATGGAGCCTTTGGAGGGACGAAGCCACAGTTTTGGGTAACCCCTGATGAGAAGACACTGATTGTTCCAATTGATAGTTTTACAGTTGATACACCGGATGAATTTAAAGATGCGATTGAAGCGGGTAAGATTGCCTATCCAAACATTGAAAATATCATTGTTGATCTAACCTCAAATGGTGGAGGTAACGTGGGTGCCGTCTGGCGCACGCTTGGTTATATGACCGATGAGACAATTTTATATCATAGCCAAAACCCAACCGATGGATCGACTGTGACTTATGAAATCTTTAGTGAATATGTTGCTTATCCTTATGAATGGTATATTATGACCTCAGGTGTTACTTTTAGTGCCGCGAACCTCATGGCTGCCACTGCCCAAGAACTTGGCATCGCAACAATCATTGGCACAAAAAGTGGTGGTGGAGCCTCATCGATTACAAGTGTCATTTTACCAACAGGGTCTGTACTCTTTATGAGTTCGAACAACGTCATTTCGACAAAAGATGCGGAAGGTGTATACCATAGTGTCGAATATGGTGTCACTCCCGACATTGTTTTCATAGGTAGAAGCAGGTATTATCAAGGTTCATATATTCAAGAAATGATTGAGAATTAAATCATAAAAAGCGGTAAGGATGGATTTCATCTTTATCGCTTTTTTTAAATAAAAATTCCTTAATTGTATTATGTGCATTCATCTTCTGATTATGATACACTTGACATGGTAAAAAAATAGATGAAGGTGCACTTTTTGGGTTGGTTAAGCAACGATGAGCTCAACTCCGTTTGCTTCAAAAGCTTTGACATAATTTTCATCTGGCATCTTGTCAGTAATGACGACGTCTAATGCCGAGAAGTTACAAGAATGAGAGAAGAAAATTTTATCGAATTTTGTATGATCGATTAATAAAATATGACGTGCTGACTTTTCCATCATCGCTTGTTTGGCTCGCATTTGTTCAAGGTTCACCTCGGTTACCCCATTTTTTATAGAAATACCCGCACTAGAAAACAAGAAGACGTTAGCATTAAATTGTCTAATATAATCGACGGTATCTGATCCTGTTGTCGAACTCGTTGCGTAATTTACGCGACCATTGGTTAAGGTAATATCAAAACTCGTGTATTTAATGAGCATTAAAGAAGTATGAATGCCGTTTGTTATAATCGAGAGTTCTTTAAATTGACTTAAAAAAGGAATGATTTGAGCTGCTGTGGTACTGGGGTCAATAAAAATGGTGTTTCCATTTTGAATGAATTCTAACGCTTTTATAGCAATCCGGCGTTTTTCTTTAATGAGTGTTTGTTCACGTACTAAAGAAGATTCCTCAAGCGTTGAGGATTTTATTAAAATTGCCCCACCATGGACTCGTTTTAGCAGTCCTTTTTGTTCCATATATGACAAATCGCGACGAATCGTCGCCTCACTTGCGTATAAGACAGAAACGAGTTCTTTTGTAGAAACAGAGTGTTCTTTTTGGATGATGTCAAAAATTTTTTGATGTCGACTGTTAGAAATCATAAATCTACCTCTTTTGATTGGGTTTGATTGAATTATACAGCGATTATGATTGTTTGTCAACAGTTCAAACATTTATTGACTTCAAACGATTAAAATTATAGACTGAAAATGTAAACGGTATCATGTCGATAAAGGAGTTAACTATGAGAATATTTATCTTAACGATGTTTATTATGCTGGGAATCGGACTGACTGCCTGTAAAAATGGAGAAATTGAAGATGATGA
>JALNWO010000077.1 GCA_023230825.1 Acholeplasmataceae bacterium
ACTGCCAGTGTTTCATTTCCTCTCTTATCCGTAAAAATTTTGGTTAGGTTTTCAAGACGAATTGATAAACCTGAATCGTTTGTGTCGAAATTATTCACAGCATTCGCTCCTTAATGATTTTTTTGTCTTAATATTAGATAAAATAAAGGTACTATTTCGCAATCGAAAAAAGCACCTATAAACCACATTTAACACACTGAAAAAAATAAAATGATAATTCGGCTAAATTGGGATGTAATTAGTTTTTCTTGACGGCCCATTCCTTATACCTCTTTATTTTTTATTATATAATAATAACCAAAAAAATACAACGACAAGCACTGAACAAATTTAAATCCTTCAAGTTAGTAAAAAATATAAAATGTCTCTCTATATAAAAGGTAATTTGATTATATGATTTATACCTATAAAAGTCAACTGAATTTATGCCTTTTTCCCTTCTTTAGAAAGAAAAACCTCGCGGATACGAGGTTTTAAAATTCACAGTTTTTAGGTGTTCTAGGAAACGGGATAACATCTCGAATATTTTCAACACCACTTAAGTACATAATGAGGCGTTCAAACCCAAGTCCATAACCTGAATGAACACATCCGCCGTATTTACGCAATTCTAAATACCAAGACAAATCAGCTTTGGGAACATGCATTTCTTCCATCCGTTTTTCTAAATAGTCAAGCCGTTCTTCACGCTGTGATCCGCCGATTAATTCCCCCGAACCAGGAACGAGAAGATCCATTGCAGCAACTGTTTTACCGTCTTCATTTAAACGCATATAAAAGGCTTTAATATCTTTCGGCCAATCGGTAACAAACACAGGACAATCAAAGTGTTTCTCAGTTAAATATCTTTCGTGTTCTGTTCCGATATCTTTGCCGTGTTCTGGTTGAACTTCAAACTGGTGGTTCGCTGCTTTTAAGATCTCAATTGCTTCATAATGTGTGATTCGTTTAAACGGTTTATTTAAGACGTTTTTAAGCTTTTCTTCTAAGCCTTTTTCCACAAATTGGTTGAAAAAAGCCATTTCTTCAGGTAGTTTATCGTAAACCGCTTGAATGACATATTTAACCATGGCTTCAGCATTATTCATCACATCATTTAAATCCGCAAATGCCATTTCAGGTTCAATCATCCAAAACTCTGAAGCATGTCTTTGAGTGTTTGATTTTTCAGCTCTAAAAGTGGGTCCAAAAGTATAAACATCCCTAAAGGCGAGTGCATAAGCTTCTGCTTGAAGTTGCCCTGTTACTGTTAAATACGTTTGTTTGCCAAAGAAGTCTTTATGGTAATCGACTTGACCCTCTGCGTCTTCCGGCACTTTATTTAAATCAAAGGCTGTGACATGAAACATCTCTCCAGCCCCTTCACCATCATTCGCAGTAATGATTGGTGAATGAGTGTAAACAAAGCCTTGATTTTGAAAAAACTCGTGAATCGCAAAAGCCGCGACACTACGCAATCTAAAGACAGCGTGAAATAAGTTCGTTCGTGGTCTTAAATGCGCCACCTCTCTTAAAAACTCACGTGAATGTCGTTTCGGTTGAATTGGATAATTTTCTGGTGAATCCCCTAATAATGTAATTGATGTTGCTTTAATCTCAAAGGGTTGTTTCATTTGTGGTGTTAACACCAAGACCCCTTGAACTTCGATACTGCTGCCAACACGCATCTTTTGGACTTCTTTAAAATTAGTGATGCCCTCTGCTTCATACACCACTTGAATTCCTTCAAAAAAGGTTCCATCATGAAAATTAATAAACCCAAACGCTTTTTGGTCACGATTATTTCGAATCCATCCTTGCAAAGTCACCATTTGTTGATCATACTTTGCTTGATTTCTAAAAATTTCTTTCATTGTTACTTTCATTCTTTCCACCTCTTATCTAAAAATAAAACGCCCTTAGAGTGCTCTAAGGACGTAAACATTACGCGGTACCACCTTAGTTCTAGATGTCATCATCTAGCCCTTTAACCTTTTAACGCAAGGTGTACGAATAGGTCTACTCTCTTTCGATTTCTTCTATCTCTCAGAGTGTTATTCGTTATAGCTGTTTGTTGGCTTCCACCAAACCCAACTCGCTTTGAAACATTATCTATAACGACGGTCTCGTCATCGATTTCTTCTTTATTATATAAGGATGCCATCTTTTTGTCAATTTAAGCGTGACGCTTTTAAATGACATCTTCTAAATAGTAAAGATGAACCACATCGTCAATTACTTCAACATAGGTGAAAATGTAAGTATCTTTACTTAAAACCATATCATTTACTGATGTAATAAAACCATCATCATTTAACGACTGTGCGTAGTTTCGTTGTGCGCCTGGTTCAAGCATCACATCTTGATAAGCTCTTGAAACTAAGTCGGTACAATAAAATTTATATTTCATGTCTAAAAAATAGAGAAAGTTGTATAAACTGTCGTTATCAACTTGAGCTTTGGCATAGGCAACCGCCCCATTGATTTGATCTTCTGTCACATTTTTTACTCTAAGACCAATAAATTTAGGCCGATAATAGCTCCCATAATATTGATACTCAGCAGAACCTTCACGGCGATAACTTGGGTTTAACCAATAGTTCGTCCCCGACTTAGAAGCTGTCATCGTTAAATCGTGCGGCTGACTGCCATCATGGAAGATGGCGTCTAAAATATTATCACCAGGTCCAGGGTATCCAGCAGCCTCATAAAAGCGGTTATCACTCGATTTAATTGCTGCATGCCCACCAAAATAATAAGTAATGAATTGGTGTATTACTGGAACTTGAGGGAAGGGGGATTGTTGGGTGGCTAAGATATCGCCTGTTTGCCCGATAAACTTCCTTGTTTCATCATAAAAAGCAGACCTAGAATCATTGATTTCCGCAGATGTTTCACGTGAAACCTTGTAATATTTTCGGAGTTGAAAAACGCCAGGTGCATACTCAAAGTTCTCCTCATATTCAAATACAGCTCGAGCTTTGAAATCACGAACCTCTTTTTTAACTAAAAGGTCTTTGGTTACCGCTTTACCTAAAGTGAATATGATGGCTGCAATAAGCAGTAAACCGACTTTTTTAAATGTATTTTTTAAACGTCTTTTCCACGGCTTTTGAAGTTTTTTCATTTTCTTTTTCTTTTGAGTTTTCATAGACATATCCCTCATTAAACTAAACTGATTATAACATAGATTTTTTTGATAAAAAAGGACTTAACAAATGATTAAGTCCTGTTTCGTCTATGGTCTTGGTTTAATGATGAGAGCGCGATCGTCGCCTTCGCCTTCTGATTCGGTAATAACATCGCGCCAATCAGCGAGTTTCGTGTGAATAATTCTCCGGTCAAAAGAGTTCATTGGATCGAGCTTCACAGCAATTTTAGTGTGGGCTACCTCTTTCGCTGTTTTTGTCGCCAAGATTTCTAATTGACGCCGGCGATTCTCATGATATTGGCCAATGTCTAAAGAGACGATAATATACTCACTCACAAATGTGTTTAAATAATTTCTTAATAAAAACTGAAGGGCAATGAGCGTTCTTCCTTCGCGACCAATTAATAAAGCATTTTCATCACTTTCAATACTGTAGTGAATTTCTTTACCTTCTTCTAATGTTCGCACTTCCATTCTTGTTGTAATTCCCATTGTCTGTAATATTTCTTCTAAAAACATTTTTCCTTCAAGAGCTAAATTGACATTGGGTGTCGCTTCATACACATTGGTTGAACCGATGCCTAAGAGTCCTTTTTTCTCTTTAACTACTGTGAGCTTAATCTTATCGAGTTGAATGCGTAGCGCTTCAACCGCAAGCCGTTCGGCTTCTTGTAAAGATTTGGCTTCAAATTCGACAATTTTTAACATCTAATCACCCCATTAATTGTTGTTGTCTAAGACGTTCATGCTTTTTCTCATTGAGTTTACGGTTGAAGATTGTTTGTCCTAAAGAGTAAATGTTACCAAAAACCCAATATAAAGCTAAGGCATTGCTTTGGTATGAAAACACAACCATCATAATCACCATGAAATAACTGACATATTTCATTGTTTTTTCAGTTTGTTCTGCTTGTGGATTTTGATTATGTTTGTAAGTGTTTTTAACATAGCTTGGTTTTTTCTGGGAAATTCTTTGGAGTAAAAACATCGTGACGCCAACGATCCCAGCTAAAATCATTCCGATAAGTCCATCATTTCCTTTTGATAAATCAATTCCTAAGAAAATGGTGTTTCTTACTTGATCCGCGTACATACCACCTTCAAGTGAAATTCTTCGAACAACGTTATACATTGCGATAAAGATTGGCATTTGCAAGAGAGGCATGAGGCATCCTAAAATGTTAATTCCATGTTTTTTGTAAATTGCAATCGTTTCCATCTGCATCATTTGCTGCGATTGTGGATCTTTCCGGTGGGCATATTTTTGTTGAACTCGCTGTAATTCAGGTTGAGCGATATTCATTTTTAATGACATATCATTTGTCTTCGCGTAAATGGGCCACGCCAATGTCCGAACGACAATTGTTGTTAATAAAATACCAACAGCAAAGCTAAAACCAAACCAACTTGCAAAAAGTTGTGTTAAGAATGCAATCGGAATAACAAGAATATAATCAAAGAATTTTGCATCTTTAGTACTAACAGGTCTTTCGCCACCGGCAACATATACTTCAAATTCTTTCGTAAAACCTTCATATGTGAAAGAAACACCATATGAAATTTGGTTTTTAAAGCCACTCGATCCAACTGGATCGTAATTACCATCATCGAATAAAGCAGCGAACGCAGTTTCACTTAGTTCGTTATGAATTTCGACAATGTTTCCGTCTTTTTGAACGGCATAAGCTTCAATTCCTTCGGGTTTAAAGCGTTGTCCTTGTTGGTATAAAACACTGTTAACTGGAAAACGGAAGGCAATCATAACAATTTCATCGTCGACGATGTCTACTTCTGGTTTAATATAAATACTAAAACTAATTTCTTTACCGTCTACCATAATGAAATATGTTTGAATACCACCTTCAGGCCCAATCTCAGTTGGGACTGGATTAGAAGGTAGGTTACCTTCATATACGACTGCATCTTTAGGTACCACACCTGAATCCAAAAGTTCCCAATATGTGAGATCTTCATTGCGGTGGGCATCGATGCTGTTTCTTTGGTCATAATCGTAAACGAGTTTTTCCCCTGCTTGGCCATACGGACTATTCACCACCAACAAGCCTACATTAGGTTGCTTGCGGCAAGCAGCGAGGGTAAACACTAAGAAAAAGATCATGACGATAAATAATAATTGCTTATAATGTTTGCTCATAATTTAACTCCATTAATTTTAATTTGTGTAGCAATAACGAAATTTCGTCTTTCATTGCTTGAAAAGAAAGTCTTTTCGCTTGTGGTCTAACAACTAACAACACAAGAGCTTGTGGGTGGATGTGTATTTTAAAATCATGAATAATCATGCGGACGCGCCTTTTTAATAAATTTCTTTCAACAGCGTTGCCATACTTTTTTCCAATAGAGATGGCAAAACGAAAGTGTTGCGCCTTAGGATCCACATCATGATACAAACCAAAATGTTGTGAATGAGCCACTTTTTTCTTTTGATAGATCGCATCGATTTCGCTATTTTTCTTAATGCGATATCTTTTTTTCATTTTTGTCTAAAAAAATAGACGTCTCGTAAAATAAAGAAAGTCATTATTTTAATCGAGTCGTCCAGGTATTTTAAAATAATCAATTTATACGGATAATCTGACGCGGCCTTTAGCGCGACGACGTTTTAAGACTTTTCTCCCACTTACGGTCGCCATACGTGCTCTAAATCCATGCGTTCTTTGTCGTTTTCTGTTACTCGGTTGATACGTTCTTTTCACAAATAAAACCACCTTTCTTGCGAAACCATGCTTTTTTATTATATAAAAAGTATTTCTCTTTGTCAACTATAAATCACGTTTTAAAAAAAGTTCCTTGGAAATTTGATTTATGTTATAAAAAAGGGATGAGGAAAAAAAGAGAATGTGGATAACTTTTTCACATTTGACACACATTGTGGAAAAAAGGATAACTCAAATATTTGGCTTTGTTAGGGTGTTAAACTCATATAGTTTTCCACAAATTTAAGATTTTCGAAATAACTTTGAAATAATTATCCACAAATATTGTGGGTAACTTTATCTTTCATTGTTTTTTTAATATGATATGATAAAGTTACATCTTAAAAGAGGTATCGCATATGAATGAATATGACCAGCTTTGGCAGAAAATCCACAGTGATTTAGAGACAATTTACTCTGAGGAACTCTACACTGATGTTTTCGAACCCCTTAAAAAAGTTCATAAGTATACAAAGGACCAAGTTTATATTCTCGTTCCCAATGAATTTATTAAAAATCGGATCAATCGCTTTTATGTAGGCAAGATTAATGAGTTGTCACAAAAGTATCGTCAAGAACCGATTCGTTTTAACTTTGTAACAGAGTCAGAGCTTATTTCTGAAGAAACGTTGATTAGTCCTGAAAAGAACTTGGATCTTAAGTATCGTCCTGGAGATTTAAACCGAAGTTATACCTTCGACAATTTTGTTGTTGGTAAAAGTAATAACTTTGCCTTTCGAATGGCGATGAAAGTAGCCGATCAACCAGGTATTGTTGCGAACCCCTTATATATTTTTGGTGATGTTGGCTTAGGTAAAACCCACTTGATGCAAGCCATCGGGAACTACATTTTAGATAATGATCCGCAAAAAAAGGTTTTATACGTCAAAGCAGATAGCTTTATTGAAGACTTCACAAACTTACTTCGTAAAGATCGAATGGATGAATTCAACGAAAAATACCGTTCTTTTGACGTCTTACTTGTTGACGATATCCAAATTATGGGTGGTGCAACAAAAACTCAAATGGAATTTTTTAAACTCTTTGACTTTTTATACCAACAAAACCGCCAAATCGTCATTACAAGTGATAAACCTGCATCTGAATTAAAGAACATTATGAGCCGATTAACTTCACGATTTGAAGTGGGATTAACAGTTGATATTCAAGTACCTGATTTAGAACATCGTATTGAAATTTTAAAGCGAAAACTCACCACTGAAACATCTGATGTTTATGAAATTCCTTCTGATGTTTTAGAGTTCATTGCTTCTTCGTTTGTAACGAACATTCGTGAGCTTGAAGGTGCTTTAAAACGAGTTTTATTCTACTGTTTAACAAACAACATTGATTTAACCTTAGAATCTGTTAATGAAGCGCTAGAACCACTCCTAAAGACAAAGAGAAAGAGCAGTTCATTAAGTGAAAACAACTATGATTTAATCCAAAGCATTGTGAGCGATTTTTATGGTATTACTGTTGATGATTTAATCGGAAAAAAACGTCACTTAAAGTACACTCTACCGAGACATATTGCGATGTATATTATTAAATCGAAATATAACTTACCATATAAGACAATTGGTCAACTTTTTGGTAACCGC
Source organism: Acholeplasmataceae bacterium (assembly GCA_023230825.1). Taxonomy (GTDB): domain Bacteria; phylum Bacillota_I; class Bacilli_A; order Acholeplasmatales; family Acholeplasmataceae; genus Mariniplasma. Next base: position 7,452 of record JALNWO010000077.1, read on the forward strand.
GATCACTCTACTATTCTCGCTGCATGTGAGAAAATAGAAAATGAAATGAAACAAGACCGAAACTTAAAGTTAGCAATCGAAACAATCAATAAAAAGATAAATATTTAACCAAAAACGATGTGGTTAATATGTTTATAAAATGTGGGAATTATGGTATAATTATTGCAATACCAAGCCTTTATGTTTGTTTATCCACATATCCACATCGACCAACAACAACAAAAAGACTTAAAATAAATAAAAAAAGGAGCTTCGTTATGATTTTTAGTATCAATCGAGATGTCTTATTAAATCATCTAATTATCGTTCAAAAAGGACTTCCTGTAAAAACACCACTACC
>JALNWO010000078.1 GCA_023230825.1 Acholeplasmataceae bacterium
AACGGCTTTTTTTATTCTTGAAAATGATTAATGTGAATGTTCTTGTTTGATCTCATCAAAATAGCGTCTAAGTGCACTTTGATAGTCACAGTGTTCACCTTGTGGGCAGTCTACACACATGATGAGTTCTCTCAGTCTCTTTGGAATAAAAACGCGGATTTCCTCATCATTATAACCAACTTGAAGTTTGTCGTGATCAATAATAATCGGTCGTTTTAAAACGCTTGGATTATCTAAAATAAACTGTTTGAGTTCACTGATCCGCATGTCTTCGATATCAAGATCTTGTTCTTTGAACACTTTTGATCTTGTCGAAATAATATCGTCAAATCCGTTTTCAGCATTTGCTAACATTTTGTCGATATCCTCTTCGGTGATCCGTTGATTGAATAGATTTTTCTCCTCATAAGTAATCTTATGATCATCAAGCCACTTTTTCGCTTTCCGACATGACGAACAACTCGGTGTTGTATATATCGTAATCATTGTCTTCCTCCTTCTGGAGCATAGGTTTTATCCTATAGCACTTTGTGTATCTTGCTATCTTATTATATAATTAAAATAAACAATATGCAAGATTTGAAAGCATTTTCATCTTTTTTTTACATATTTTTCCATACAATTACCGTTTGTGTTTTTTTCTTATCTCAGTTATAATTTAAAGAGAGAATATGAAAGAGGTACATGAAATGTCAAAATGGGATTTATCGCCGTTTTATCAAGAGATGACGGCATGGGAGCATGATCTGGCTTTAGTTCCGGAGAAAATTGAAGTTTTGCATCAATTTAAAGGAAAACTACATGATTATGACCAATTTTTAGCGTTTTATCAAACACAGGAAGAAATCACTAAGTTTATTTATCGCCTTTATGGATACATCCATTTAGGAAGCGACTTAAACTTAAAAGATCGTGAAAAAGCAACGAAGAATCAACAACTGATGTTAATGTTCGCACAACTCAGTCAAAAAACTGCGTTTGTTTCTCCAGAATTAATTGCTTTAGGAAAAGAAAAAGTCATGGATTTCTTAAATCGAAGTGATTTTTTACAAACCTATCGTTTCCAAATGGAAAAACTCTTTTTCAGCCAAAAACATGTTTTAACCAATGATCAAGAAGCTTTACTCGCAAATTTTAGTCCGATTCGCAACGTTCCTTCTTCTTTATATCAAGGCTTAGCAATTGTCGATGCAATTGATCAAGAAGTGACTTTTAAAGATGGAACAAAACAAGTGGTGACTCAAGCCAACTACCGAGCTTTAATTCAAGGATTAGATGATGCTGAAGATCGCGCCAAAGTTTTTAACGCCGTTTTCAAACGTTATAAAGATAATAAAACCACATTTGCCGCAACATATAACCTTGTTTTACAACAACTTGCTTCACATTATAAGTCTAGAGGCTACGACTCTGCTTTAGATGCTGCCCTTTTTAATAACAACATCCCCATCGATGTATATAAAAACTTAATGGATGCAGCTTATGAGAACAATGAAAGTATTCAAAGATATCTTGCCTTAAGAAAAAAAGCATTAAATTTAGAAGTATATCACACCTATGACCGCTTTTTAACGTTAGTTAAAGATGATACAAAATACTCTTATGAACGTTCTAAAGAAATCTTTTTAGAATCAATTAAACATTTAGATACTGATTTTGTCAATCATCAAAAAGAAGCGATAGCAGATGGCTATGTCGATGCTTATCCAAGTGACGGTAAGAGAACAGGCGCTTATTCTTCTGGCTTATATGGATTCCATCCATACATTATGTTAAACCATGACGATACCTTAGATGGCCTCTTTACGTTGGCTCATGAAGCAGGACATTCAGCACATACGCTTTACTCACATGAAAACCAACCAATGGCTTCCGCAAGTTACACCATTTTCGTTGCTGAAATTGCTTCAACCTTTAACGAACATATTTTATTAGACTATTTAGTTCAAAATGCTGAAACTAAAAACCAAAAAATAGCTTTATTAGAAAAAGCGATCGATGGTATCATGTCAACTTTCTTTAGACAAACACTTTTCGCAACCTACGAATATAAAGCCAATGAACTTGTTCAAAAAGGGATTCCTCTGACTGAACAAAGTCTGTCAAAAATTATGGTTGATCTTTATCAACATTATTATGACCTTGATATTGAAAATGAAGACGGTAAAGAATATGTTTGGGCTTACATACCTCACCTGTTCTACTCACCTTTCTATGTCTATCAATACGCAACCAGTTTCAGCGCCTCATTAAAGATTTATGATGATGTGAAAAACAACGTCCCAGGAGCGATGGAAAAATACATCAATCTCTTAAAATCCGGTGGTAGTGATTATCCAGTTGAACAAGCGAAACTAGCTGGTGCAGATTTAACTCAAAAAGAAACGTTTACAGCTGTGATTCGTCGCTTTAATCAACTTGTTGATGAATTAGAAAAAACGTTAGCTTAAGTAAAAAGAGGTTGTCCTTGGGGGCAACCTCCTTTTTTATAACATAAAACAAAGAACTTATCTTGAACCTTCATTTCATTCTATGTTATAATAATGCTGCAATGAAGAGGAAGATAAACGTTCATCCGCTGTTTTAAAGAGAGTTAGGGAAGGTGGAAACCTAATAAACATGGCGAACGCATGGGCCCTTGGAGCGAAAAGTATGATCGGCTATAACGATGAGAGGGCTAGATTGATCTAGAACTAAGGTGGTACCGCGTTATTTGACGTCCTTAGATATAAGGAGGTCTATTTTTTTTAGATAAATGGAGGCTAGAAAATGAAAAGATTGGTTTCAGGAATTAAACCTACTGGAGAATTAACATTAGGAAATTATATTGGTGCACTTAAGCAGTTTGTCGCTTTACAAAACGAATTGCCGGACACTGAGTTTTTCATTTTTATTGCGGATTTACACGCGATAACAACACCTCAAGAAAAACTGGCTTTAAGAAAAAATATTCGTAGTGTCGCCGCGCTTTATTTAGCATGCGGTCTTAATCCAGACCGCGTCCATTTGTTTGTTCAATCAGAAGTTTTAGAACACGCAACATTGGGTTATATTATGGAATCGACTGCATATGTAGGTGAAATGGAACGAATGACACAGTTTAAAGATCGACGACAAAAACAAACTGAAGGATTAAGAACGTCTTTGTTTACGTATCCTGCTTTAATGGCTGCTGATATTTTACTGTATGATGCTGATATTGTTCCGATTGGTGATGACCAGAAACAACATTTAGAACTAACACGAACACTCGCAGAACGTTTTAATCACCAATATGGAGATACATTTGTTGTCCCTAAGGGATATTTTCCTAAAACGGGGGCGCGAATTAAATCTTTAACAGACCCAACCCAAAAGATGGATAAATCAAATGATAATCCCAAGAGTTATATTCTTCTTCTTGATGATATCAATGCTGCGAAAAATAAAATTAAAAGTGCTGTGACCGATTCTGATACAAAAATTAAGTATGATCCTATAGAAAAAAAGGGCATTACGAATTTAATCGATATCTATGCCGCTTTAAGTGGACTCAGTGTCACTGATATTGAAGAAAAATATCAAAATTGTACGTATCAAACTTTTAAAAATGATTTGGCTTTGCTTGTCGAAAAGACTCTTATTCCGATTCAAGAAAAATATCAAGAAATTATTAAGAGTTCTTATTTAGACGAAGTTCTCGACAAAGGTCGAGAAGCCGCAAGTCAAGTCGCGCGACGAAAAATCTTTCAAGTTTATAAAAAAATGGGCTTAGGACGCATCAAGTGATGCGTCTTTTTTAAAGCCCTCATAAGAAACTTCAAAACTACGAATAGGATATACATCTTCGCCATCGATTTGCATGTACTGGTCTGCTTCATAAGAAACCTTAATGCTTTCTGTCCGGTAAATGGAAACGTAACGTTTAAAAAGTGTATGCCATCCTAAATAAATGGTTGGGAAAATAAGGGTGAGTAAAAACTTAGGAATCTTACGGACAACGACAACATCAAACGATCGTTCATGCCGTGATGCTTGTGGGGCCATCTTCATCCCACCCCCTGCATATGGTGAGTTCATAACTGATACCATCCACGCATCAGGAATATGAACTTTTTTATTGTTATATTCCAACGTAACAGCGTGTCTTTTCGCTTTCTTAAAACCTTTAAGAGCATATCTGAAATAGTTTTTCTTACTTCTTTTTTTATCTGAATGGTTGACTAAATAAATAACTAAACCATCTAATCCCGCACCAGCCCCATTTAAAAAATAGCTGTTAATACCGTTATATTGAACAGTGGGTAAGTTATTTAAGTACGGTTTAATTAAAACAATTTTCGCCTTTGTTTTTAAACTTCGCATAAAATCGTTACCCGTTCCTGCTTGATACATATACAGTGGGTTCGGATAATTCATTCCATAAATTTTATTTGCCAAACGGTTTAAGGTTCCATCACCGCCGACTAAAATAATCCGGTCAAACGGATCGAGGCTATCGACGAAAGTCGTTACGTTATCAATTTCTAAAATATTTTTTGTTTTAACTTCTTGTCCTTGTCTTTCGAGTTTTCGGACAATATTTTTAATGAAATGTTTTTTTTGCCCATTTCGAGATAGGGGGTTATATAAGACAATATCCATAGTAGACCTACTTAAAAGCGATTAACGCATATTTTTTCTTTCCTCTTTTAATCATAACATATTTTTCAAAATACGCCTTGGCATTGGTCATTACAGCATCGATGTCTGTTATCCTTTGATCGTTGACACTGATGGCGTTGTTTTGGATGAACTCTCGAGCTTCTCGCCTTGATGAAGCCAACTTCGTATTGATTAAAGCATCGATTAAAGGTATCTCATTCTCATATGTGTGCGTCTCAACGGCTTTCGCGATCATCTTCCATTCGCTTTCAGTTAAATCATCGAATTCACCCATGAAAAGCGCTTCTGTTACACGGATTGCTTCATTCATCTTTTGTTCACCATGAACAAGTTTTGTCACAGATGTCGCAAGTTGTTTTTGTGCTAGACGTTGTTCAGGGTGTTCTTGAACTGCTTTTTCTAAATCCATAATCACTTCTTTTTCTAAAAGCGTCAATGCTTTTAAGTAGGCAATAACATCTGTATCACTCACATTTAAAAAGTATTGATAAATTTCATAAGGGGTTGTTAAATTTTCATCGAGCCAAATCGCACCAGACTCACTTTTACCAAATTTTTCACCATCCGCTTTTAACAAGAGGGGTGAGCTAAGACCAATTGCTTTTTCTCCTTCAGGAGACATTTTACGAATGAGCTCTAAGCCTGTCGTAATATTGCCCCATTGATCCGAACCACCAAACTGTAATAAACATTCATGGTGGCGGTATAAATGAAGAAAGTCAATCGCTTGTAAAAGCATATAAGAAAACTCGGTGTAAGAAATACCATCCTCTAATCGTCTTTGGACTGTATCTTTCGCAAGCATATAGTTAATTGAAAAATGCTTACCAAAGTTTCTTAAAAAGGCAATCAAATCAATGTTTTTAATCCAATCATAGTTATTAACAAAAATAGTCTTTTTTGGAATAAAATATTGTTCTAATTGTTTTTTAATTAAATCTGCATTTTTTAATGATTCCATCACAGTCAGTAATTTTCGTTCACCAACTTCTCTTGGATCACCAATTAAACCCGTTCCACCACCAATTAAAACAATCGGTGTATGACCGTGTTTTTGGAGTAACATCATTCTAACGATCTGCACCAAGTGGCCAATCGTTAATGATTCACCCGTCGGATCAAAACCACAATAAAAGTTAATTTTTTCATCATTTAAACGTTGCTTAGCTAATTGCTCATCACTAACATCTTTAATGAGGCCTCGCCAAATTAATTCATCATATAATGTCATTTGCTTTCTCTCCTTTTTATACAAAAATCGCCCTTAGACACATCTAAGGACGAATTTAAATTCCGCGGTACCACCTTAGTTCTAGATTATATCTAGCCCTTCATCATAAGACCTCGATAAGTGTATTTCAACGCTTACTTTCTCCTTATGTTTCACCCTCATAAGGTCTCTAAATTAGGTTTGTAAGCATTTACTTAAGTTTATCTCATCAGTCGATTGAATTGTTTCGTGTTGATTGTCTTACTTGAACGTAGTGTGGTAAGACAATGCGAATATTTTCGACACTTTTTGAACTCATTAACTTCGTTAATAAGCGCATCGATACAGCACCTATATCATACACTGGAATATCAATTGATGTCAAGTTAGGTCGTGATAAAAGCGCATATTTGGTATTTTGAAAACCTGCAACTGCTAAATCTTCAGGCACCCTGACATTGTTATCTAATGCGATATTCATAAAACTAACAGCGATTGAATCCCGGGCACCAATTGCCGCATCAATCTTTTTATCTTCAAAGAAAGTTGCGAAGTGTTGACGGTTTACGTGGGTATCACCACTCGTTCTGAAGATCTTTGGTTCAAGACCCGCTTCTTCCATCGCTCTAGTATACCCAGCTTCTTTTTGGTCATTCACTGAATAACGTCTCGCGGTACTTAAAAAGTAAATGTTTTTTCGATGATCATCAATCATGCTTTTCGTAATTTCATAACCTGCTTTTTCGTAGTCAATCGTCACCATTGGAACAGTTTCATTATCAGAAACAACATTGGCCAAGACAAATGGAATTTGGTTATCAGTAAAAACTGATCGCATCTGTTCAACATCTTTTTCACTCAATTCATCGTTTAAGTATAAAATGCCATCAAGTTGTTCAGCGACAATGTCTTTAAAGATTTCTGAAGCATCCATGTCTTCCCGAATCGAAAAGAGTTTAATGGAATATTTGTAGTTATAAGCGATATCACTAATCCCACCAAGCATTTCTGCAACAGATGCACGGGTCACGTCAGAAATAACGATTCCCACGGTCGTTGTTCGTCTGCTCGCTAAACCACGAGCAATCACATTGGGGCGATAGCCTAACTCTTTAATAACTTTCAAAACGCGTAACCGGGTTTCTTCTTTTACTTTTTCTGGATTATTTAACACTCTTGAGACGGTTGCTAAGGAAACTCCAGCTGCTCCTGCAACGTCATAAATAGTTGCGTTTGCCATATGGATTCACCTCGATTTTTATTTTATGATGATATCTGTATTATATCATATTCGATAGCGCTTGCAAGGAAAACGTGAAACAATTTTCATTCATTTTCAAAAGTGTCATTTTAATCGATTAAATAAAAAAAAGAGGCAATGCCTCTTTATAAAACTTAACGTTTTTCTTTAATTCTTGATGCTTTCGCGGATAACGTGCGGATATAGTATAATTTCGCGCGTCTTACTTTACCTCTACGTGCAACTTCAATACGATCGATTGAAGGTGAATGAAGGGGGAAAGTCCGTTCTACACCAATTCCATACGACATTTTACGAACAGTAAATGATTCAGATACGCCGCCGCCATGTTTTTTAATAACAAGTCCTTCGAACAACTGAATCCGTTCCCGCGCACCCTCTTTAATTTTAACGTATACCTTGACGGTATCGCCTGCTGCAAATTCAGGAACATCGCGCATGTAAGTTTTCGTGATGGATGAAATTAATTCTTGCCCTTTTAGTCTAGCCATGTTTGTCTCACTCTCTTTCTTCCAATGTTCATGTTTCTTGCAACAGCGGACCATTGTGCTTAATTCGGCT
>JALNWO010000079.1 GCA_023230825.1 Acholeplasmataceae bacterium
AGAGTGATTAAACAAACGATTATGCAAGATTTACCTGATGGTTTTCAAACAGATACTTTTCAACTATCACATGGACAGGTCGATCTCATTGTTCACCGTCGCGATATGCGAAAAATGCTTCATCAACTTTTAAAACTTCATGAAGGGAAGCAGGTGGCATCATGAGTAAATCAGCATGGGAAATTGTAAAACTTGCACGTCATCCAAAACGGATGACTTCACGTGGCGTCATTGACGCCCTCATTAGTGATTTTGTTGAATTAAAAGGAGATCGATTGTACCGCGACGATCAAGCTATTATCGGAGGAATTGGAAAATTTAATGCCACCCCTGTAACGATTATTGCTCAAGAAAAAGGGATAACAACAGAAGAAAAAATTTATCACAATTTTGGGATGCCTCATCCAGAAGGTTATCATAAAGCCTTGAGATTGATGCGCCAAGCAGAAAAATTTAACCGACCGATTTTATCGATTATTGATACCCCGGGTGCCTATCCAGGAATTGGCGCAGAAGAAAGAGGGCAAGCACGAGCAATCGCTTATAACTTACAACAAATGATGGATTTAACGGTACCGATTATTATCGTTGTTTTAGGCGAAGGTGGTTCAGGTGGTGCTTTAGGCGTTGGTGTTGGTGATTATGTTTGTATGTTTGAAAACGCGATTTATTCTATTTTATCTCCCGAAGGCTTCGCATCGATTATTTATCGGGACAGCACGAAAGCCGAACAAGCTGCGAATATGATGAAAATAACGGCTCAAGATTTACTTGAGTTTGGTATTATTGAAGAAATTATTGTTGAAGGTGAAGGCCTTCATTTAGAACCTAATGTAGGATTAAATAACTTAAAAAAAGCTTTAACGAGACAGTTTAATCGTTTATTGAAAATGAATAAAACAACATTACTTAAACAAAGATACCAAAAGTTCAGAGATATCGGTGTTTATGAAGAGCGAGGAGACGAAGAAGATGAACAAACCGAAGATTAACATTATTTCTAGTGGAAAATACCTTCCTAAAGATAAAATAACGAATCAAGATTTAGAAAAGATGGTCGATACCAACAACGAATGGATTGTTTCAAGAACAGGTATTGTCACCAGACATAAAGCCACCCATGAAACAGCAAGTGAGATGGCTTATTTAGCCGCAAAAGCCGCACTAGATAAAGCCAACTTTAGTCCCGATCAAGTTGATTTAATTATTGTGGCGACAATTACAGGCGATCAAATGACACCATCTACCGCCAATTTAGTCCAAAAGAAACTTGGGATTGAACACGAATGTATGAGTTTTGATATTAATGCTGCTTGTACGGGGTTTGTTTATGGTTTAGAAATTGCCTCGCAAATGTTAGCTTCGAAAAAATTTCGTTCTGCCTTAATTATTGGCTCAGAAAGATTGACCAGTGTCACGAACTATGAAGACCGAAACACATGTGTCTTATTTGGTGATGGTGCTGGCGCATTATTAATTGAACCCAGTAACTCTAATAAACATGAAGCTTACTTTTTTAACACAGCCAAACCAGATGTGGATGATTCATTAACTGTCCGCCAATACATCGAAATGGATGGTCGTAAAGTTTTCTTATTTGCAGTTGATGTTATTAAAAGAAGTATTGAACGGATTTTAGAAGATGCGAACTTAACAAAAGATGCGATTGATGTTTTTATTCCCCATCAAGCAAACATTCGGATCATTCAAGCTGTTTCAAAAGCAATGGACATTCCGATGGAAAAGTTTGTTGTTAATATTGAACATTACGGAAACACATCTGCTGCAAGTATCCCAATTACTTTATCTGAGTACTTAGATGCAAATCCACCTAAAAACCAACGGGTTTTAATGGTCGGTTTTGGTGGTGGGTTTACTTATGGTAGTGCAATTATAACAACTTAAACGAGGATTTTTATGAAAAAATTAGCCCTTTGTTTCTCGGGACAAGGAAGTCAGTATTTAAATATGGGTATCGATTACATTGAAGCCAACCCAGAAGATAAAAACTGGATTAAACAAGTTTCTTCTCTTTTAGAGTTTGATGTAAATGAGGCTTTACAAAGCGAAAATGCCTTTGAACAAACATTGAAAACACAACCCCTTATTGTGTTAAAGTCATTGTTAGGACTTCGCCACATTTTAAAACTCAATCCAGAAATAAATGGAATGACTGGTTTTAGTTTAGGAGAATATACTGCTTATTATGCATCTGGTGTCTTTTCTTTACCGACGTTATTAAGTTTGGTTCAAAAACGAGCAGAAGTAATGGAACAAGCTGCTTCAGCAAATCCAGGAAAAATGGCAGCAGTTATCGGATTAGATCGAGCAAAGATTTTAGAAGTGATTGCTCCTATTCAAACCAAAGGAATATTGGTTATTGCAAACGAAAATGAACCGAAACAATATGTCATTTCAGGAGAAGAATCCCTTGTTTTAGAAGCCGTTGACGCACTGAAAACTGCTGGAGCTAGACGAGTGATTGTTTTAAAAACAAGTGGTGCTTTTCACACATCACTAATGGATCAAGCTCAAGAACAATTTTCTCAATTTATTCAAAACAATGATATACTAAAACCAAGTCAACCAAAATATAAACAATATATGAATTTAAATGCAAAAGTGCTCCAAAAACATGATCTTTTGATACACTTAACCGAACAAATGACTCATCCAGTCAAATTTATCGATATCATTTTACAAATGAAAAAAGATGGGTTTACGCATTTCTTAGAAATTGGGCCTGGTAAAGTTCTCACCGGTTTAATTCAAAGAATTGATCCAGAACTAACCGTGATGTCATTTGATAAATGGAGTGAATATGAAACAGTGAAAGGATGGTTAAACACCCATGGATTTACAAAGTAGAGTCGCAATTGTCTCAGGAGGAGCTTCTGGAATTGGCCGGACCATTTCTTTAATGCTCGCTGAGCATGGCGCAACCGTAGTCGTTAATTATCGTAGTAGTGAACAAAAAGCTCAAGCTTTGGTTGCGGAAATTAAAGCGAAAGGTGGCGAGGCGCTTGCTGTCCAAGCTGATATTTCGCAGTTCGATCAAGCTAAACATCTAGTTGATGAAACGATTAAAGCATATGGTAAATTAGATATTTTAGTAAACAATGCCGGAATTAATCATGATCAGCTTGTTTTAAGAATGCAAGAAGACCAGTTTGACCGTGTCATTGAAACCAATTTAAAAGGAACGTGGAGTTTGACGAAACATGCTGCGAAACATTTATTAAGATCACCCCATGGGCGCATCATCAATATTTCTAGTATTATTGGTTTAATTGGTAACGCGGGACAATCGAATTACAGTGCATCTAAAGCAGGAATTTTAGGGTTAACAAAATCACTAGCAAAAGAGTTTGCTTCAAGACAAGTAACAGTGAACGCCATTTGTCCAGGTTTTATTGAAACTGAAATGACCGATCAATTAGATCCGAAATTTGTTGAATTGTATTTAGCAAACATTCCCCTAAAACGTTTAGGACAAGCTGAAGATGTTGCGAATGTTGTTTTGTTTTTAGCGAGTGATTATGCCAGTTATATGACAGGCCAAACACTCATCATTGATGGCGGGATGGTGATGTAAAATGAAAAGACGTGTTGTTATTACAGGGATGGGGCTTGTTTCTCCTGTCGGTAACGATGTTGAATCGTCATTTAAAGCGTTAGTGGAAGGTAAAAATGGCATTGATTTTATCAAACTTCATGACACAACGGCTTGGCGAGTTAAAATAGCTGGAGAAGTCAAAGACCTTGATTTTGAACAATTGTTAGATAAAAAAGAAGCACGAAAATCAGACCGTGTTACAAACTTAGCAATGGTTGCCGCAGAAGAAGCGTTTGTTCAATCAGGGTTAGATATGAGCACTTTAGATCCTTTTCGCTTTGGGACTTTTTTAGGTAGTGGAATTGGTGGTTTAAATACGATTTTTGATGAAACAAAAGTATCAGTATTAAAAGGACCAACACGGATATCACCATATTTTATTCCCAATGCGATTATTAATATGCCAGGTGCGAAAATTGGGATCAAATATGGTGCTAAAGGACCAAATTTACCGATTGTAACGGCTTGTTCAGCAGCGACCAACTCGATTGGTGAAGCGTTTCGTTATATTCGTGATGGATATTTAGACTTTGCTTTTGCTGGCGGTTCAGAAGCACCGATAACCGAAATTGGTGTAGGTGGTTTTGCCAATTTACGCGCACTTGATTTTTCTAATGATCCAAATACAGCCTCACGCCCCTTTGATAAAACAAGAGCAGGGTTTGTTGTCGGTGAAGGCGCAGGATTAATGATTTTAGAAACATACGAACACGCTGTTTCTCGTGGTGCGAAAATATTAGGAGAAATTGTTGGCTATGGTTCGACTGCAGACGCTTTTCATATGACTGCACCAGATGAAGATGCTGCTGGGATTACGAAATGTTTAGAACTCGCTTTAGCAGATGCTAACTTAAACCCAACTGATATTGATTATATTAATGCTCATGGGACTTCAACTCCTTTAAATGACCGTTTAGAAACATTGGGAATTAAAAAAGTTTTTCATGAACATGCATATCAAATGAATATCAGTTCAACGAAATCAATGACCGGACATGCCCTAGGGGCATCGGGTGCAATTGAATCTATAGCAGTTGTTAAAGCCTTACAAACATCACTTATTCCCCCAACAATTAACTTAATTGAGGCCGATCCTGAATGCGATTTAAACTATACACCCAATCACTATGTAAAAAAAGAGATGAACTACGCGATGAACATAAATATTGGTTTTGGTGGCCAAAACGCAGCCCTCATCTTTAAGAAGGTGGAGTTATGAAACTAAACCAAGAAGAAATTAAACAAATTATTCCGCATCGTCATCCCTTTCTTTTTATTGAAGAAATGGTTGAATTAAGAGTTCGTGAATACGGCATTGGAAGAAAAACATTTCGTGATGACGACGATTTTTTCAAGGGTCATTTTCCTGAAAAACCAGTTGTTCCAGGAGTAATTCTTATTGAATCGATGGCCCAAGTAGGCGCTGTTGTCTTACTATCAGACCCAGAATTTAAAGGAAAACTAGCTTTTTTTACGGGTATTAAAAATGCGAAATTTAGAAAAAGTGTTTTTCCTGGTGATACTGTTGATTATCATTGTGAAATTCACAAAATAAGAGGTGCCTTTGGTTTTGGTCACGGTAAAGCTTTTGTGAATGGAGAACTTGTTTGTGAATGTGAAATCTCGTTTGCGGTCGGTAGTTAATGAACTTCACTATTTTAACGTTTGACACCTTACAATCAAGTAACGATTTATTAAAAGAGCATTTTAGTTCTTTTCCTCATGGCACCGTTGTTCGCACCCACTTTCAAACTCAAGGAAGAGGTCAATTCGATCGTCACTGGGAAGCCAGCTATGGTGAAAATCTATTGGTAAGTATTTTACTGAAAGATTTACCCATTGATAAATTGCCACTGATCAAATCATGGACTTTCGCATCGATCCTTTCGTTGTTAAAAGAATATGATATTGAAGGTGTTAAAGTAGAGCCCAACGATATTTTTGTGAGCAACAAGAAAATCTGTGGGATTTTAATTGAAAGTCAAACGTTTAACAAACATCTTAATTATGTCATTGTTGGCATTGGTTTAAATGTCAATCAAACAACCTTTCAAGTACCAGAAGCAGTTTCGATGAAACTTGTGAGAAAGCAAACTTTCACAATTGATTCTCTTTTTGAACAATGGCTAGAAATACTAGCAAAAACACAAAAAAAAGTGTTGTTTTCGGAATAATGAATGAAAACATCATTTCTATTATAAATATAAAATGAATCACTTGACAAAAGTGATTTTTTTTAAGAGAATATAATGGATAGTAAGGAGAATTAATATGTTTTGGGAAACAATTGCACAATTTTTTACAGCCGTTACATTTTGGGAAGCGATTCTCATTTTTATTGCTAAAATCATCGAAGTGACCCTAGGAACGATGCGAGTCATCCTTATTAATAAAGGTTTCCGCAAACAAGGAACTTTTTTGGCAGTAGTTGAAATCTTACTATGGGTCTTTGTCGCAAGCTCAGTCATCCAAGGGATTAGTGATGCGCCGATTAAGGGAATCATTTATAGTGTTGGTTTCGCCTTAGGTGTTTATATTGGATCTGCTATTGAAAACAGATTGGCTGTTGGGAAAATTTTAATCCACGTCGTCACGGATGGTGAAGGGGCAACTGCAATTAGTCAAGTCCTTCGAGAACACGGACACGGGGTGACATCAATTGATGCTAGAGGTAAAGATAGTAATCGTGTTGTTTTAATGATTTTCGCCAACCGTAAAAATCGCTCTGTCATTTTAAAATTAATTAATGAAACAAGACCAGAAGTATTACTTGTAACAAATGAAGTATCGGTCGTACAAGGTGGTTATTTAAGCCCTTGGAAAAAATTTGTTAAATAAAGATTGAAATAAAATGACTTTCTAGTATAATGTAAATATGGTCGGAGTTATAGCTCAGCGGGAGAGCACTTGCTTGACGTGCAAGGGGTCGACAGTTCAATCCTGTCTAACTCCACCATTTTTTTGTTAAAAGGACGGTGTCTATGGACTCAAGTAATGAAAAACTGCTACGTGAATATGACGTAAAAAAATTACTCATTAAGTTATCAATTCCAGCATTTTTAGGGATGGCTGTTAACGCACTATACAACTTTGTTGATACACTTTTTGTTGCGATTGGTGTCAATGAAATTGCAATTGGTGGCTTAGCCTTAGCCTTTCCGATCCAAACAATTGTCATGGCTGTTGGCTTAATGATGGGTTTAGGCTCGGCATCTGTTTTTAGCCGCGCATTTGGTCGTAAAGATTATGATAAGATGAGTAGTGCTGTGAACACAGGGCTTCGCATCAATGGCTTAATTGCTGCTATTTTTACCCTTTTAAGTTTTCTATTCATCGACGAATTATTAATCTTCTTTGGGGCAACAGCAGAAAACATGATGTATGCTAAAGATTATTTAATAATTATTTTAATTGGCCTCATTCCCCAATCATTTTCCATGGTCTTAAATAACTTAACAAGAGCAGAAGGACGCTCTAAAGCCGCGATGTATTCTTTAATCATTGCTGCTGGTGTCAATATCGTTTTAGACCCTATCTTTATTTTTGGGTTTGATATGGGCGTTAAAGGAGCTGCGATTGCAACTGTGATTGCACAATTTATTGGCCTCATTTATATTTTCTTTGTTTCGATTGGACCAACGTCATATTTAAAAATTAATTTAAAAAGATGGTTTGAAGTCGATAAAGAAACAGTTAAAGATATTTTAGTTATTGGTTTTCCGACTTTCTTAAGAAATGCTTTGGGTGCCTTCTTAGCAATTGTTATTTACCGTTTAATTAACCACTACGGTGGTGATGAACCTGCCATTTATATTTCTATATATGGAGTTATTAACCGCATTATCAACTTTGTCTTTTTACCAAGTTTTGGTATTGTCCAAGGAATGGTCCCCATTGTCGGCTTCTCATATGGAGCGAAACAGTATGACCGAATGCGGGAGACGATTAAGTTTGCGACAAAGATTATTATTATTTATTTTATTGTGGGCTTTTTCTTCATCTTATTTTCCGCAACTGGACTATTTCGAATTTTCAGTGAATCAAATGATGTA
>JALNWO010000080.1 GCA_023230825.1 Acholeplasmataceae bacterium
CCTAATAAGTGGAGACCGTAAAGAAGGTCGTAAAGTTCTTGAGGGATAAGACGATCGCGGCCATCTACATGGACAACACTTGAAGCTGGCATGACAAAGTCAACTGGATCAAAGCGACCATTCGCGATGATTTCAATGACAGCTTCACTTAGTAAAAGTTGAGACATCTTATCTTGAATATAAATGCTTTCTAAGAAGCGGTGGTAATCATCTTTTTGGGTCATTGGATCGACGTTGCGATCTATCATTCCAAAGATATTGCCAACTGACATTTGGGCACCACCATCAAAGTCAACAAGTTTGAAGGAAATCATGAGACGACGGAGTTCCGTTTTCTTCATTAAATCTTCTTCAACACCCGCTTGGCCTTGTGCATCGGTTGGCACACTCATATCTAAGCTAATTGGGTCGTTTGCGAAACCAGCTGCTAATTGGTCACCAATGTAATCACCAAATGCTTGATGATCAAGTAAGCGGGCAACAATTGTGTAAATATAATCAGAGTTCATAAAGGTAGTGAAATCATCTTCATCTTCATAAGGATCAACCATATCCATAAAACGATTGAGGGAGATGGCATTGATATCACCAAGTAAATCTAAGGAGATTAAGATGTTTCTAAATTCTTGTTTTGGTAAGCGGCCTACTTCAATCGGCGGTTTGGTATGATCGCCGAGCATCGCTGGTGATGGAGTCGTATCAATATGATCGATATGAACACCAATTGCGCCACCAAGTTTATCAGCTACAAAGTCGCCGATTGAATTTAATTTTAAGGTTCTGTCTAAGATAATATAAACATAACCAGCTTTTAACACACGATCGAAGTCATCTTCGTGGGTTATTGGATCCACATTACGACCCAGTAAGTTTGTGAAAGTGGAAACACCCAATTGGTTGAAGCTTTGACTGTTTGTTAAACCGAGTTCGTGTAACGCAATAATAATATTTTCTATTTCATCAACCTTGAATAGATCGCCGTCCATTAAAATTGGATCAATCGTAAGGAAGTCAGCTGGAACAACGATGAAAGACTGGAGTTCATTTGCTTTATCGACGCCAAAGCTTTGAATTGCAGCGTTATTTAAAGCATTTGAAATCCAACTGTGAATAATTTTTGAGTCAAAGAGTTCTTTAAATGTATCTTCGACAATCATTTGATAGAAGGTATCGACATTAATGGAACCACTTAAGTCTATATACGTCACAGCTTCAACCATCTCAATAATTTCTTCTTTGCGGATAACGTTATTGTTATCATACGCACGAATATCATAATGGAGAATGCTTGGTTCTAGTGTTAAGCCTGATAACGCACCAATACCTTGGAGACGTTCATTAGCAAAACCAATGACGATTTCATCGATTGGATAATTGTTATGTTCGAAGTTAAGAACTTTATCGAATAAACCTAAAACAATTTTTGAATTAAGAATAATATCGATATGACGTTCGCTATCATAGCCAGTAGCCATTAATTCTTGAGACAAGTTACCCGCTAAGTTTAGGCCACCGCCTAAGCCAAGGTCTAACCAGTTCAAGCGTGTTCCTGCTAAAAGGAAGTTTTTAATTTCACTGACTTTAATCTTTTCTGTTACTGGATCTATAACACCATATTTAGTGGCTGTTAAGCTGACATCAGCTGCTGTAAAGGTGTAATTAGAATTGGCTAGTTTTTGAGCTTGAGTCGTTGCGAGATCTGCCAATTGGTTTAATGTTGTCTCTGAAGTAAAGGCATCGTTGGCTAAATTAAAGAACCATCTTGATTCAAAGAGTGTTTCAACAACAAATGAAGCTGCAATTTTTTGATGGGCTGTTTCTAAGTTGCTAAGTGCTTTTAATTCGTCCATTGAAGCAAGTTCTAGTTCTTTAAATGCTAAGATCCATGCTTTAAATTCATCCGTGTCAAAGAAACCATCTTGATCTTTGTATGACGGTAACGATTTAATAATATGGCTAAAGTTTGGATTAAGATTACTTAAGAGCGCTTGTGAGCCTTGGATCGTTCCATACAAATCTTGAACATAACCAACAACACCATCTAAAATTGCGTCATTCGCAATCACTTGGTCAAGAAGTTCTCTTAGTAAATATGAAGCGAAGAACTTATCGAGTTGGGTTTCTTCAAGGTCATTGATGTAGGTAAAGAGGCCTGTTTGTAAGTTTGAAACTAAATCCGGTGAAAGTTGTAAAGCTTTAAGACTAATGAGTAAATCACTAAATTCATCTTCATCTAACAGGTTGTTTGGTCGTGAAATATTAAGGAAAGACGCATCTACTGTAATATTCAGTAACTGCAAGTTATTAAACGCATCTCGACCCACTTGTTGGTAATCAGAATTTAAAATGACTTCTGAAATAATACCATGGATTAATTTTGCTGAACCAAAGGTACGAATCGATGCATCTTCTGCTTGATTAAAGGCTGTTGCAAGTTCGTTAAAGTCACGGAAGTTAATTGCGTCTTCAAATGTTGAGAATGCAAGCGTCTCGTTTAAGTCCGCAACTAAAGTCATGATGCCGTGAATAAAGTTAACAAAAACATCTTCTTTTAGCATGTCATCTTCTGTCAGATGTTCAGGCACTTGAAGAGCATATCCCATTAAACTATCTTTAAATTGCTCGCCATATGTGTTAAAAAGATTAACAAATGAAGAACGGAAAATATAGGAAGCATCAATATTGCCAAAAGCTTTTTCGACAACTTGTAAATCATTTAATTGAGTTAAAGCTTCAATTGAAATGGATAATGGGTTTGATGCAATTGTTGTTAAGTGATCAAGTGAAAGGGAAAGACTGGGTGATTCACCAACAAAGACAGCAAAATCAAAGATTGCCGTAAGAAGGTGATTGACTTCTTCTTTCCAAGCGATGGATTCAATCGCTGCTGTTTCTAAAATGGTTGGAATATGAATGAAATCTTCTACTGCTTCTTCAGCACTCCAGTATTGCAAATTATACGCTATATTTGTGAAGAGTAAGTTAGAATGTTTGTTTGCTGGTGTGCTTAAGAAATAGGCACGATAATTTTCATCTTTTAATAGTGCTGTAAAATCAATTTCACTGAGGGTGGCTGCTGTTTCACTATTAATTGATAAATATTTGGCTGTTTCATAAACTAAATTCAAAATAGCTTGAATATCTTTATTTAATTCTACAGTTTGAGGAACATATAAATAAGGAATATCTAATGTAGTTTTAAGATAATTTAAACCAGGTTGGCCTGCTCTTGATAAAATTTGCAAGTCATAGAAAGCTTGACTTAAACGGTCAAACTCTTCTGTTTCTAAGAGACCCATGTTTGAAACAACTGTTAATATTTCTTCATTGTCAGAACCTTGCAATTCAAGAACTTCTTCAATGGTTGTAAATTGATAAATGACTTCGACAATATTTAAAATGTTTTTAACTTCTAAACCGAAATTAAAATCTAAAAGGTCAGAGTCTGGGTCACTATACATAATTTCAATTAAGAGATTGTGAAGATCCGGATCATCAACGAGATCATCAAGGAAATAAGGTACGGCTAACTCAATCGCAATATTAACTACTTCACTACCTTCAAAAATGTAGTCAACGATGGTGCGAATGCTATCCATGTGATTGAGTGCTAAATCGTCAACAATGGCAAAATAGTCGGGATTATCGCCAAAGACAACACCAACACCGAGTTTTAAAACTTCAACATAAATGTCTTTTACATTACTTATTTCATTACGCCAGTTAATAAGCTCGAGTTCACTAATAATACGGTCAGTCATTTCTTCATCTAAATCTGTTGCCAATTGTGTATAGAATGCAAAGTCAACACCGAAGGGAACACTTTCGATAAAGAGTTTAATACCAACAATATCATCGATAATTTGCGAAACCCATTGTGGGTTTTGCAAATCAAATAGCTGATCTATTTGGTTAATATTATCGTAAATATCTGATAAATGTGTCTCACCAAATTCTTCAGAAAAAATGGTGTCAATTAATAAAGCAATTTGGTAGAAGTCACTTTCTTCACCGACAAAAAATTCGGGATTATCAAGAATAAAGGCAAAACGATCTTGCAAATAGTCTTCTCTGTCTTCTTGAGCAATCCAAGTAATTTGCTTTTGAACGTCATCAAGCGTCGTCAAGTAATCGATCGCAATGTTTAATAATGTTAGTGTTTGAATATCACCAATTCGGCGGAAAATATTCGAAAGCAGGGTTGCTTCTTCTGGTGATAGTTCTGCGATAAGTTCGGGATTTGTAATCAATGTTTGCCATTCGCCAACGGATCTAAATTGAAGGGCTGCTTCAAGGACACCATATATATTTCCAAGTTCATCATCCCAAGAAATTTGATAAAACAGCTCTAAAGCCTCTGAAGATGCTTCACGTTCATCTAAACGAACCCCATCAAGCATTTCTGGAATTAAACTGCTAACTCCATAACGAGCTGCTGCTGGAATAATGTATTGGATTAAATCACTTCTGCCTAAGTATGTGAAAACTTGCTCAACATGAGCTAGGTCATCTTCGGATATGTCTGAAGGATTGAAGCCATCATCTAAATAGCCACTTTCAAGGACTGTTAAACCAATACCAAGAAATTGTTCGAGTTCGTTACCCAAACTAATTTTGATGGTTTCCTCTTCTACTTTGATTGTTGAGCTAAAAACGCGGTCAAAAATAAACCGGTCAAAGGTTTGATTGCTAATGGTAATGTTTTGGGTAAATTTAAATAGACTTTTTTCATTGAGTTCGTCAATCATTTCTAAAATATCAACGACACCACTGGGTAAGCCATCGGTGACAGCCAAATTAGTTCCTAGTTCAGTATGAGAGGCCCTTTGATCTAAATCTAAGCCTGCATAGACATTGCTAGAAAAGCTAACAATAACAAGAATCGGTAATAAAAAAACAAAAGCAATCACTGCGCCCCTAATACCTCCAACAAAGGCACCGACAAAGCGACCTAAAAATGATTTCTTTAGTTTTTTGCTTGGCTTCCCAATTGTATGAGCTGGAATTTGTTGTTGGTGATATTGATAAGCCATAGCTTCTTGTTTCTTTAAATGTTGTCTCGCCAACATCGGTTTTAATATTGCATGCTTCCAAATTGGGCGAAAAATTAGGAGGGTTAAAATACTTTTAACAACAGGATAAAGGGTGTAATACGCGATGATTTTAATGACGATATCCACAAACCAAAGGATTAGTCCAAAAACTTCCGGAGTCGTAATTGCAGTTATGATTTGTTCGTCAAGTTCAAAACCTGTGTATTGTTTTACAAGGTTAAGGACTGAAGCAATGGAATCGGGAGAATTAAAAAACCATCGAACGGTAAATATCGATACAAGCCATAAGGTGACAATGGTCATAATTAGGTGAACAACGGTGAAGTATGTCGACTTACTCGCTCCTCTAAAAAAACCTAACAAAAAGTGAATGCCGACAAAGAAGCCGATAATTCCCCATTGTATGTAAATTAAAGATGGCATATACCTTTCCGCCTTTCTATTTATCTTTTAACTTATTCTATCAAATCATATAATATATCACAACCAAGAAGGCAAAAAAATGGTGTTTTTGCACCTAATTACTAAAAACGGTTGTGAAATTGGAATAAACGACTAGAATTGCAGCAATACCATCTTAAATGGATTCAATTTTCTCAATAATAAACGTCGTTTTTCCTTGATAGACGTTTTGCTTGATTGTAAAAAGTTTTGCTTCTTCATCCAAAAGGGGTTGGTATTTCAAATAATTATCAGAAAAGAGGGTGCCCTCTAGCTGATGTTGGCCATCATCAATCGTCAAAAATGCCATCGGTTTTCCTTGTTTAGTTTTAATCGTCTTTTGTCTAGTAATAAAGCCCAAAACTCGAGAAAGTTGTTTAGTATAGGCCGTTTCGAGTTGATCTAGTTGATGCTCTTTAATATACGCCTCATATTTTACTAACGGATGATATTTTAAATTTAAATTTAAAGCTTCTTTTTCTAAATCAGAAAGTTGTTTGAATGGATACTCCGGATACGTTTGCATTTTAAAATCTACAATATATTTTTCATAACCGGAAACTTCCGTTTTTTTATTTTCAACCATGGTGTGGTGGGTTAAATTAAATGTATCTAAAGCCCCACTATGAATTAGCATTTCCATGTTTCGATCATTAATAAGACCGACCATGCGGTTTTTGAAATCAAAGAAATCAGTAAAGGGGCCTTTGTTTCTTTCTGTCAAAATTTTTTGAACCTGGGTTTTACCCAAACTTTTTATTTGTGTCAAAGGCATTAAAATAGTTTTACCGTCTTGAATAAAGCGGTCCGTTGAACGATGGATATCGGGCCCTAAAACCAGGATATTGTTTTTTCTTAAGTCCGTTACATATTGTTGAATTGCTTGTTGGCTGCCAATGACGTGTGTGAGTAATACCGACATAAACTGAAGATAATAATTAGCTTTTAAGTACGCCATTTGGTAGGCAACTAAACTATAGGCAACGCTGTGGCTTCGGTTAAAACCGTAGTCCGCAAATTTAACAATTAAATCATAAATTTCTTCTGCAATGCGCTGAGTTAAGTTTTTTGCTAGACATTTTTCGATAAAACGAATCCGTTCTTCTTCTAAGACTGTTTTATCTTTTTTAGAAATAGCACGACGGATTAAATCTGCTTCTGCTAGTGAATAACCCGCAAATTCATGAAGAATTCGCATGATTTGTTCTTGATAAACAATAATGCCATACGTTGGTTTTAAAATCTTTTCTAATTGAGGATGGATATCAGCATAAGCCTTGCCGTTTCTTCTAGCAATATATTCATCGATATTTTCCATTGGGCCTGGACGAAAGAGAGCTAAAAGAGCAATGATATCTTCAAAATTTTTCGGTTTTAATTTCGTTAAAACATTTTTCATCCCACTCGATTCAAGTTGAAAAACACCGTCGGTGTCGGCTCGACTTAAAAGTTGGTATGTTTTTTTATCTGTCAAAGGAATATCCTTTAACAAAAAGTTACGATCTATATCGGTTATTAAGCGGACAACATCTTCAATAATTTGTAAATTACGAATGCCTAAAAAATCGATTTTTAAAAGCCCCAACCCTTCTAATTCGGTGGCTTCAAATTGTGATTGATAATAACCATCGACACCTTCTTGAAGCGGAATTGTTTTTGTTAAATCTTGTTTTGATAAAATCATTCCTGCTGCGTGGGTTCCACTGTTTCTTGGTAATCCTTCAATTCTTTTTGCGACATCAAGTAAGCGTATGGTTTCTTGATCAGTTGTATCGATTTGGTCGTTTAAAACACGTTTAATAATTGCATTTACACGTGATAAATCAATCTTCATAACACGAGCGATATCACGGATAGACGAGCGCAAGGCAAACGTTCCAAAAGTAATAATTGAAATGACATGATTTTTTCCATATTTTTCTTGAACATAACGGATGACTAAGTCCCGCTTATGATCAGGAAAATCAAGATCGATGTCTGGCATTGTAATACGTTCAGGATTTAAAAACCGTTCAAATAATAAGTCGTATTCAAGTGGATCAATATCCGTGATTCCTAAACAGTATGCAACTAAAGAACCTGCCGCAGATCCACGTCCAGGACCTACTAAGATATCGTTCATTTTTGCGTATCGGACAAAATCAAAAACAATTAGAAAATA
>JALNWO010000081.1 GCA_023230825.1 Acholeplasmataceae bacterium
AGAGAGAAAATGGCAAAAATCAGCAATCCGCCAAGAGGCTTAAAAGGTAAAGCCATCGTGTTTGTTGTTTTAGGAATATTGGCATTAGCGTTTATGGGCTTTACTGGTTTGGTATAAGAAAGGGTGAGATAAATGGGTTGGGAATTACCAGTCGTATTGATAGGTATCTTAGTAATTATATCTTTAGTTTTAATTGGCGTTGAAAAACTGTTAGGTAATGAATCAGAAAAGGCCATTACGATTAACGGAGAATTAAAAATTCCGGTTAAAGGTGAAGATACGGTATTAAATACGCTCGCTGCAGAAAAAATCTTTTTACCGTCAGCGTGCGGCGGAAAAGCAACATGTGGCTTCTGTAAGTTTAAACTTATTGGTGCAGATGGCAACATCTTGCCGACAGAAGAACCATTTATTAGTGAAGAAGAAAGATTAGACGGAATTCGTCTATCTTGCCAAGTCAAAGTAAAAGGGGATATGGATATTGAAATTCCTCGTGAACTCATGACAGCAAAAGAGTATGTTACAACGATTACAAGCATTGAAGATTTAACACACGATATTAAACTTGTACGCTTTAAATTAATAGATCCAGATCATATTGATTTTTTACCAGGCCAATATATTCAGTTAAAGGTTCCTGGTATTGATGTGATTCGAGCATACTCTATCGCCTCAAATCCAAAAATAAAAGACGAACTTGAACTGATCATCCGTTTAGTTCCTAAAGGAGCGGCTACTTCATTTGTCTTTAGAGCATTAGAGTTAAAAGACAAAGTCATCATTACGGGTCCTTACGGTGATTTCTATTTAAGAGAAGATTCAAATCGTGATATTATTTGTATTGCAGGTGGATCAGGGAAAGCACCGATTCGTTCCATCCTCTCTGTATTGGCAGATCAAGGGATGACACGTAAAGTGAAATATTTCTTTGGAGCGAAAACGAAAAAAGATTTATATTACACTGAAGAATTTAGAGAACTTGAAAAAGAGTTTCCTAACTTCCAGTACATCCCTGCTTTATCAGAACCACTACCAGATGATGAATGGGATGGCGATGTTGGCTTAATTACTGAGATTGTTGATAAATACACAGGTGACTTAAGTCAAGCTGAAGCGTATTTATGTGGCTCTCCAGGTATGATTAACGCTTGTATTAAAGTGTTAAAAGATCATGATATTGAAGAAGAAAACATCTTGTTTGATAGCTTCTAAAATTAGATAAATTATAAAAGGATGACTAAAATTTTAGTCATCCTTTTTTTAATGCTTTTTTATGGTATGCTGTTGCTTAAAGTGTTAAGAGTTGAGAAGCATCAACATTAAAGCGTTCCTTAAATAATCTCTTGAAATGAGCAATCATTTGATCATTT
Organism: Acholeplasmataceae bacterium; assembly: GCA_023230825.1. Classification (GTDB taxonomy): domain Bacteria; phylum Bacillota_I; class Bacilli_A; order Acholeplasmatales; family Acholeplasmataceae; genus Mariniplasma. The sequence continues at coordinate 1,371 of JALNWO010000081.1, forward strand.
CCTTCAACATTTAAAATGTGAAGACAACTAGTTAAGTGTTTATCTCTTTGGTCGAATAAGTTTAATTCATGACTTGCGGCACCAGCCAAATAGTAAAGACGGCTAAGTAAGTAATAAGATTTAATTGATTGACTGTATCTAATGCCTTCTGTAGCGTAATACAACATCTTTTCATAGTTAGAAGTGATACTGTAATATCTTGCAAGTTCTTCAAGCACTAATGTAACGACTTTAATATTATGCCCTGTTACGATTGATATATGGTTATCAACATAAGAAGCCAATCTCTCGGCGATAATATTAATTTCTTTATATTTATCGAAATAAAAGAAAGATACGAGAATGAGTAGTTCAGATGATGACAGTGCTTTTCTCTTAAGGAGTTGATCCAAATTAATTAATTTTTTTGTCCGGTTAATGGTTACAAGCTGACTATTTATTCCGGAAACATAATCGAACATGTTTTTGGAATGCTTAAATAATAAAACACTATTTTCAGAAATCAGATGGCGTTCATCAATTTCCAAAAACAAATTTTTAGCCCTTTCTAAATCATTAGTGACGATTGAATTATATAAATCACTGACAGATTTAGATTGTTTGATTTTTTCGGTTTCTAATTCCATAATGACGTATTCCGCACTAAAACCAAGTCGTGTCGCGAGATTATCTAAGATTAAATAAGATAAAGTCGAATCACCACTTAAGTATCTGCGATACTGGCGAATGGAAACAATATCGTGTAAAAATTCTTCTAGGGTGAGATTACGGTAAGCTCTTAATTTTTCGATGAAAAGCGAAATTTCCCGTGATTGGTCAAATTTTTTCATACAAATACCTCAAAAAGTGACATATGTGCCCTGTTATTATTACTAATTTACCATGATAATGAAAGAAAGACAAGTAAAAGGAGGTGAAAAAATGAAAAAAATGTTAGCAATGTTAATGTTATTAGGAGGCGCGCTTATTATGAGCAATGAAGTCTATCAAAAATATTCAATGGAATTACCACGTCTAGTGAGTGATGTTGAGTTTGATACAAAGTTTGATTTTGAAGATTTCGAAAAAGAAGTTACGATTTCAAGAAAATATTCTGACGATATTGGATTACCAGAAGATATCGGTCTTTAATATCATAATGAAAGACAATCGCCTTTTGCTTTCTAAGAAAACTTAGAAAACCTAATAATTGGTTTGAATTATATGGTTGGATAGATGTTTATAAAAGGTGTGCCCTGAATTTAAACAAAGAGGTTCGGAGATGTTGAATCCGTTGACGAATGGATTCTTCATCGCAATTCAATAATAAGAAAGGAAAAAGTGTAAACGATGAAATACACATTAAACAAAAACGAATACGATAAAAGAAGAATTAACGCAGAGATTAGAATCCTCATCGCTTTAAGACACAAAATCGAGAACTTAGAAAAAGTTGATCGTCGACTTGATCCCGACTACTTTTCATACGGTCCAGTCCCAAAAGAAATTGAAGAACTAGACTTGTTCCTTTCTAAAAATGAATTTTTACTGGATAAGACGGAGTTTGATATGGCTAAAAATTTAAATGAGACAATCGTCTCTGAATTAGAAACGAGATTTAACTCGAGCTCTAATAAGATAGCAGTTGTGAAGTCGGCGCGGACTGAATTACTGCAACATATCGATACATTAGTCAACAAATTCCAACGCATGGTTTAATTTCATTTCATGGTAAAGTGAGTAAGAAAAATCAAAGTTCGAATGGAGAAAGTATGAAAGCAAGCAAATGAAAAAGTTGCATCTTTAAAAAGATAAAAATCATGCAACTTTTTCAAGACTGCTTCCATATAAAATGAAGATAAGAGCAGATAATATAATCTGCTTTTTATTTTTTATAAAAAAACAGGAAAATAAAAATTAAATTTATAATTGTTCGCTTTTTATATTTAATGAAAATTATTGGCTTTTTTAAGCGCTTTTGTATTGCTCTTGAATTATTTTAACTTATCATATAAAATAAGGTTGTTCAGTTAACGAATAAAGGAAGGTGTCAGAATGCCAAACAATTTATTTTTCAAACCGACCGTTATGTACAAAGAGTATATGATCCTTGATATGATTGAAAAAAATTCAAGAATTACCCAAAGAGAAATGAGCCAAAGCATTGATATTGCCGTTTCGATGGTAAACATGTATTTAGATGGGTATGTCAAAAAAGGATATGTGCGAAGAAAAAAATATTCTTCAAAAGATGTCGAATATTTTATTACGAAAAAAGGTGTTGAAAGACGGAAACTTTTAAACATCTGGTACCTTAAGTCTTCACATGAAGTGTATTTGCAGGCGAAAGATAATATCGTCACTTTCTTAGCTCAAATTATTGAAAAAGGGTTTACCAAAATTTTATTATATGGTGCTGGGGAAGTTGCAGAAATTATGCTCAATGTCGTTAATGAAAACAACAATAGACCTTTAGAGGTCATTGCCGTTATTGATGATGATGAACAAAAAATTGGGAAAAAAGTTGCCAACACCCTTGTTATTCGTAAAGAAGATGTCGCCTTATATCCCCATGATGGTATTTTAATTTCGAGCTATACACATCATGCCGCCATCTACAATCATTTAGAGGCGATCCAATATCCAGCAGAAAAAATCTTACAATTCTTTGATTAATAGGTGCATATGATTTATTTGACAGTAAAAACAATAATTGACCGTTTGTTCGCTTTGGTGAGTTTAATCATCTTCTTTCCGCTTTTTCTTTTATTCGCATTGATGATTAAATTAGAATCGAAGGGACCGGTCTTTTTTGTTCAAGAACGAGTGGGTCGCCATCAAAAAACTTTTAAAATGATTAAGTTCCGAACGATGAAAGAAGGAGCCCCCGAGCAAATCCCCGCAGATTTGTTTGTTGAGGTCGATAAATGGTTAACAAAAATGGGCCGCTTCCTAAGACGAACGAGTTTAGATGAACTCCCTCAACTCATTAACATTTTAAAAGGCGATATGTCTTTAATCGGACCGAGACCAGGCTTACTCAATCAAACTGAACTTATCCGTAAGCGAAGCCTTGAAAGTGTTTATGAGCTTTATCCAGGAATTTCTGGATATGCACAAGTCAATGGAAGAAACTTAAACACTGAAGATGAAAAAGTTGCTCTTGATAAATACTATTTAGAAAATTTAAGTTTGTGGCTCGATATTAAAATCTTTTTTAAAACATTTACAGTGATGTTTAGACAAGAAAACGATAAAAAAAACGGCAAGTAAATTTGCCGTTTTCTTTTTTATGAAAATTAAACGAGGATTGTTGGTTTTTTGTGAATAATAATGGTAATAATATCAACAATCCATAAGATGACTGCTCCAACAAAAATCCAGATAAAACCAAAGATGATAAGAACTAGATTTTTAGTTGCTAAGCCCTTAGCTAAACGATAAATACCCCAGCATAATCCGTCAAGAACAGGTAAAGCTAAAATCAACTTGAGTATCCAAGGTAAGTTATCAAATGCTTTCACTAATGATTTCATATAATCCTCCTAATTTTTTCTTTATTATAACACTTTTTATAAATAAAAGGTGAAAACAACGCTTAGAAAACAAACAACGATTTTTTTTGATAGCGTTTTCATAAAGGGGTTTATTTTCTGAGGGTTTCTTTGTATAATGGAAGTATAACATTTCAGGAGGAACAGAAGTGAAAAAATATGTTGCGGAACCTTACCGTATTAAGATGATTGAACCGATTAGAGAAACAACGAAAGCAGAAAGAATTGAACTTTTAAAGATAGCGGGATACAATCCTTTTTCTTTGAAAAGTGATGATGTTTACATCGATTTATTATCAGACTCTGGAACAGGCGCGATGAGCCAAGAACAGTGGTCACAAATGATGTTAGGTGATGAGGCTTATGCTGGCAGCAGTAGTTTTTATAAGTTAGAAGCTGTTGTTAAACAAATCACTGGCTATAAATACTTTATTCCTGCTCACCAAGGTCGTGGTGCTGAGCATGTTTGCCTCAAGCCACTTGTAACCCAGGAAGGCATGTATTTTATTTCTAACACCCATTTTGACACAACAAGAGCCCATGTGGAACTTGCTGGAGCGCGTGCGTTAGACTGTGTCATTCCTGAGTGTTATGATCTCGATTTAGACTATCCCTTCAAGGGCAACATGGACTTGGTTAAATTAGAAGCGTTAATCCAAGAAAAAGGTGCTGAAAATATTGCTGGAATTATTATGACGATTACTAATAATAGTGCTGGCGGACAACCGGTTAGCTACGACAATATTTTAAAGGCAAGTCAAATTGCAAAAAAATATCAAATTAAATTTATTATTGATGGCGCGAGATACGCCGAAAATGCTTATTTCGTTAAATTAAGAGAACCTGGATTTGAAAATCATTCGATTATGGAAATTGCTCATCAAACATTTCAACTTGCGGACATTTTCTTAATGAGTGCAAAAAAAGATGCACTTGTTAATATTGGTGGTGTTGTCGCAATCAAAGATGATGAAGATTTATATCGCAAATGTCAAGCACGGGTTGTTCCTTTTGAAGGTTTTCCCACATATGGTGGGATGACGGGCCGTGATATGGAAGCGATGGCTCAAGGTTTTATTGAAGGGTTAGATGAACGTTACTTACGCCATCGCACCGATCAAATTCGTTTTTTAGGCGATTTATTAAAAGAAGCAGGCGTTCCAATTCAATATCCAGTGGGTGGTCATGCGGTATTCGTCGATTGTGGCTCAATTGCACCGCACATCCCTTATGATCAGTTCCCTGCTTTAAGTGTCACAAACGCTCTTTACGTTGAAGGCGGCGTTCGTGGCGTTGAAGTCGGATCATTATTATTAGGTCGTGATCCAGATACACAACGCAACTTACAAAGCCCGGTTGAATTTTTACGTTTAACAATTCCTAGAAGATTATACACCTATGATCATTTAAGAGCTGTCGGTGAGGCATTGATTCGTGTGTATCAAAACCGAAAAGAACTGAAAGGCTACAAATTTGCCTATGAATCACCCATTTTAAGACACTTTACCTCCACCTATAAACCAATTGACGAATAAGGGGAAAATGATGAATAAATATTTAATTTTAGCAATTAACCCAGGCTCGACTTCAACGAAGCTTGCAGTATATGAAAACGAAACTCAACTTTCGGAATTTAAAATTAGTCACTCACCAGAAGAATTAAGAAAATACGAACGGATCATCGATCAGTTTGAGTTTCGCAAAGCGATGATTTCTGAATTTCTCGCAAAAGAAAAAATTGACTTAACTCATTTTGCCGCAATCGTTGGTAGAGGCGGGATGTTAAAGCCTTTAGAAGGTGGTACTTATCTCGTTAATGAACAAATGGTTCAAGATATGAAGTATGCTGTTAGAGGCGAGCACGCCTCTAATTTAGGTTGTTTGTTAGCGAAAGACTTGGCAGATCAAGTTGGAATTCCTGCGTTTACTGTTGATCCGGTGTCGGTTGATGAAATGGATGATCATTTCCGTTATACTGGTTTTCCAGAAATCCAAAGATATTCTGTTTTTCATGCTTTAAACCATAAAGCAGTTGCCCGTAAACGAGCATCTGAACTAGGTAAGAAATATGAAGAAATGAATTTCATTGTAGCCCACCTAGGCGGGGGAATTAGTGTAGCCTCGCATGAAAAAGGTCATGTTATTGATGTTAATAACGCTCTTGATGGTGATGGACCGATGTCACCAGAAAGAAGTGGTTCGGTACCGATTGGCCCACTTTACCACATGGTCTTTAGCGGCAATTACACATTAGAAGAAATTAAGCGGAAAAACTTCGGTAGTGGTGGCCTCGTTGCTTATTTAGGAACCAATGATGGTTTAGCTATTATGAAGATGATTGAAGAAGGTAATGAAAAGGCGAAGTTTATTGTTGAAGTGATGTGTTATCAAATTGCTAAAGAAATTGGTGCACAAGCAACCGTTTTAAAAGGTCAGGTTGATGAAATCATTTTAACGGGTGGACTTGCCTATAATGATTACTTTATGAATTTAATTATTCCTCGGGTATCGTTTATTGCCCCTGTTCATATTATTGCTGGTGAAAACGAAATGGAATCTTTATCCTTAGGCGCACTTCGCGTCCTTCGCGGTGAGGAAAAAGCAAAAGATTATCAATAGGAGATGAGAACATGTTAAAAACCATTGAAGATC
>JALNWO010000082.1 GCA_023230825.1 Acholeplasmataceae bacterium
AGCATTAAATTATTCTTTTTCAGGAAATACCGACACCAAATTCAGGGATAATAATTATGAGTATGATATTAATATCCGTTTGGACAGGTATAACCGCAGAAGTAAAGCCGACATCGAAAACCTTACTATTATCAACGGTGAAGGAGCAGAGATAAAACTAAAACAAATTGCTACCATCACGGAAAGTGAAAGTCCTTCCCGGCTTGAACGTTATAACCGAACGAGTTCCGTTACTATCAGTAGTATGGTTGTCGGACGTCCCTCTGGAGATGTTGGCGATGATGTTGTAAACACGATTGAGAATCTGGAGTTATCGGATTCCATACAGGTTAAATATGCAGGAGATATTGAGAATCAGGAGGAAGGCTTTGGGGATTTGGGTACGATAATGCTAATCTCTTTCTTGTTGGTTTACCTGCTCATGGTGTTGTTGTATAATAGTTATCTGCATCCGCTCGTAATTATTTTCTCCGTGCCACTGGCTATTATCGGTGTATTTTACACGTTAGGATTGTCTGGAACTCCGTTGGGACTTATTACAATGTTGGGTATTATTATATTGATAGGGCTTGTTTCTCGCAACGGAATTATGGTAGTTGATTTCATTAACCAACAACTTGAACGGGAGGTTCCGATTAAGGAAGCACTATTAGAAGCAGTAGGCCGCCGTTTCCGTCCGATATTTTTAACGACCCTATCTACCGTCGTTGGTATGGTTCCTATCGCCATCGCTCACGGGGCAGGTGCTGAATGGAAAAACGGTCTTGGATGGGTGTTGATTGGTGGTCTTGTTAGTTCCATGCTACTTTCGCTTGTTATAATTCCTCTTATCTTTTATATTTTACACCAGATAAAGAATAAGTTGCAAGAAAAAAGTATGCTTAGCTGATAATTCTAGCTAATTACAGCGGCAAACAGAATAATTGTAGGTAAGTAGTTCAACAAAATTAGTTCAAATGATAATTTTGATTCTTCATAAGCGTTATTCACATACTAACCTCAATAACAAGTATGGGAAAGATGAAAGCGATAGATTTGTCCGCGGAGCAGGTTGAGCGGATATCACTTCCAAAAATAATCATTAATATTTAATAAAACGTGACTAAGCAGCAAACACTTCCGATTTAGAGCATTTTATACTAAAAACAGGACATATTTACAAGTATATATCCCCATACCTTTGCGCCTGAATTATAAAATAAAGGCATAACAATGAAAATTAATGTGCTTCTGTTCTTGTGTTTGAGCGGGATTTGGATGCTTACAGGTTGTAGGCACAAAGAAATTAAACATGGGAATATTCCAACTATTAAAACGGAAGCGGCAGTTATTTACGGTGAAGTAAAAACAAGCTCTTTTCCCGGCAAAGTAAAAGCCGCGTCCGAAATAAACCTTTCTTTCCGTATAAGCGGCCCGATAACAAAAATCAACGTGACGGAAGGTCAGTATGTGAAAAAAGGTCAAATCGTGGCAGAAATAGACTCCCGGGATTACGCCATTCAGCTCTCCGCGACCGAAGCGGAATATAGCCAAATAAAAGCGGAAGCCGACCGTATAATCCTATTACACGGAAAACAGAGTGTTTCCGATAACGATTATGACAAGGCAGTAACGGGCCTGCAGCAGATTACAGCCAAATATGATGCTGCCAAAAATGCTTTGACAGATACAAAATTAAGAGCTCCTTTTGACGGTTATATACAAAAACGTTATCACGATAAAGCTGAAGTTATTAGTGAAGGGATGCCTGTTTTTTCAATGATCAGCGATGATTTACCTGAAGTTGAAATTAATATTCCTGCCGGTGAGTTTATCAAGCGAGATAAATTTGATTTGTATGAATGTTATTTTGATGTATTTCCGGAGCAGGTTTTTTTATTGGAACAGATTTCTATCAACGAGAAAGCAAATGTAAACCAGCTTTATACTATGCGTTTTCGTTTGAAAAAAGACAGCTCTATGCGTATGCCCTCGCCAGGAATGTCGGCCATGGTAACCATCAAATACAAACCGGAGCAAAACCAGAATATATCAATTCCCACAACAGCCATGCGTGATACTGAAAACGGCACAATGGTATGGGTATATGATGAAATAACCCAAACGGTACAGGAACGAAAGGTCACGGTAATCCAGATACTAAACGACGGCAAAATTATTATATCGCAAGGATTGGATGTCGGCGAAAAAGTAGTAACGGCAGGAGTACACTCTCTATCCGAAGGCGAAAAGGTGAAATTGATATCCGATGTTTCTTCAACCAATGTGGGGGGGCTGTTATGATCGATTTAAGCAGTTGGGCATTACGTAACAGTAAATTGGTTACGTTTCTCGTCATCGTTCTTGTGGTAGGCGGCTTGTATGGAATCTATAACATGAGTAAGTTGGAAGATCCCGAACTTAAAGTGAAATCAGCTGTCGTAACAACTGTTTATCCCGGTGCATCGGCACACGAAGTTGAACTGGAGGTGACAGATATTCTTGAAAAGTCCATTCGGACAATGAAAAATCTAGATAAGGTTGAAAGTCGTTCCCTGGATAACGCTTCTGTTATTACAGTAACTATTTCCGATGCGGTATCGGAAAATCAGATAGAGGAAATGTTCACCATCCTGCGCCGAAAGGTATCAGATGCACAAACCAGCCTACCTGAAGGATCTTCGCCGTCAATAGTTATGGATGATTTCGGGGATGTGTCGGGTATGTTTTATGCTCTTACCAATGACGGCTATACGGAACGGGAATTCATAAATTACGCGGAACTGATTAAACGCGAAATTATGGACATTAAAGGCATATCAAAAGTAAGCCTGTATGGTCAGAGAGAAGAATGTATCTATATAGAGCTCCATGAGGATAAAATGGCAAACCTCGGTGTTTTCCCGGCAGATGTTATTTCAACGCTGGAGGGTCAGAACCAAACGATATATTCCGGTTATTATGAATCAAACAACCACAGGTTGCGCGTTACAGTCAATGACAGGTACCGCAACGTGGAGGATATCGGAAATTTATTGTTGCAGGGCATGCAGGGAGAACAGTTCCGGCTCCGGGATATCGCACGGATTTATAGCGACTATGAAAAACCGGTAAGCGAAGAAATGTATTATGACGGGCAGCGTGCTTTGGGCATTGCCGTATCGGCATTAAGCGGGACCGATATCACTAAGTTAGGCAAGCAGGTGGACAAGCGGATGCAGCAGATCTTCGACACAAGAATTCCTGTAGGACTAAAACTCCACAAGGTATTCTTCCAGCCCGATCGTGTAAATAGTGCTTTAAAATCTTTCATATGGAACCTTATCGAATCGGTTCTGATTGTCGTTTTAATACTGATGCTTACAATGGGTTGGCGAAGCGGTTTGATTATTGGTATTAATCTTATTGTAATCGTTCTTGGCTCACTGCTTATCCTTTATATGACAGACGGGACGATGCAGAGGGTTTCGTTAGGAGCTTTCATACTTGCAATGGGTATGCTGGTGGATGATGCGATAGTAATAGTGGATGGCATTCTTGTGGACCTTCAAAGAGGTCTTCCCAGCCAGAAAGCACTAACTAACATCGGAAGGCAAACAGCAATGCCTCTTTTGGGTGCGACATTTATATCAATCCTTGCATTTCTTCCTATATTCTTGTCTCCTGACAGTACAGGCTTGTATGTCCGCGACCTTTTTGTGGTTCTTGCCGTATCCCTGTTTTTAAGCTGGATCCTTGCCCTACTGTATGCCCCGCTTCAGGCAAAGCAGATGTTAAAAGCTAAAAAGAATAAAGAAGGTAAAGACCCATACGATAATCGTGCATACAAGGTTTTGCGTTCCATTCTCTCCTGGACGCTGGCACATCGTACTGCAACTATCGGAATAACCGCTTTGCTTTTAGTTGCTTCCCTCTTTAGTTACCGCTTCCTGCCGCAAGGTTTTTTTCCGGATATGGAGTACGACCAGCTTTATATCGAATATAAACTACCCGAAGGCAACAGCAGTAAACAGGTCAGGGAAGATCTACACTCAATTACCGGTTACCTGTTATCCCGTGATGAAATTACCCATGTTACCGCTTCGGTCGGCGGAACTCCCACTCGATATAACTTAATCAGGAGTATGTCAGATGGAGGGCTTTCATACGGCGAATTGATTGTAGATTATACTTCGTCCGATGAACTTCTGGCTACAATGGACGAAATACAGTCCTACCTTACCGAACAGTACCCGGATGCTTACGTGAGGTTAAAACGATACAACCTTATGTGGGAGAATTACCCGATAGCAGTACAATTCAAAGGTGCTGACCCCGCAGTGTTGCGTGAACTTACCGAGCATGCTCTCCATATTATGAATGAAAGTCCTGCACTCATGCTTACCCGTTCCGATTGGGAGAATAAAGTCCCTGTTCTTGTTGCAGACTACAATCAGAGAATGGCTAGAAACGCTGGATTGAGTAGACAAGATGTAGGGTTATCATTGCTGGTAGCAACCGATGGTATGCCCGTAAGTTCATTTTACAAAGGCACGGATGTCCAGACGATATATCTTAAGACCGTAGACCATGACGGGAAGCCCGTGGAGTCCATTGAAAACGCTTCTGTTTTCAGTATGATGCCCTCCCTTTCATCACTCGATTCTGATATGTTATCCGGGCTTATGACAGGCAGGTTTTCGGAAGAAGATGTTTTGAACGAATTGATGAGTACAACCCCTATAAGTCAGGTAACGGATGGGATAAGGCTTGTTTGGAATGATCCTGTCATAATAAGGGAGGACGGACAGCGAGCAATGAGAGCGCAAGCAAACCCGGTCAATGGAATCAGTACGGAAGATGCACGGCAAACCATTGTAGAGCAAGTTGAAGCAATAGAACTGCCCGAAGGCTACACCATGAAGTGGAAAGGGGAAGCGGATGCCAGTGAAGATGCTAGCAATTCCCTTTTCAGCAATTTCCCGATAGCTGTAATATTGATGATATCCATCCTGATATTATTATTCAAGGACTATAAAAAGCCATTGATTATTTTCTTTTGCTTGCCTCTTCTTCTGGTTGGAGTTGTATTCGGAATGCTTATATCGGGAAAGGTATTCGGCTTTACCGCTATGGTAGGAGTTCTGGGTTTAATGGGACTAATTATCAGGAACGGAGTTGTTCTAATGGATGAGATTAATTTGCAACTAAGCAAGGGCGTGGAACCAGTGAAAGCATTGCTCGACAGTTCTTCGAGCCGTTTTCGTCCGGTTATGATGGCATCTCTTACAACCATACTGGGGATGATTCCATTGCTGTCAGACGACTTGTTTGGCCCCTTGGCAGCAACCATGATGGGCGGACTATTAGTAGGAACGCTTATCACATTGCTCATCGTCCCTACTCTTTATTCACTCTTTTTCCATATTAAAATAAAAAAACAATGAAAAAATTAAGATATATATTTATTACTCTACTCTTACTCTCTGCCGGTATAGTATCGGCTCAACAGTCGCTCTCTCTTGCACAGTGCAGGCAAATGGCGTTGGAGAATAACAAGCGAATAGCCATTGCAGGGAGGGATAAGGAAAGAGCGGATTTAATCACGGGAGCTGCCCGTACGAATTATCTTCCAAGATTATCGGCGGAAGGGTCTGCCCTATTTTCCCGTTCGGATACAAAAATGAATTTACAAATCGGCGACTTTCCCCCGATGGATTTTGACCTCGATATCAACAGGATATACATGGCTGACTTAAGTATCGAACAGCCCCTTTATACGGGAGGAAAAATAACATCTGGATATAAGATGTCGCAAATAGGCAGCGACATTGCCGCTCTAAATAAAGCATTAACCGAAGATGAGGTTTTACTTGAAACGGATAATGCTTATTGGGCATGTGTACAAGCAGGGGAACTGCAACGGTCAGCACTGCAATATAAAGAAACGGTGGAAGAATTTTACCGTGTGGTTGAAAACGCCTGTGATGTCGGTATGAAGTCGCAAAACGACTTGATGAAAGTTCAGGTGCAATTAAACCAGGCGGATTTGCAGTTGCACCGAGCAGAAAACGGAGTACGCCTTTCCCGAATGAATCTTTGTAACATTATCGGCTTAGACATTCAAAGTGAGATCTCACTCTCCGAAACATTCACGGAAAGCTATGTGGAGATTAACCCGAACGCTACTGTCTTTTCTCGCCCCGAATATACTATGCTTAGTAAACAGATTGAGCTTAAACAGTACGAAAAAAAATATGTGAGGAGTGATTTTTTACCACAAATAGGAATCTTGGGTTCTTACGGATACATCCATGGAGCTAAATTTAATGGAGTTCACGTATTTGATAATAGACCTTCTTTTTCTGCAATGATGTCAGTCAAAGTGCCATTGTTCAGTTGGGGGGAAGGAACGAAAAGAGTTAAGGCTGTGGAGCGTGAAATTCAGATAGCTCAATTACAGCGTGATGATGCAGAAGAAAAGATGCAGTTGGAACTTCAGCAAGCGATTAATGCGTACAATGAAGCCCTATTAGAAATACGACTAACGTTGAAAGCAAAAGAACAAAGTGAGGAAAATCTACGAATAAGTAGGGATAATTATGACTCAGGTATGGAAACAATATCAGATTACTTGGAAGCACAAACTATTTGGCGGAATGCAAAGACGGAACACATAACGGCAAAAATCAAACTGGAAATCCGAAAAACGGAATACTTAAAAGCTTCCGGTAAACTTTAAACATATAAATATAGAAACGAACATGGAATATCTTGAGAAATTTAATCAATTTAAAGAATCAATTACATATAAAGCAGATAGAATAAGTGTGAATGATAAAGTCATTATACGAAATTTTGATTTTGAATCGAAGTTTTATTCGATCTTACCTGGAGGTAAAGGAAACGAAATCAGTTTAGATAATCTTATGTCTTGCAACAAGCATAAGCCTGAATCAGAAGTGATTAAAGAACTATCTGACATAAAAGATGCAGATATTACAGAGAACAAAAACTTTCGATATCATGTAATGATGCCAAGAGGTGAAATAAAATCAAAAAACATCCTTTTATTTTTTCATGGGTTTAACGAGAAATTTTGGATGAAATATTTTCCGTGGGCACAATATATACTCGAGAAAACTGGAAAAACAGTTATCCTTTTTCCTATAGCCTTCCATATGAACCGGGCGCCAGCTTTATGGAGTAATAGTAAAGAGATGTATTCAATCAGTAAACAACGCCAGCAAAGATATCCAAATATAATTGCTTCAAGTTTTTCAAATGTTGCAATCAGTACACGTCTGCATCATAATCCTCTACGTTTTATATGGTCAGGTTTCCAGACCTATTATGATGTAATAGAACTAATAACGTCCATAAAGACAGGATTGCACCCTATCATTCATACAGATGCAAAAATTGATATTTTCTCTTACTCTATAGGATCGTTGTTGTCCGAGATTTTAATGATGACAAACTCAAATGGATATTTTTCGCAGTCCCGATTAGTATCTTTCTGTGGAGGAGCAACATTCAACAACA
>JALNWO010000083.1 GCA_023230825.1 Acholeplasmataceae bacterium
GAATATAACCAACTTAAAGACCGTATTCGTACGGCAAAAGAAGAAGATTTCCTAAATGTGATATAAGAGAAATTCAAAAAAAAGAAAAGGAGAATAAAAATGAAGAAACTCTTAGTCTTAAGTTTTACCTTATTAATGGCACTTATTTTAGTTTCTTGTGGAGACAAGCAAATTAAAATTGGTGTAGTATTGCCTGATGCTGCTGAAGAAAGATGGGCTAGACAAGATGGCGAATTCTTAAAAGCAGAATTAGACAAATTAGGAAAAGGATACGAATACGACATTCTTTTCTCAGGAGCTGACGAATCCAAAGAATTACAAAACGTTGAAGCTCTAATTGCAAGAGGTGCAAAAGTGATTATTATCACAACTCACGGTTCAGGAGCTGCTGCTGTTGACGCTGCTGCTGCTGCAGGAGTTAAAATTATTGCACATGATAGAATGTCAAAGAGTGATGAAAACGTCGCTGACTTCTACACAACTTTCAACAGTTGGAACGTAGGTAAAGCACAAGGACAACACTTAGTTGAGATGGCTATTGCAAATGGCGCAAGCGCTACAAACAAAGTTGACTTAGCTATCTTTGCTGGTAGAACTGCTGACTGGCCAAACGCTACATATTTCTTTGGTGGTGCTATGGAAGCAATCCAACCTAAATTAGACCATTTCAATATCATTACTCCAAATGCTGCTGCAGTTAATGGACTTGCATTATACACAGAAGCAACCTTTAACGAAGCTGCAAGAACTGCACTTCAAGCTGCAATGAGTACTGTTGACACTGACTGGAACCCAGAAGAAGCTGCTAACAAAGCAAGTGCGGTTGTCGCAAGCCTTACTGGCAACAAGAGCAACCAAGACGTTTATGTATTAGCACCAAATGATGACACATCAGCTGCGATTCGGATTGAATTTGCAAAAATGGAAAATGAATACAGAAACTACTACACAACTGGCCAAGATGCATCTAACGTTGCCCTTGCGAGTTTAATGGGAGATCCAGTTAAAGGTAACGGAACTCAAACAATGACAGTTTTCAAAGATACTTCCAAACTATCTGCTGACTCTGTTAAGATTGCTAAAAACATCGTTGACGGTGTCGCTGGATTAACTGGTTTACAAAGCGGTCCATCCATCGATGGCGCTGAAACTGCATACACAGCAATCGACGTCTTATTAGCATCCGACAAACAAAAAACTTATAACCTCATCTTCAAGACAGGATACAAAAATAAGAATGACGCTATCTTTGATAACATTGACTTTTCTGAGTGGGAATAAGAAGTAACCCAAATATTTAAATCATAACAAACAATCCTTTAACTTAGAAAGTTAAAAAAGAGCCCACAACTCGTTTTGTGGGCTTTTCTCTTTTTAAAAGGGTTAAAAAGTGCAAAACCTTGCCTTTTTCATTCTTTTATATTGAAATATTTGCCTGATATTTTTAAAAATGATATAATAATGCTACTTTACAAAGATTTTAAAAAGTAGGTTAAACCATATGACATATACAACGTTACCTATTATCATCATTGCATCTCTTGCTTTATCAGTTAGTTTATCCTTATTTTATATTCATCACAAAATTAAAAACTTTTATAAAGGGATTGATTTTTGGGCTGCCGGCGTTTTAGTTCACGTCATTGGCTTTATTATTTATACTGGGCTTTTTGCCGATAACACAAATATCGTCTATTATTTAGGTAATGGACTTTTTTTACTTGGGATGCTTTCGTTCTATCATGGTATTAATTTATTTATCGATCATAAGACAAACTATAAAAGAATTTTATCTGTTTTAATTTTTAGTACATCAATCAGCCTTGTTTATTTCTATATTTTTCCCAACATACTAGTTCGACAAGTTTTTATGACATTGTTAATTTTATATTTAATTTTTGAAATTCTGTTTATTGCAGTCGGCCTTAAAAAAGCAAATGATACTCGCTTTGCTCGACCTATTTATATTTTTTCACTTACCTTTATTTTGTTACTTATTGCGCGAATTATTTTAATTGCGATTAACAAATTAGATCATTTTTTACCACAAATGGGAATGACACACAATTCGGTGATTAAACTTCTCGGTGCTGTTTTATTTACGATGCTAGGTTATATGGTTGCGGTCATTATTAATGCTCGTGCCATTTATGATCTTCAAAAAGAAAGAGAAATGTATGAAGTTGTGTCTGTCACAGACTATTTAACAAAACTACCAAACCGTTTAGCTTTGGAACGATATGTTAAATCTACTATGAAGCAAGGCAAACATTTTGCTTTAGCTTTTATTGATTTTGATGAGTTTAAGAAAGTAAATGATAAATACGGCCATTTAATTGGAGACCGAGTCATTGTTGAATTTGCTAAAACCTTAATGGCGCTACAAGATGAAAATATGTTTACAGCCCGCTATGGCGGTGATGAATTCATAACCGTTATTAGAAATTATGATTCAATTGAAAGTGTTAAAGAAGTGATTAAAATGTATGTTCAAGAAATTGCCAGCAACATTCAGTTTGATGATGTGGCGAAAACACTCAGTCTTTCGATTGGTGTTTCTTTATATCCAGAACACTCAGATAATTTAGAAGATCTCATTGGTCGTGCGGATAGTGCCTTGAGCATCGTCAAAACAAAACAGAAAAACAGTATTCATTTCTTTGATGAATCAGATAATGTGTTTGAT
Organism: Acholeplasmataceae bacterium; assembly: GCA_023230825.1. Classification (GTDB taxonomy): domain Bacteria; phylum Bacillota_I; class Bacilli_A; order Acholeplasmatales; family Acholeplasmataceae; genus Mariniplasma. The sequence continues at coordinate 2,687 of JALNWO010000083.1, forward strand.
AAATAAAGAGGCAATGGCCTCTTTTTTATATGAAAAAAAGTATCTTGTAAAAAGATACTTCTTTGTTTGATGGACATGCTTAAGTTTTATAAGGTAGGCCCACTTCGGTGTTTTTTAAGAAACAAAGAAAGACCGACTTTGCTTTTCAAATAATTAATGATACGTTGATGACGTAACGCTTTATCTTCAATGAGCCACATCGCGGTATCATAAAGCGTTGTTTCAATCCGTCGTGGTTGGTAGTTGATGACCTCTTTTACTTTATCGTTAGAAAAGTTACTGTTTGACTGCAAGGTATATAATGAATAAGCGGTAAATAGTGGCGGTTTCTTTTTCATCCGGTAATAACGCTCAATCATCGGAGTAAAGAGTTTAACAAAGCGATTTGCAAGTACAGTAATATGACCTTTACGGCCACTAATTGTCTTTAAGACAGCGAAGAAGTCTTTTAAACTAACATAATGGCCAGAGAGGATATAAGTGCCTAAAATCCGCTTTTCAGCCAGTTGATAGATCGCATCAACAACGTCACGGACATCAACAAAGTTATAACCACCAGAGACTCGGGCCCCTAATGATTTGTTTAAATACTTTTCAACTAATTTTGTCATATGACCTTTACGAAAATCGTATGGACCAATAACTCCAGCAGGATGAACAATGGTAATTGGATGTCCAGCTTTCATTTGTTCAACAACATATTTTGTTGCGATGGCTTTTGTTTTTGCATAGGCACCGACAACGAGTGATTCATCAAAAACATCTGTTTCTGTCATCAATCCTTTTTTACCCTCTTCTTTAATGGCGTGGACAGAAGATGTATAAATGATATGATTGATTTTTTTCTCAATCGCAAGATCAATGATATTTTTTGTTCCTTGTACGTTAACCAAGGTCATCAAATCATCCGCTTTATTATTGATTGAAATAATTCCTGCTGCGTGAATTAAGCATACCTCTTCATCAATATTATCAAATAAAGGATATAAAGACGTCTTATCAGTGATATCTCCATAAACAATTTCTAAATTGAGTGGTTCAATTTTGGAAATGTCATCATGGGGTAAAACAAGGGCACGAATTTTTATATTATGTTCAGTTAAAAGTTTAACTAAATTGAAACCGACATGTCCGGTTGCGCCAGTAACAAGATATAGCATTGTACCACTCCTTTCACTCTAATTATAGTTCTTTTATCGAACCATTACCATTTAAAGACTGTTAAATACCGTTTGAAATTTCATTTAACATAAAAAAAGATGTTCGTAGATAATCACATTACGAACATCTTTTCTTAAGATAAGATTATTTTTTTAAGATTTTTTGAACACGTTTTTTTAACTCCGGCAATACGTCTGTTTCATACCATGGATTTTTCACAAACCAACGAATATTTAAAGGTGATGGATGGGCTAGCGGAAAGTATGTTGGTAAGTATTCCCTAAAGGCATGGACTGTTTCTGTTAAATTCTTTTTTGCCTGATCCTTTAAATAATGCTTTTGACTATAATTACCAATTAAAATAATGAGTTCAACTTGGTCAAGTTGTGCCAATAGTTTCGGATGCCATTTTGGGGCAAAGTTTTTTCTTGGGGGCTTATCGCCGCTTTTAGCTTTTCCAGGGTAATAAAAATCCATGGGAATTTGCGCAAAATTATCGGTATCATAAAACTCTTCAATGGTCACACCCAACCACTGTCTTAGTTTGTCACCACTTAAGTCACGCCAAGCGACATTTTTTTCTTGAGTTTTGATTCCTGGTGCTTGACCTATTACAATAATTTTTGATTTGGGACTAATGGTATAAAGAGGCAACCACCCTTTTTCAGTAAACTCACGATTTTCTGGATCATCAATAATTTCTTGACGGATTTGTTTTAAAACGTCAGCTTTCATGATATCACTTCCTTACATCTTTGTTTTAACACAAAAAGACGAAAAAGACAGAAAATACGGCTTATCAAAAGACCTTTATCCGTTTGTTTTAACGGCAATCGCATCAATTTCAACTAAGACATCTTTAGGTAAGCGAGCAACTTCATAAGCGACTCGTGCCGGTTTATGTGACCCAAAAAAGGAAGCGTAAACATCATTCATTTCTGAGAAAAAATGTAAGTCTTTCATGAGCACAGTACATTTAACAATGTCTGTGATTTTTAAACCTGCCTCTAAAACGATGGCTTGTAAATTTTCTAACGCCTTAAGGGTTTGTTCCCCAACCGTTTTGGGTGTTTCTCCTGTTTTTGGATCAATTGGAAGTTGGCCTGAAAGATATAAAGTATTTCCTGCGTAAATCGCTTGACTGTAGGGGCCAATGGCTTTAGGCGCCTTTGTTGTATGGATTATTTTCATTATTTGTCACCTCAAAATTAGTATAACATATCTAAAAAGAAAAGGCCCTCAAATTCATGAGCGCCTTTTGGCTGAGTCAAACACAAGTTTACGATTTGGATTAACGAATATAAGGGTTATATTCGTCCATCCCTTCAAAAGGATAAACTTGGTCAACTTCGTTTGTTAATAAATTATAAGCAACAACTTCCGAAAAAGATAATGTATAAATCATTGTAAAGTTATTACCACTCACATAAACGCCGCGGTCAATACCTGAATAATAGGTTTGTTCCCTATGGGTAATAATAATAGGGTCGGAAATAACTTGTTCGGCATTAAAATCAATAAAGAAAACATAATATTGACTCGTGTATTGGCTACGATAATAACCATCTACTGGATCAAAGACATAGCGATGACTATTAACAGGGAAAGCGAAGATTCCTTTTTCAACATCGACCATTAAAGCTTTAGGGTTATATAAAGCTTCGGAATAACTATATACAGTTGCGCCAAAATCACCAATTCTTGGAAAGTTAAATGTTTCTAAAGGAAGTCCAGTATTTGGATTGTTTTCAGACGTATCATAAGCGCTCAGTTTCACTTGGTTTTGTTCATCGACACCTAAACCAATTAAATAGTAATCCTCGTTCCACACATGCATATACGTGTTATAACCCGGCTCTTCAATCGGATCAGGTAAGATAACAGGATTTCCTGGATCGGATAGGTCAATCGTGTATAGAGGGTCTATTGTTCTAAAGGTGACAATATTGACGATGTTTTTGTTAAAGCGGACGGACTTAATATCTTCTAAAGGTTTACCAATACCACTTAAAATAGATCCTACCTCGGTAAAGACTTGTTCACTTGGATTTTCTTCTAAAATAAACAAGCGATTGTCTTTTTGCTGGACACTGTTATGCCATGTTGTTTCTGTTGTTACAACTCTAAAATAGTCGTTATACTCATCCATCCAGTATTGATCGCCAACATAGCCTTTGACTTGCCCATTGGCCGCGTAACGGAAAGTTTTGTTTTCAGAATCAATTTTGTATTTAACAATGTGGGTATAGGCGTTAGTATATCCCCAATTTAGCCATCCTCCTTGTTCTGAGTGACGATAAACAATAGATGTTGTATAAATGGCATTTTCACTTGCGTAAATGTGATTAACATATCCTAAAAATGCTTCAGAGTTCATCGTGTAATCAACTAAATCAATCACCGCAACAACCGTCATATATTGAGCAGGGATGCTATCAAAATAATAGATGTCGTCATAACTTAAAGCAAATTCATCAACGTAATTGTTTTTCGTTTCAACATACGTTGGGACAAGATCATTTTTGGTAATGTATTTATTAGAAATTAAGTAGAGAGCATCACCAATTAAACGATGTTCATAAAAATTGGTGTTTGTCTTTAATTCATAAGTCAACTCGAGTGTGTCACGGTCATAAACTTGAACGGCTCCAGTGTAACTGGCATAACCACGGAAAAAGGAAAAGTCATCCTCAAATGGGGTTATATAGAAATATTCATAAACATAACCAATGATAATCAGTTGTGTCTCTGTTAGATAAAGGGAGTCCGTATATAAATCGCCTAAATCAATATCTACACGAATATTGAGTTTACCATCAGATAAAATATCGACAACACGAACTTTATTTTGATAACGAGAAGCATAGTAAATCGTATATCCATCTGTTTTGATAATGTCCGCCTCCATGACGCCCTCCACTTGAACGTTTGTGTCAATGAAGTCGCGATTATCCGCTTCAGGTGCGCCACTCATCGCATCCTCTAACCTTAACATATCTCCTATGGGGAAGGCGTTAAACCACCCATCGCCATACGTAACTTCTTCAAGTTGAAGCAACTCCAAAAAGGCTTCCTCTGAACCAACTGCCTGAGCGTTTAAATACGTAAAGGGTTCTTCAATGATCGGAAGGAAAAAAAGTCCACTCCCAATTAAAACAGCACCTAAACTCGCGCTGATAACTAAACCAGATCCGCGTTTTAGCCAATATAAAAATGGGCGTTTAAAAACATGAAGACGTTGTCTTCTTTGAAAATCATTTAGTTTACGATTCCATAGAGCATCGGAAATTAAACGATAAGCAAAAAAGATTAAAAGTAATGATAATACGCCGATGATAATCCATCCTGATAGTTTCATCTTAATCCTCCTTATTGTGAATGCCTAAGGCATTTTTAAACGATTTCACGAAGGAACGTGAAACGGATAGTTTGTCTCCTGAAACAAGCTCTAAATTTAA
>JALNWO010000084.1 GCA_023230825.1 Acholeplasmataceae bacterium
GCCCGGCAGCACAGACGCAGTGCCTGAAGGGTCGAGCAACCTCTATTTCACCGTGGCACGTGTGCGAGCAACTGTTCTGACCGGCCTGTCGCTGGCGTCGAGCGCTGCGATCACTGCATCGGACACCGTGTTGTCTGCTTTCGGAAAGTTGCAGAAGCAGATCACGGACCTTGTCAGTAGCTTGAAGCCGGTTGCGACGACGGGTAGCTACAACGACCTTGACGACAAGCCCTCCATTCCGTCAGACCCCGGCGGCGGTTTTGCGGGCGTCACGGCAACGCAGACGCTCACAAACAAAACATTGGGGGCAGAAACAAAAGAGAGTGTTCTGGACAGCGGGACGGCCATCACAATTAATGATGCGGCTGTGCCGTGGCGACACACGACATTAACTGCCAACAGGACTGCAACTATCAGCTTATCCGTTGGGGTGTCACGGTCTATTTGGATTAACCCAAGCACATACACAGTCACATGGCCGGCGAATACGGTCTGGAAAGATGGCAGCGCACCAGAATTGCCCGCAAGTAAATGGAGCCTCATTACGATTACCGGAAGGCCCGGAAATACCGCTGGCTTTGCGGCATTGATATGGAGCGAGGAATGACGATACACGGGCATATGTTGAGGATGGCTGGAGTTGCTGATTTCCCTCGTGTAGGTCAAGCAGAGTTTACAGTTCCGGGTACACATTATTGGACCTGCCCACCTGGGGTTGAGTCGGTGTGTGTTGTTTGCATTGGGGGAGGGCGGGCAGGTCGCAAGGGGCACAACGCTGGCTCTGGACCTGGGGGGCAAGGGGGGTATTTAAGATATGTTAATTTTATTCCAGTAACTCCGGGGGAAATCTACGAAGTAGTTGTTGGCGCTGGAGGTAGATCGCTATCAAATAGTAATCTTCCACCAGTTGCAGAACCTTCTTACTTTAAAGATGGTAATACCGTGCGGGTGCGGGCTAATGGGGGTGGTAGCACTAATAATGGAAATGTGGGGTTAGGCGGGAATGGAGGGGATGGTGGACTAAGGGATACTTCATCTTCAAGAAATAATAATGGGGGTGGTGGAGGAGGTGCAGGAGGATACTCAGGTAATGGCGGTAATGGTGGTAGTGGCACATCCGCTAATAATTGGTATCCTGGAAACGGAGGTGGGGGTGCGGGAGGCAATTCATATACTTCAATCCCTGCTGCTGTAGGGGGTGCTGGTGGAGGTGGGGTGGGGTTAAAGGGGGAGGGATCTTCCGGAAGTTCCGCTAGAGCGCCAGGCTCCGGAGGAAATTCTGGGGGTTTATATAGTACGTCTAGTGGGAACGGTGGAAATGGAGGAAGCTACGGGGGTGGGGGCGGCGGTGGTAACTATTTACGCACTAATGGAACATACGCCAATGCGGGTAGCGGAGGTGATGGAGGCGTCCGCATCATTTGGGGGGAGGGTCGAGCATACCCTTCAACCAATACCCAAGATAAGTAGATGTATTTCTTAAACACGGTCGTATATCTGGAGAAAACCATGGCCCACATCAAAGACAACATATACCCGTATCAGGATTGGAAACAAGATTTCCCTAATATATCCTTTCCGTCCCCTAGAGACGGTCTGGACTTCCCCGAACAAGAGATATTCTGGGTGCATCCGACTGAACAGCCCGAATACGACCCAGAAACGCATTATGTAGTTGAGGGTCCTCCTGTTTTTGTGGACGATCAGTGGCAACAGACGTGGGAAATCATAGAGATACCTGTTGAACCGGAATACGTTCCGGAAGAAGTCAAAGGCTGGCAAGCAGAGGTGGCAATGCGTGCCACGCCCGTTGATTCTGGCGACCCGGAAAGTCAGAATGTCTGGGAACGGGTGCAAGAAATTATCGCTGCCATGCCAGACGGCATCGAGAAAATCACGGCTCAAACAGTTCTGTCGCGGGGGAAGATTCGTAGAGACAGTCCGATGCTTGCGCAGCTCGCCCCGCTTGTACCGCTCTCGCAAGAGCGCGTCGACGATCTGATGCGGCTTGCAGCGAGTATTCAAGCGTAACGACCCGGCCCTGGGTTATCGCCTGGCCTTTTTCTTGTGGTTATTAATCCTAGAATTAGCCCGACGAGCGTCTCGGGTTATTTCTTTCACTGATCGACCGATGGTCACAAAGGTCTTGCCTGATCCTCGCGGAGCTGGGAGCGAATAGGTCTTTCCACGTTCGGTGACCACAATTCGATCCTGGCTCCTTCTGGGCTCCCTCTTATCAGTAGCGTGAACTGGGGATATCGAAGTCGTTAAAACGGTTAGAATAGTCATCCCAGCAAAGGTTTTCCAGTTCATTTTGGGTAAGCTCCAAGTTTGGGTCAGCGATGATATCTCGAACCAGGTCTTCAAATTCACCAACACTGTGGTCAGCAAAATCAATAATGTAGCTGATTTCGGTTAGGACGTGTGGTTCAAGTTCGATATGAAAACTATAGCGTTGCATGAGTATCCCCTGATGTGTGTTTCTATGTTTTAATTATACATCAGGGGTCTCACGAAGTCAAGACTTTTTACAAGAAACCTCGTCGCCCAATATCTGAGTCATCATCCTCAGCAGGCGATTTTGGTACTCCTTTTGGTACTCCTTTCGGCACCGGTTCCTTGAGGGTATTCACTTGGCCAACTTCAAACTCGCCGAAAATATCTATATTGATTACTGGGTCTTCCGCGGTCTGAATATGGATCACACCCCCAGCAAATTCTAGGCTCGTGGCATTGATACTGATATTAACCTTGGCCATTTGATTCCCCTATATATTCCCCTAGCTTTACGCCCTGGATTTTAATTGTAAGCTCCGCTAATTCTTGCGGGCCGGTGACCGACCAAGCAATTACACTTGGTCGGAGTAACGGTACCAGATTGACCCCATCTTCGGTCAGGAGTTCCAGTAATACTGATGTGCCATCGCTGGTTAAAGTCAAATGCTTCATTGTTCCCCCTGCTTGTCTAAGCGGCTTTGGGCGTGCTCGTCTTTATAAATACCATCAGGATATCGCCTAGCCAGCTTCATGCGGTTGGCCATACGAATGTCGGCCCAGGTCCATCCGAAAATGTTCAAAATCTTTTGAATGTAAAAGATGGAATCACCGAGTTCCTCAAGAATATGGGCGGCGTCAACTTTGGCCCCATAGACCCAAGTTTTCTTTACCGCATCAAGCACTTCCCCACCTTCGCCGGCAACCCCAATGGCCGCATGCATCAACGTCGCTTCCGGGGTATCCATTTCCTTGAATAGATTTTCCACCATTTGGGCATAGGGAATGTACATCGAACGATGTTCTTCACCCAATCGTTGGGCATCGTTCAAAGCCCGAGCGCAAGCCATTTTCAATTCATCGTTTTGGATGCTCTCAAATAGCACTTGAAATAGTTCGGCCGAACGTCCCAAATAGGCCACCAGCACCTCATCGGCAGTTGGTGTTTTATCAGGCGAGCCATCTTCCATTTTGTCGGTCACAATTGCACCGACTTGGGCTTTCACATTTTCCATCATCTTTCCTTGTGGTTATCAGGCCACCATGGCCCATTGTTCAACCAAATCGTCATATCCGATTTGGGTTAAAAGTTTATTAGTTTCTTCAATATACCAATCATAATCCAAATCAGGGGGCATTGACCCATCCATGAACATTAAAGGTCTAGCCCCTTCGGTATTAGCAACCTGATGACCCTTCTTTGCTGTGACCAACCCGCCTTTGACTTCAGTCGAATGATACCAGCGAGCCACCTTCCCGACGTATTCCACGGTGGCATCTTCCCATACCTTCACCCCACCACCGTTCACCTGGCGAATTTCAACAAAATCAGTGGGGTCATTGGAAGCCATAATGGTCTGATCGACTGGGGCACCTTCCAGCAGGAACTTGACCACCGCTTTTGCACATATTTCGTTTACCGGGTTTTTCTTAACCCCACCCTCGCCGAATACTCCTTTCGTCTTAGTCTTGAGGTCTGGCTTGACGGCGATGTAATTATTCACGTCCCGACTAAACATCATCAAGTAATCGGTGGTTTCCATTTCCAACCCAGTCTGCTGCTCCCAACTCTTAATTGTGGTCACCATATCAAGTTCCCGCGCAATTGGGCATTTAACCACAATGCCGTCAGTATTGGCGTTAATGACTGGAAGTCCTATTTGTTCAAAAGCTTCAATAGCCATCAGCAGACAGAGCTGGCCAGTAATAGTCGTCTGGATACCCAACTCCGGATAATACAAGCACGACCGCGGGTCTAGGGTCTTGCCGAATGATCCATTAACTACAATCTTGAGACCGTCCGAACTGACTTGGTCCCCAGCCTTTTTGGCCGCCAGGCGCATATCAACAATGGCTGAGTAGATCGAGCGAAATACCCCAGCCAGAACAGGCGGTTCAAGTCCGGTCGACAAAATCAATTTGGGATAGTAGGATGCAACGTCATGGTCGCGCAGAATCCATCGTTTCCCGGCATGGTGCCCGGCTTTCTTTTCCCGGCTATGTAGTCCCCCAATACCGATCTTGTATTGGGCTTCCCCAATTGGGATAACCAATTTTTTCAGGGCTTCCGGCAAAAGAACATATCCGGCATCATTGACCACAAAATCGGTTTCCCGTATGAGGTCAAGCACCCATTGGAGGTTTGGGGTCTTGAATTTGACATACTCTGGTATCTTGTAACGAAAGGTGTGTCCCGGGTTGACTTTGGCCTTACCAACATGACGACCAGTACGGCGGTGGTACTCTGACCGAAATATTGCTTCAGCCATCTGCGCGTCAGACTTGGAGCGAAGGTCAAGCCGATAACGTGGACCGAATTGTTCCCGTAACTTGATGTTCGGCAGATGGGCCTTATACAACTGTTCGGTATTGTACAAGTCATTGAAGCAGTACCAGCGGGTAATTGCGATCTGTTCCGGCGATAGGTTCGTGCCCGGCTGAAATGGTAAGTCCATCATCAACGGTGAGTGCAGACGACCCGCCATCATCTTCAGGCCCGGCGATAATGGGGTCAATTCAAACAAGTCAATGTGGTTAATCGCCAACCTGCGTACTTTCTTTCGCCTTAAAACCAGCCACCCACGGGTGCCAAACTCAATAATATCCCGAGTGGCTTCATACAATTCATAAGCTGAACATCCGGCTACCGCCAGGGCGGCTTGCCATATGTCATAGTTCTCACCGTTGAAGTCGACTAGCTGAAACGACTCCATGACCCACTTTAGTTTGCCCAATGGGAAGTCAACCCCGTCATACTTCTCGAACAGGATACATTTGCCGCTCTGAACGGACTTAAAAGCCACAGCCCAATAGTTGGGGTATGACTCTACGTCCCATACCAAAACTTCTTTATTTCGTTGAGCCTGCAATAGTTCTTCGTCGGTGAACAAGTCGGGTTTGAAGGCTAGGGCTTCTTCCAGGTGAGGCAAGTACCCTGGCTCCAACCAAACTGGATCAGGGATAACCGGCTTCGGCTTTTCCTTTTTTGGTGGTTTCTCGGGCGGCCTATCTTCCCAAAACAAACCTATCGCGTCAAATCTACTCATGTCTATTCAGATGCGGGCGGATAAGTACCATCTTTCCTCCCTACGATAGCGCCCCTTAAAGCACCTTCCATACCAAAGAAAAGTACCGGGGCAGGATACATGGAAAAATCCGCGGTATCAATCAACCCGTTCAAACTCCGAAGCTGGTCAATATCATACCACCCTTGGGGATAAAGTTCTTCAACCTCTTGCGTCGCACCCTCTTGATCAACCAAACTTGTGGTTACTCCACCTTTGGCAAACCAAACGTCACGAGTTTTGTCAGCAAATGGGGCGATTAGGTCCAGGGATTGAAAGAGTTGTTCGGGAAAAGGTTCTTGGGTCGATTCCCTATTTAATACTCTGTTTAGGTCGGGCCATTCCTGAGTAACCACATGGGTCTTGAGCCACCTATCTTCACCATAATGGAACGTGATTGAATTATCAGTATCAGTTTGAATCGCTATGGGGTCCAAGCCTATTCGGATCAGCTCATTTACTGCCGCATGACTTATGCAAATTCTACCGGGAGTCTGTATGCCTATCCAATATTGAACCAAGATTATGTTATTGGTGGCATATAGGCATCCATCTTGAATCAGAATGGACCGAGCCCATGGGCGGCTGGCGTCTTCGGCTATAAGCGGTTCCAGGGCTTTTAGGGCGGCAATAAGTCCGGTAAGGTCAGCGTCATTTCTAACCCCCGTAGGGACAGCATCTGGAAATTCTTCAGGTGAGCATTCTACGTGAACTCTAAATTTCCCGGACTTCACCGTTAGGCGGCCGGCCGGAGTCAATGCAAGGTGAACGGTATCTTCACAGGCTTGGATGGCCCGAACGAATGGCTCGGCTTTGGGCTGGCAATCTAGATTCAAAGGGATCGGAGAACATAGGGTTATGGCCCCGTTATAGCCCTTTACGAGCCCTTCCCTGATAGAGAAATGGGTTAGGATGGGGATGGGGCTTTTCTTTGCTACGGCCCCCCGTACAAATTTAAGTGCTTCGAGCATATTATTTTATAGACCGGTTGTAATGATCCCTGGCGGTGGTTTTCGGAATACCCACTTGCTCACTTATACTGTCCCATGTAGCCCCTTTCTCGCGGAGTCTGAGTACTTCCAATATTTGGTCTGCGGACGGAGTTCGCCTTTTTTCACCAATCATAATTCTTTCCCCCAGGAGGCGGGCCATATTTGAATCAGTATATCCTGCTTTCGCCAAATCCTTTAATCGTTTACTACGATATTTGGCCAATAATCTAGCTCGGGTGCGCATCATTTTTTCGTATGATGCTTCATACTTGATTGGGTCATTCAGTACCCGCCGCCTAAAATCTTTGGCAATCGCCGACTTAGAACGGGGTGGGGGCTTGGGGCGACTTTTATGTTCACCCAAAGCCCATTGGGCTCTAGGAAAACTTCGCTGTCCAATTACTTCCTCCCGTGTCCATTTGGCTATATAGACCAGACCTTCCTTTTCCAAGTGGTCCAAATAAATTTTTACGGTTCTTTCCACCACATATAGTTCGGCCGCTATTTCTGGTGGGGTTAGAAATGGCTTCTTGGCAAGCAAATCCAGTA
>JALNWO010000085.1 GCA_023230825.1 Acholeplasmataceae bacterium
CTCTGGCGGTTTGCGAAGTGATTTGCATTTTGCAAATCGCTTGTTAGTGGACAGTCCCGTAGGGCTGGACACGGCAAACCGCCAGAGGCGTTAGTGAAAAGCCCGAAGGGATTTTCACTAACGGGTCGGGGCTTTGTGAAGTGGCGGATTATTTGCACTAACTTTTAATCGAAGCACCGACCTCAAAGATAGCACAAAAGTTACAATCGAAGCCGTTTCCCCGCCATTTCACAAAGCCCTTGTTATAGGCATACCCCTATATTCTCGTTCGACATGTCGGCTCTTGTTTATAGCGTTGGCTTAGTAGCTCTTTTGCATTTTTGTTTGTCGGCTTGTGTGTTGCGAAAATGCAAATGTGCTACCAAATGTGTGGATTATTCTTTCCAATCATATTTTGTCGCATCGCAACCACATCGTATTTTCTTTGCAACATTATCATAGTTTTTTATTGAAACTTTTGGTCGTTTGCAAGTCGTTTCCTGACAGTAAAAAATATTTTCAAGTTCTTTTATGTCTGCCCAAAATGCTTTTAAGTCGCCAAGTTTGGGATTAAAAGGATTATCGTGAGAAAGTAAGTTGCCAAGCAAAGATGAATTTGCAACACGTTCAATAATGGGAACTTTTGCTTTTATATCTTGTCCACCGTTTTTATTGATTTTTGATTTCAATTCATTTAATAATTCATCGGGCATTCTCTTTTCATTCACGTCATTTAGTCTGAAACTAACTTTTACATCTAAATTAAGAGCAATGTCTTTCAGTTTAGCCTCTAAGTATTTCCGTATTGGATTTCCAAGCGTTTCTACAGAACTGTTTGCAAGTTCTCGTTCTATAAATTCTTTTAGGTCGTTTGGTTTTTCTTCAAGATGCGCTCCTTTGGTTTCTGTCCATTTAATTTCTCCGATTGTCCAACCTTTTCTTTTGGCTAATTGTTGAACATAACTAAACCATTCTGCTTCGTGTGTCAAGAGAATAAATTGATATTCGGAAAATTTTTCAAACAACAAGTCAGCAAAGCGTTTTCTGTGTGTAGAATCAAAACTTGAAATAACATCATCTAATACGATAAACTTATTTTCCTTGTTAAACGCAATTACCGAAGCCAAGAAAAATGAAATTCCAAAACAGTTTAAGTGTGATTCGCTAAAATATTTTTGTGGTGGTGAAACCCACACATCATTGTATTTGTATTCAATCGTAATACCGTTTAGCTCGTCTTCTTCGCCAATAGTTACAATCCTTATTTCGTGAAATTGTTCATCAGGATTCATATATTGATAAAAGCCATTTATGTATGAAGAAAACGTATTTATGAAACTTTCCAAGCCTTCTTTTTGGCGTTTTACAAACTCGTTGTAAATAAGCTCAAAAGAATTTTTCTGATGCTCTAATTTGCTTTTGTCTTTTTCAAATCGTTTGATTTTCAAAAAGGCATCTTTTGCAGCCGAAATATTTGCATAAAGTTCGGTTGATTTGTCATTTTTTATTGCGGTTTGTAATGCTTCAAATCTTGCAGTAATCTGCTCTTGAATTTTGAAATCATCTTCCGTTAAAAGCAAAGTAATGTTTGCAGGAAGTTTATTCCCCGAAGTGACTTTTTCATTAGCTATTTTCTGATATTCTGTTAACTTGGTACTTAAATTACTTATTGCCTTTTTAATACCTTCATTTTCTTGTTCGTTCAATAAAGCGTTGTTCGATGTGAGTTCAAGCCGTTTTAAACGTTCTGTGATAATGTCGGAAACAGATTTTTTAGCGGTATCAAATGCGACTTTCTTTTTAGATGATTCCTCAATTTCTTTTAATCTTCGATGAATATCTGTTTTTAACTCTTCAAGATTTTTTTCTTGTAAGCATAATGGGCAATTATCCTCTTTATGATATTTCTTTGAAATGACAGTTTCGCCCGATTTCAAAAGTTCAGCCAAAAAAATTTGCATTATGCTTTGAACATCTTCGGCAATTTTATTGAACTCTGAAAAATATTTTTGATACTCTTCGTCAATAAATGAAATTTCACTTTTAAGTGTTGAAAGTGCTTTATTGGTATTTTCTAAAAATTGAAGTTCTGTTATCTGTTTTGTGATTGCTGGTTTTTTGATGTGATTCAAAACCTTGTTAATATCTTCAATAGAGTTTACAGTAATTCCTGTTTGTAATGGCTCAATAATTTCATTTATCTTTTCAAATAAATTATTTTCTTGGCTGACTGCTGCACCAATTTTAGCAATTAGTGTTTGTTTTTCGTTGTTGATTTGTGCTTCAAAGTTTTGCGTTTTTATTTCTGATTTAATTGAGTTAAACGTTTTTCTCAAAATATCTTTCGTTTTGGTTACTTCTGAAAAGCCAATAATGTCCGACAAATATTTGAGTTTGTCGCCTTTGGTTTGGTCAATGAAATCACGTAGAAATTGGTATCTAAGCAATAAATTTTCACTTTGAGAAGCGAAATAATATTTTTCAAAATCATCGGACGAATTAGACAATTCAGATGTCAACTTTCCTCTTTTGCTAAATAAATTTTTTGTAGCATCAATTACATTTCTGTTGTATGAAATGGCAATAGAAGCGGTGTCGTTATCTTTCTGATACGAATTTCGTAAAGCATCTTTCAAATCAATTTCACTGCCTGACAAATGAGAAACTTTGTCTGTATAAAACCACTCAATAGCGTCAGAAATACTACTTTTTCCTGTTCCGTTATCGCCATAGAGCAAAACAGATTTTTCATTAAGCGGTAATGAAACGGAATCTTTTATGCCTCTGATTCCTGCGATTGATATGCTTTTAATTTTTGTTGCCATTTTCAGTTCTTATTTTTTGCAATTCATTAGCCACATTCTTGTCGGTTAATTTTCCATTGGTGTATAATTCTGCCAAACTATTGGCAATCGTTTTATCAACGTTTTCAATAGATGATATTTCCTTGAAAAAATCATCTAAAATTTCTTTGCCTGATTTTACTTTATTTTCTGCCATTGTATTTCTATTTGAAGTAACTCCAATCAATTTTAAAATCTGTTTTAAGCGTATTTTTCAAAATCTCAAATCCTGTTTTGTTATTGCAAATCGGATAGACACCATAATGCTCAACAAAATTCAAGATGAAATAACTTTCTAAATCCTCTACTCTGAAATCCCAAATATTCCGTAATATCTCAATATTGATGTAAGTAAACCAAAGAGGATCTACTTTTCTGTAATTTACTAATCCAATGTTTTTTGACTTGCCTTCAAGATGTCCTATTAATCTTCTACCAATACTATTTGTCCTTTTTTCGCTCATTCCGATGTACAACAACTTTGAATTATCAAAAGGATATTGCACCTGAATTGTAGAACTGAAAATAAAATATAAACCTATAATGCCATTCAAAGGTTTTATGTTCTTTGCTTCAAATGACATTGGACTATCAAAATAGATAGTAACAGTTTTATTTTTCGCCTCGTTAATCATAGGAAAATCTTACATTTTGCGTAATGTAGGCACTTTATCCGCTTCCGCTTCTTGCCAAAACTTTCATTTGCTCAACGTGGTTTCTTCCTGCTTTGCGATAACTATATGAATAAGATTTTCCATTGTGAAACCAAACAATAATTCTTTCACTTTCTATTTGAAAATGAGTAATTGGCGAATTGCCTCGTCTGTTTGAGTATCTTTCCATTGCTTTTAATTTTAGCTTGAAAATAATTTTACAAAAATTCCGTTTATTGCCTCCAACAAACCTATATTTGGATTTCCCGATAATTCTGATTTTCTATATTCGAAAAACAAAGCCAAAATTTGTTTCTCGTCTGTTTTGCTGATTTTATCAAGGTCAACCATTAGGGCCTTGTTGATGTCGTTTGGTTCAAATTTGTGCAAGCCGTTTCCGTATTCTCTGCGGTTGTCGTTAAAAATTTCTTTTGAAATGTCTGTTAGGAGATAAGCAAACAACAAATCAACTTTCTGTACTGAAAATAGATTTAAATAAATACAATGAAAGGTTGTTAGGTTGCTAATGTTTGCTTCATTGCGTATAAAACGCAGTCCATTACGATTGAAAACCGAAACCCAAATTGGCGATGGTGGTCGTTTTTCCAAAGCATACCAAGGATTGCGACTTGCTGTCAAAAATCTTTTATTGATTTTTTCTGCCTCGCCTTTTAAAATATACTTAGATAATGCTTCGGTTTGTTCTGTTGCGTTGAACAGGAAAATGTTTTTGTCTTGTTGTTTTAATTCTTCAAAATTTTCTTTTGTAAAAAATACACCGCTTACATCAACAGATTTTGTAATACAAGGCAACAGAAATTTCTCATCAATGTCATATTTCTTTGCTTTAGATTGATTGAATGTAAAATACTCGTTTGCACCTGTGGCAATACCACGCATAACTTTTCCGTAAGTAGAAAACGGCACAAGATTTTTAAACTGTGTTGCGTTTTGTTTTTGATAATAAGCACGCCATTTTATATCAGGATTGAGTTCGGAAAATGAGAACGAATTATCTGCTTTACTTTTCGGATAAGATTGAATTTTTGTTTGTAGAAACTGTAATTCGTCAAGCGATTTTACATTCATAAACTCAACTTCTGATTTTTCGTTGTCGTTTGCGAACAATAAGATAGAAGCGGTTGTTAGAGCATCATCAAAAACATTTTCTTCAAAGTCAAAAACAATAATGTAACGCAATAATTTATTTTCTATCAAATATGATTTAACCAATTTTCCGTAATCAGAATTTAGAAATTCTGAAGGAATGATGTACGCTGAACGTCCATTTTTGTTTAATTGGTATGCAGATTTGAGTAAAAACAGCGTGTATAAATTTGTAAAACCGTTTAGCTTTAATCCTAAATTTTCTTCAATTTCATTCAGAACCGTTTTGTTGTCGTAGTCGTGAAATTTGAAATAAGGCGGATTGCAAATAATTCCGTCATAATGATTTCCCCAATCGATAAACATATAATCTTTTAAGAAAATAGAAGTGTTTTCTTCGTGTTCAAAAATAGCGTTGGCTTCTTGTAAAATTGTTTCGTCAATTTCAAAACCTTTAATTAAACAATCAGCATTTTTTTGTCTAATCGCTCTTGCAAAAATTCCCAAACCAAAAGCTGGGTCTAAAACTGTTTGCAGTTCTTTGTTTTCCAAAATCCAATTTGCCATAAATTCGGCAATAACAAAAGGTGTAAAAAATTGAGCAAATTTTTTACGATGCTCCAATGAAACCATTTGAGCATATTCCTTTTCAGGCTCATTATCGATTATTTTAAATTTAGTTGTAAGCATTAAAAATCGTTTTGCTTTATTCCTAAAATTTCTTGCAAATTGTTTACGTCCAAATAAGCGGTTCCACCTTCAAACGTTACATAAAACAAAAGCCGCCCACGGTTTAATTTTCTTAATTCACTTTTATGGTCAGGCATATCAATTTTATTTGCTATTTCTTTTCCTTCTTTATAATCAATTTTGACCGTCCATTTGTTTTGGTTTTTACTATCTTCTGAACCAATAAAGTACTTTTCCTCTTCCAATTCAGGTTTTGAAATTAGTTCTAGTATTTTTTCAAAACCAATTCCATATACTTTGTCAAAAAAAACTTGAAAATAGAAATGTGGAACATTGAAAGTTTCAATCCATTTATAAACCACTTTTAAATCTTCTACTTTGGGTGTAATACTCAGAAAATCTCTTTTCTTAAATTCTCTCAAAAGACCATTCATCTCTTTAATCAAATCGCTTGAATATTTTAATCTTTCAGAACCTCTCCAACCTGGTGCGTTCTTAATTTCTAAAACACCAATAGTTTCTTCTGTTATTGCATTTAAACTTTCAGTCCACCCTGTTTTTTGGGTTAGAATATCGTTAAAGTCATTCAAAAGAGTATTTTTAATAGAAAGAATCTTTTGAGTTAATTCAGTTTTTCTATTTTGCATAAATTGATTGTATTCGTCCAAAAGAAATGCACTTGAACGAACTTCTATTCCTGCTTTCGCAAGTGGTACAATTTTGTCTAGTTCTTCTTTTGATTTTCGACTAATATTATGTTTCCAATCTTCAGAATAATCATTCTTTGAAAACAATAAAATGTCTGGTCTTTTGCCAATTGTTTCAAGTTCGTCTTGATACTGTTCATAAAACTCTTCAAAACCCTCTTCACCTGCAATCAAGTTTTCAGATTTCCCATATTGAACAGCTACGTAGTTTTTCGACAAAGTATTGATTGCTTGTAAAACTATGTTTTCTGCCCAATCACCTTGTTCTCTGTTTGTAAGAAATTCCGAAAATGCTTGTGTTGGTGGCTTGCTCCGAACTCTTTCTATTTCCCAATCAATAATAGTTGTTGGGACTCCTTTAATTAACTCTCTTATATGTTCGTAATAATTCATTTCTTCGATTTTAAATATTCTATTTTCATTTCAGCGACTTTCAAAGTGTCTAAGTCAGCTTCTTCTTTCAAAATTTTGTAAGCGATTTGGTCGCTGATAAATTCTTTAAGCAACTCCTTTTCGTCCAATTTAAAAAACTTTGCAATCAGTTTGATTTGTTCTTTGGTTGCTTGTCTGTCATTGCGTTCAATCTTGCCAAGCAAAGAAGTGTCAATGCCGATTTGTTCAGCTACTTCTCGAAGTGAAAGCGTTTCTTCCTCACGAAGTAAGCGAATTTGTTCGCCAAATGTTGCTATTGTTTTACTCATCTATCAAGGACAATGTTTGTCCAAAGGTAATAATATTTTTGAATTAAGGACAAAAAGTGTCCCTGAAAATTTTCAACAAGTTATGATTTCTTCGGTGCGTTGGGAAAATTCAAACTCTTTTGGTTTTTGCGTTTAGGCTTGTGCGGTTGGAAAAACAAATGTGCTTGAATGTGCGGTGGGTTTTCTGGGGTTGCCTATAACGCCTCTGGCGGTTTGCGAAGTGATTTGCATTTTGCAAATCGCTTGTTAGTGGACAGTCCCGTAGGGCTGGACACGGCAAACCGCCAGAGGCGTTAGTGAAAAGCCCGAAGGGATTTTCAC
>JALNWO010000086.1 GCA_023230825.1 Acholeplasmataceae bacterium
CATTAACCCAGGGGTTAAAATCCGGTTGTTCGTCAATGTTTGAAAAGCAAGGGTTGTTGTTGCAATAAGGACTGCAGCAATCATCATCGCGGCAACTTGATAACCACGTCTTTGTAAAATGTTCATGATGGCTTGACGCATTGGATCCCTTATAGCCGGATCTTGTGGGAAAAGTTCATAGGTTGTCGTAAGCATCCAAAAGCTTAAATAAGATACGATGGAAAGGATGGCAATGACTGATAAAATCCAAAGAGTTCTTCGATGTTTAACCACGTTTCATTCTCCTAAAGATGAGCCAAATGAAAATAACTGCACCGGTAATTCCCATCGTAAAACTAACCGGAACTTCATAAGGTTTAACTACAAGTCTTGAAATAATATCGTTTAATAAAACAAAGGCTGAACCAAATAAAGCAATATCAATCATCGTTTTTTTAACGTGGTCTCCATAATAAATGCTTACTAAGTTAGGAACGACAAGACCAATAAAAGGAAGCATGCCAACAGTCACAAATGTGAGTGATGAAACCATCGCAATAATGACTAAACCAACGATGGTAACTGTTTGATAAGATACACCGAGATTTTTAGCAAAATCTTCACCTAAAACAGCAATACTAAATTTATTGGCATAAAGATAGGCAACAATTAAAACTGGAACGATAATATAAAGAAGTTCGTATGTTCCTTGTGCCAAGTGGTGAAATCCACCCACCCCAATGGTACCTAAAAACTGGCTGGCTTGGTAACGATGAGCAATAAAGGTAGATAAAGCAGAAATTAAAGCACCATACATCATCCCAAGCAAGGGGACATAAATAACATTTTTAAAGCGGATACGGCGTAAAATCATTAAAAAAAGACCTGTTAAAAGGAGGGAGAAAGCAAAAGCAATAAGGGTTTTTTGATAAATGTTTAAATGATTAAAAAGCAAATAACCCAATAATAAACCTAAAATCGCTGCGTCCGTTGTTCCTGCCGTTGTCGGCGAGATAAAACGGTTTCGACTAATCGATTGCATAATTAAACCAGCAATACTCATCCCAGTCGCTGCGATAATAATCGAGACAGTCCGCGGGATTCTTGAAACTAACAAAACTTCTTGAGCTTCTAAATCTCCTGAAAATAGTTTTTTAAAGGTAAAATCAAGGACACCAATTCGTAATGACAAAATAACGAGAATGAGCCAAACTATTACTAAGATTAATCTTTTATGCATCAAAAAACGTTTCGTCATTAGATTGTTCCTTTATTGATTTATCGTTATGGATAAAATCCTTTTTATCCATTCATATTTTATCTAAAAGGGGGGAGCAACTCAAAAGATAAGAAAAAGATTATAAACTACTTACCTATTTATTATAAAGTATTCAAATATTCTTAAAAGCTTCATCTTTTACGACATAAAGAACGAATCTTTATTGTTTTATGCTATACTATTTTTGGTGATTCTATGCAAATAAAAACATTTGTTTTAAGTGAATATATGAGTAATTGTTACTTGCTTTATCGCAATCAAGAAGCGATCATTATTGATCCAGGTGCTGAAAGTCAAGTTGTTGTTGATTTTATTAAAGAAAAACAACTGACAGTCAAAGCGATTTATGCAACTCATGGCCATATTGATCATGTTGGCGGAATCCGTTTTTTAAAAAAACGATTTAAATGTCCAACATATGCTCCTAAAAAAGACCACGTCTGGTTTCACGAGACACCATATAATCGATTGGGTTATCAAATTCCTATCGATCATTTTGTTGGTGAGGGCGATACCCTCACTCTTGATAATGATGTTTTCACGATTTATGAAACTCCTGGTCACTCAGAAGGGGGAACCGTTTTATATCAACCTAACTTAAACATTTGCTTCTCTGGTGATACACTCTTTAGAAGATCTGTTGGTCGAACCGACTTGCCCTTTGGCAACTTTCAACAACTTGAACAAAGCATTTTGAAAATGTATCGTCTTTTTCCTGAAGATACAATCGTTTATCCTGGACACGGTCCAACAACGACAATTGGTGACGAAAAAAGACAAAACCCCTTTGTTCATATGATTGGTGCATAAAAAAAACAGAATTCACTTCTGTTTTTCTTTTTTATAAAGCGGATTATTTATGTCCGTTTTTTTAATGGATATACACCTGAAACAGGTAAAGTAAACATAAAACCAATCACATCTTTTTCAGAGTTTGCTAATACATCTTGAATCCGCTGAACAACAATCGGTACTTTTTCGCTGTCAGGAATAACGGTGAAAATCGTTTTACTTCCATCGGCTTGTTTTGGTAAACTCTTTTCAAAAGGTCCGCTAAAAATATAACTTAAGCCTTCATATTGTAAAACTGCTTTAGCCATGCCTTCACTATCTAAAATAGTTGCGCCTCTCACTTCAAGTTCAATAAATGTTTCTAAAATTGTTTGTAAGTGGGATAAGTCATTTAAGACGATAAATAAAATTTGCATGTTATACTCCTTCCATTTCAATGCCTTCAATTGATGACAATTGATCTAATAAATCCAAACCAGAGATTTCTCCTGCTCGACTAATGGCAAACTTGGAAAAGATTGGCCCTGTCGTTTCATAGACTAATATGCTGAGCATGATGATTGTCGATATCATTGGATAAAAGGTTGGCATCAAAGCATTAACAACGACTAAGAGACCCAATGATACGCCCCCTTGTGGCAGTAAGGCAAAACCTAAATACTTCGTTACCTTCTCAGGAGATTTAGCCCGTTTGGCACCGAGGTAAGCTCCTAAATATTTTCCGCCACCACGAGCAAGGATGTAGAATGATGATAACAGTAAAATAATCGTGTTTTGTCCAATCAGTCCTAAATTCAATGATGCGCCAGCTAGTGTGAAAAATAAAACGTAAAATGGAGTTGTAAAGTCATTCACACTGCTGTAAATGGGTGTTGGTTTTTCGACAAGATTCGCGACAACTGTTCCAGCCATAATGTTAGCTAACAATGTTGATAAACCTAAACTGAAAGGTGCGAACACTTGATTTAATAACATTATAACACCAATTGTTAGTAAGATAGACATGATCGAGTAAACTTGCATATCATCACGACTCTTATCTAAATGATTGGCTAGTTTAGCTAAAACAAAACCGACTATACCACCAATTATTAATGAACCAAAGACTTCAATAAAAGGTTTGGTAATCATAAGCCAAATAGGCAATGATGTTGTTGCTGTAATCGTTTGAGCGATTGATATAAAGAAGCCAAAGATAATGATTCCATAAATATCGTCTAAAGCAACAACAGGTAAAATGGTTTTTGTAAGTGGCCCATAGGCTCGATATTGACGAATTACTAAAAGCGTTGCTGCTGGTGCTGTTGCTGCACTCATGGATGCTAAAATAAGGCCAAAAGCAATGTTCTCTTTCGTAAAAGGATTGTATCCATTTGGCATAATCGTTGCTGGTTTAGGTAAGAAAAATAAAACAAGGAAGACACCTAAAACAGCAAATAAAACCTCATAAATTGTAATGGTATTAATTCGCTTTCCATGTCTTTTCATTTGTTTTAAATTAAATTCACTACCTATAGAAAAGGCAATAAAAGCCAACGCTAACTCGCTCACAAACTTTAGTGCTTGTTGATTTTCGTTGGTAATAAAACCTTCGTAGCCCCAAAAGATAATTCCCAAACTCGGCCCTAAAATTAAACCAAAGACGAGATACCCTGAAACATCTGGTAATTTTAATTGCCTCGCTGCCTTCCCGCCAAGAAAACCAACGAGCATGACAACGGCAGCTTTAAAAATTAATTCACCCATTTTTTCACTCCTAAAAATTGCATTAAAAAAACGCATATTATGAAATATGCTTAATGACTCCTACGAGGTTAGCTGACGGGTTAAGGACATTAAGTATCCTTTCAAGATTCTTGATTCACCCCAAAAAATTGTTTCCCCCATTCGTTTGATTCGGAGATTCCAAATTGATTGTATCATAAAGCTTTTTGATAATCAATCATGAAAAACTCAATTATAGATAAAAAAAGGAAGGGTCTTCGATCATGAGATAAAACCTTCCTTTATTAATGCTTATGAATGGCTTTATTGAGCCTTTTTGGAGTTTTATATAAAGAGCATCGTTGCGACACCAAAATAAATTACTAAGGCAACAATATCATTCACAGTAGTCATAATTGGACCAGATGCAGCTGCAGGATCTACTTTCATCTTATCAAAACCTAAAGGAATAAGGACACCCATTAAGGAAGAGATAAACATCGATGAGAACATTGCGGTGAAAACAACAAAACCAATCTCAAGCGGTTTTTGGTTTCCCACCGGAATAATAGATAGGAAGACAAAGGCAAATAAGCATGAAGAGACGGCAAGAATGAGACTATTAATAAAACCAACTCGCAATTCTTTAAAAACATGTTTTTTCTGCGTTTCTTTTTGTTCATAATCATCTTTGTGCAAACCAATAATTGTAACGGCTAATGATTGCGTTCCAATATTACCAGCCATATCTAAAATGAGTGGTTGAAATAATACAAGGGCGATGACTTCTGAAAGAGTTCTTTCAAAAATAGAGAGAAAGCTTGCAATCAATAAATTTAAAATCACCGCGATCAAAAGCCAAGGTAGTCTTTGTTTAGAACGTTCTAATGATGTGAGCGAAGGTTCGTGATCGACAATCATTGCCATCTTTTGAAAGTCATCCTCAAGGTCATCGACCATTTCATCAAAAATATCATCTGCTGTTACAATCCCAACAATTAAATATTCATCACTTACAACAGGTATCGCATCCAAGTCATAATCTTTAATCATTTGAATGGCTTTATCGATGGTATCTGATTCCTTTAGGGCATAAAATTGTGTTGACATAATATCAGTTAACTTATCATGACTTCTTGCGATAATTAAATCCTTAATGGGAATCATGCCAATCGGGTGATTGTTATCATCAACAACATATACGGTATCGATGTAATCTTGATCTGAAGATTGGGAAATGACTTTATGTGTCGCATCTTTAATTGATAGGTTTGCGCTGACCGTGAAAAAATCGGTTGACATCAGTGATGCTGCGATATCTTCACCATAGGTAAGTAAGCGTTCAATGGTGCGCTTCTTCGCTTGCGTCATAAAAGGATAGACTGACAGTTGTTCTGTTTCATCTAGTTCTTCAATGAAGTCTTTTAAATCATCTGTTTCAAGTGTTCTTAATAAGATTTTCTTTTTAACATCTTCTAATAAATGGAAAAATTCAAACTGCTCTTCACTATCAAAATGAATAAAAATTTGTGGCAAGCGTTCGACATTTAAAAATTTAATGATCCGTTTTTTCTCATCCAATGAATATTCATCGTAATGAAGCGTTAAATCATATGGGAGAATTTGGTTGATTGTTTTCTTAAAGACAGCATCGGTTGCTGTAAAATTAATTTGTTTTTTCATTAAATCCCCCTTCCTACATTAACAACAGTGTGGCTGTGCCAAAATAAATAACAAGTGAAACAACGTCAATAACAGTAGTTATAAGTGGTCCCGATGCAGATGCTGGGTCCACTTTTATTTTCTTAAAAAAAGTAGGGATAAAGAAGCCCACGATCGGCGCAAAAATAACTGTTAACCATAAAGAGAAGCCCACAACAAAGGCAACTAAAACAGCATTGTGAGAAATATTTGGATTAATCGATGCGAATAACAATGTGGTTAAAAAAGCGATTAAACCGATAACAAGTCCGTTGATGAGACCAGCCATGATTTCTCGTTTAACGTTTTTAGCAACTTCTTCTTCATTAGTCACATACATTTTTAACGTCACCGCTAGTGTTTGTGTTGCTACATTACCACCTGTATCTAAAATAAGGGGTTGGAAAATAACTAAAATAGCAACCATAGCCAAAGTTTCTTCAAACATCGTTGTAATTAAGGCAATAGGGGTTGAAATTAATAATAAGAGTAAAAGCCAAGGCACTCTTGAAAGAGCTGTCTTAATGGCCGATTGCTCAATCGTTTCTGGTAAGGATGCCAGTTTTTCAAAGTCTTCGGTTGCTTCTTCGTGGTAAACGTCTAAAACGTCATCTAAAGTTACCATTCCTAACAGTTGATGGTCTTTATTTAAGACAGGCATTTCTGAAATGTCGTGGTTACGTGTATGATAAACCGTATAAGTAATGGAGTCATGATCATAAACGAATGGAGATTCTTCATATAAATCTTGAATCGTTAATGGGGGTTGTGATTTTAAAAGTTTCTTTAAAGGGATGACACCTAAAAAACGATCTTCATTATCGACAACAAAGAGAGTTGAGACTGCTTCAACTTCAGGTGCAAGCTTAATCACGGTTTTAGTAGCAACTTTAACATCTAAATCTGGTGTTAATTTAATGACTAAGTGAGTCATCACTGACCCTGTCTCTTCTTCGTCATATTGGATAAGCGATTGAATTTCATGCGAATCTTCAATGACTGATAGAATTTGTTGTTGATCACTTTCATCCATCGCCTGTAAGATATCGGCAACGTCGTCTGGTTCCATAATTTCAACAACTGCTTTTTGCTGGGCAGTTTTAAAATTAACAAGAATATCTGCAGCAACTTCAGGCTCCAAATAGCTCATCAATTCTGAGAGTTTTTCATCAGAAATAAATCTAAAAAGTCTTGTTTTCTCTTCTTCATTAAGCAATAAAAAAGATTGTGCTAAATCATGAGCGTGAATTTGTTCCAATTTTAGTGCCAAATCTTTATTTTCTGCTTGTAACATTTCTTTGATCATGAGTCACAACCTTTCTCGGGTTAACGGTTTTTTACACTATCTTTATTATACCGTTAATGATTAAATTTTCAAAAGGTTTATTTTCTATCCTAAGGCGACGTCTAAGATCATCATAATAATGAAACCAAGCATCACGCCTAAGACTGCAAAATGTGAGCCTTTAACCGTTTGTTTCTGTTGGGCTTCAGGAATAAGTTCTTCAACAACAACATAAATCATAGCACCTGCTGCAAA
>JALNWO010000087.1 GCA_023230825.1 Acholeplasmataceae bacterium
AGGTCAGTTCGTTAGAGTTCATACTTCTTCAGCAATGATATTTGGAGTAGGATTTGATATAAACAACCCGCTGATTAACAATAAGTCTCATTCAATGATGATTGGTTTTGGCTCCACCAAACCTACCTTGTTTGTGGGACCATCCAATGGTGTAAACAGCACGGGTAAAATAGGTATTGGCAATGTAACCGATCCACTCCACAGGCTAAATTACACATTCGGGCAGATCAGTACGATGATGCCAGTTTACTGCTTGAGGCCACCGGTAGCAACAAAAGAAGTAGTATTTTAATGGCTGGTGGTCAAGCTGTTATTGGTACTAGTTCGCAAAATCATTCTTTATCGTTTGTAACCGGTACTACCCACACACGTATGTTTATCAATGGTATTAATGGTCATGTAGGTATTGGAGGTACTACAAATCCACAGTCCCCACTTCATATCATGACTGACGGTACACAGGATGCTGCTATATTGATTGAGAGCACCGACAAAGGAAAAGCAGCTGGGATTTACTTTAGCGGGAGTGCTGCCAATATTGGTATTTTAGACCAAAACAAGCCTATTTCATTTTATACTGCCGGTACTAATTTGAAAATGAGAATAACCTCTGATGGCAATGTTGGTATTGGTGTTGCTGCTCCACAACAAAAGCTGCATGTTGCCGGAGGTGCAAAATTTGATGATCAGGTGTTGATTGATGCCGGTGGTCTATACGTAAATGGTGAGGTGAAAGCCAAAAAATTCCATGCCAGCATCAGCCCTTTTCCCGATTTTGTTTTTGAGCCCGGCTATCAGCTTTTACCCATTACCGAGGTAGAAAGTTTTATAACCGAAAAGGGACATCTTCCAGGATTTCCCAATGCAGCCGAAGTGGAGAAAAACGGAATTGAATTAGGCGAGATGAATGCACTTCTTTTGCAAAAGATAGAAGAGCTGACACTGTATATTATTGCTCAACAGAAAGAGATAGGTGAGCTTCGAGTACTTATAAATTCTACCAAGTAAATGAAATAAAGCCATGAGACAACAAATATTTCTTTTACTCATTTTGTTCTGTGGCGGAACAGAAGGATGGGCACAAACCAAAGCACAGTCAGTAAAGTTTGAGTACGATGTTGCCGGTAATCGAGTATTACGTCAGATTGTTGTACAAATAATAACTGATGCCGATTCATTGTTTAAAGAAAGCATCCTTTTTGACCATTTACCTGATGATCCTATTGAAGGATTGAAAGTATATCCGAATCCTGCACATGAAATAGTGTATATTGAGTTTGTTGACATACCAGATACATCTGTTAAGTATTTAATGATTGATATGTACGGTCATTTGCTTGAGCGAGGTGTTATCGACAATGTCCTGACCCCTCTGAACTTAAGCCATTATACAAGCGGGATATATTTTTTGTTGATAAAAGCGGATGCTAAGAATGAAACGTTCAAGATTATCCGGCAATAGCTTAAGAGGCTGGTTATAAAATTTTTAAAAATTATTTTTTACAACCATTTAATTTGTATGAGCATGAAAAAACGAATAATTACCGCCATAATTCCCGTTGTGATTGGATTATTTGCCCAAGCTCAGACACAGTACGCTCCAAATTTTATACTTAATCATAAATTAACAGGTTCTCAGCATTATAGAGCTTCACAATTTATTGAAATGGGAATAAACGAAGGTAATGCTACTGGATTTGAATATAATGCTATTAGTAGCAATGAGTTTAAAGCAGAGATTGATCCCTTCATGGTTTTTCCACCAGTAGAAGGAGAGCTTGGTGGACCTAATGCCGGTGATCAGGGCATAGTTGGAAGTATTGATGGAGTGTTTGATGTGAGCGATTTGGGAGCTGCAACATATACCATACCTATTAAGTTGCCGATGGGAGTTGGAGGTACTGTTCCTCCACTATCATTAACTTATAGCAGTATGGTAGGAAATGGCTTGTTGGGGATTGGATGGAATATTGAAGCAATATCAGGTATTTCAAGAACAGGAAAAACTATTTATCATGATGGACGTGTTGAAGGTCCACAATATAATTCCAGCGATAATCTTAATTTTGATGGAATGCGAATGATGTCTTTAGGTAATAATATATACACAACAGAGGTTGAGGGTTTTAACCATATAAAGATTGTTGAGAGTAATTCAACAGGCCCCGTAAGTTTCGAAGTTAAAACACGGGATGGGAAAATTCTTCGCTTTGGGCAAACCGAAAACTCAAGACAAAAGTTGGCTAATACCGAAACAATAATCACTTGGTATTTAAGTAGTATCGAAGATTTATTGGGTAATTTAATAACTTATACGTATGAACATCGTAATGGTAATTTGTTGCTGAAAGAAATAAAATATGGTGGAAATGACAAAAATAGCCAAGGACATATTTATCAAGTGCGCTTTATTTATATTTATGATAGAATTGATCCATTTACTAATTATATAAATGGAATGTCAATAAAGAATGATTGTCTTTTGGATCACATTATAATAAAATATATACCCCAGAATATGGAGTTGTTCAAGTACTCTTTGGAATATGATAGTTCATCATTGATCTCCAGCCGCCTTACCAAAGTAAAGTTGGAAGATACAAAAAACTCTCAGGAGGTAAACCCTACAACAATTGAATGGGGTGAGCCTACAGATAATTTTACGCTAACAGCGACTAATATAATGCCTAAATCAAATAGAGATGCTGAATATACTTTAGGGGATTTTAATGGTGATGGTAAGGCAGATATATTGGCCGCATATTATTACAAAGAAAATGGTGTAAAACTGTATGACACGTGGTCTATATTTTACCTTAATGAAGCAGGTACTTCTTATTATGAAGTAGAAATGGGTAGTCTGAATCAACCCTATCAACCACTATTTGTATATTTCGTTGCAGGTGATTTTAATGGCGATGGCCGCGATGATCTACTTAAAGTTATAAGAAACTCGTCTAACTCCTATACTGGAATTTTACTAGAATCTGATGGTAATTATGGTTTCTCATCGCAAGGTTCGATCGATTACAATTTTGGTGAGAATCATTATATTAAGATTACGGATATGAATGGTAACGGAATTAATGAAATTTTGATAGTAAGCATCTTAACTGATCATCAAAACAATAAGAAACACATTCTTTTAAGATGTTTTGAGAAAAACCAGTCAAATAATTTCTTTCAAAGTCTTTTTGTTAATTCACCTGCAACTGATGGTTATTTTTTTACAGTTGATAAAGATACTGAATTATTTCCTGTTCAACCGGGAGATTTTACAGGTAATGGACGTACTGACTTATTAGTAAATACTGATAATCTTGAAAGTACAATATTTACGTTGCATCCAACCGAGCCAGTTTTAACTGAGCTTGTTCCTACCAGATTTGGCTTCCCAAACCGATATCACCGAGTATTTACAGGTGATTTTAATGGTGATGGGATCACTGATATATTAACATATGCTTATGCAAATCCTAACATTGGATGGGAATTACATTATTTTAATGGTAAGAATACATGGATTGAAGGATTATGTCCTATAACATTTAACTCTGATCCTGGGAATACCAATCATATTAAACGATATATTTATACAAGCGACATTAATGGGGATGGCAAAACAGATATACTTGATATTTATATGACAGAAACCTATTCTAATAATGCGAATTTTACAGTATATTATAGCAAAGGAAATAGTTTTAAAGAAGTTGAAACATTATTGGCCTCTATGGAATATAGTCAAGATTTATTTGATTTTAATGGAGATGGCAAATTAGAAACACTTCTCTGGACTCAATCTTATACCCCGCTAAATATAATGTCTTATCATAAAGAAGAAAAAAGTAATCTAGCAAAATCAATTATCAATGGACATGATTATAAAATTTCAGTTTCTTATTTGCCTCTGACTAACTCGCAGATTTATCAAAAAACTCTTCAAAAACAATTTCCTGTTGTGAACTATCAACCTTCCTATTTTGCTGTCAGATCAATTAAGAAAGATATTGGTGATAATCATTTGACTACACAAACATTTAAATATGAAGACCTTTTAGTACATAGGCAAGGCAAAGGATTGTTAGGATTTGGCAAAAGGCTGATTACGAATAGTTTTACCGGTGTGTCAGTTGAAAGAACAAACGAAATATACACTATTCAAAATAAATTTTACGTCCCATATACCAAAAAAATAAAAACAAAAAAAGCAAATGGAGAAATTATTTCATTAATTGAAAACACAATTAATCATCAAAGTTTTCCTTCATCCCCACTTAGGATATTCCCGTATATCGAAAGTACTCATTACACAGAAAGGAATCTTACAACAAATGACTTTGTTAAAACAGTGCATAAAGACTTTTCTTATGATAATTATGGAAACTTGATTTCAAGTGTCGAGTTGATTGCTTTAGAAGAAAAGCAGTCTTCCGCATCAGCTTCTCAATATGAGCATCAGATAACTACTAATTTTCAATATTTAGCTCCGGACTTAACTAATTGGTTAATTAGTCGTCCAGAGAAAATAACTAAAAAAGTACGATATTTTACAGAAGAGCAGTATGAGCCTACACTTGTGTTTTCATACTATCCCTCCGGCCATTCTTCATTTCCTTTACTAAACGAAAGGAAGATTCATCCAAAAAATATCCTTACAAATAAATTATCTACTAGTGAGTTATACTCATACGATGAATTTGGAAATATGAATAATTTAACTCTTAGCGCCCCCTATTCAACCCCATTACTTGAAACACGCACTTCCGATATCGCTTATGGCTTAGCATACCATCACCGTTTTCCCACATCCCATACCGATGCATTAGGAAACACATCCATTTCAACCTATGACCCAGTTTACGGTATATTGAATACTTCAACAGACCCCAATGATCTGACCACTCACTATGATTCTAATCCGTTGGGTACTTACAAGAAAATCACTTCACCTGACGGAGTTATCTCAACTACTGTAAAACGATGGGCCCGAGGAAACATCTATGCACCGAACAATGCACAGTATTATACATGGGAACAAACTTCAGGTACTCCCAAAGTATTAGTGTTTTACCATAAAACAGGTGTAGAGCTACGCTCGGTTAGTTTTGGTTTTGACGGTTATGCTATATATGTGGACAAAATCTATAATAACAAGGGCCTTCTGTATAAAGAAAGCTTACCATACAGAGCGGGGACATCTCCGATATATACAAAATACGAATATGATATATACAATCGTTTAAAGAAAGTAATAGCACCTGATAATACCACTACCAATACAAGCTATAGTGCCAATCAAGTTACTATTTCGGTTACTGACGGAAGCATTACGCGTACCTCTTCCAGAAAACACAATGCTGCCGGATGGCTTATAGAAAGTACCGATAATGCAGGTAATGTAGTAAAAAATGAGTATCATTGTAACGGTAATCTTAAAAAATCATATATTGTGGGTCAAGCATCTACCAAAGTTTTACTTGAATATGATGATATGGGTAATCGCTCTTTGATCAACGATCCGAATTATGGTTCTATAAGCACTGTTTATAATGCTTTTGGAGAATTGGTGCAACAAACCAATCCCAAAAATGATACCATTACTTTTAAATACGATAAGTTGGGTCGAATAACAAATGAAACCAGAGCATCAGAAGGAGCTGTTTCTTGGAATTATTCGACTGTCCCAGGAAAGTTAGGAACCCTTGAAAGCATTATAAAAAATAATCATCGGACCAACTTTGTTTATGACCCCTTGCTTCGTTTAACCGCTGAGACCGATATTATTGACGGAGTTTCTTATAACACCAATTATACGTACGATGATCTTGGCCGTCCATTACGAACCACTTATCCCACCGGTGTCATTGTGCGGGATGGATACAACACATCTGGTTACCATGCCACTGTACATCTTGAGAACAATGGCAAACAATTATGGCATACGGAGCAAATAAATGCCATGGGGCAGATAACCAGGTTCTCTACAGGAAATGGATTAATAAGCGAGCAAACCTATTATCCGTTAACATCCTTACTTCATACTGTGCAAACTGTAAAAAGCGGGAATGCTTATATACAGGATTTTGAATATAAATGGTTTGGATTAGGAAATCTTGAATACCGTAAAAAATGGGTTAACGGAAACAAAAAAACATCACTTACCGAAAGTTTTGCCTATGATGGATTGGATCGTCTGACTAAAGTCAGTCTGAATGGTACTGTTTTAGGGAATTATGAGTATGATGCACCTAATCTGGGTAATATGACCTATAGCCAAAGTGATGGTCAAACCTTATTTTCTGATGCAAGCTATGGTACCCACGGCTATGGCCCTCATGCCGTTACAAAGCTTACAACCACCAATCCTATACTTATAGGTCCTCGTCAGGACATTGTGTATAATGGTTACGATAAAGTTTCTTCTATCACTGAAGGTAATCATTCTTTGCAGATTCAGTATGGTCACCATCGTCAGCGCATTTCTCAGCAATATTCCAATGACAACAGTACGATTGATAAGATATGGTCAGGTGCTTGTGAATTTATACTCAAAGACGGAGAATTGTACCAACACACCTATCTGAGTGGTCCTATGGGTTTGTTTGCAATCCATATTATTAAGCCTGATGGTACTGAAGAAATCAATTATATACATACTGACCACCTTGGCTCGTGGAACACCATAACTGACGAAAGCGGCAACCTACTGCAAGAACTGAGCTTTGATGCCTGGGGCAATAGAAGAGATCCTGCTACCTGGCGCGCTTTTGCCGGCATAGCAACCGCGCCGCTGTTTGATCGCGGCTTTACCGGGCACGAGCATTTGTACGCCTTCAACCTGATAAATATGAACGGCAGGATGTATGACCCCATGGTTTCGCGCATGCTATCACCGGATAATTACATACAAGCACCCGATTTCTCACAGAGTTTTAACAGGTATAGCTATGCATGGAATAATCCGTTAGTGTTTACTGATCTGGATGGGG
>JALNWO010000088.1 GCA_023230825.1 Acholeplasmataceae bacterium
CAAATACACATTTTAAAATGTGCTATTTAAGAAACAAACATCAACTTATGTACTATAATAACAATAAATGCGAAATGAAAAGAGGAAGCATATGGATATCTTTAAGAAATGTTATACATACGACGCTGCTAAAAAAGCGCGAGAAGGTGGATATTATCCTTACTTTCACGTTTTAAATACAAAACAAGACACAATCGTCCAAATGGAAGATAAGCGGATGATTATGATTGGTTCAAATAACTATCTTGGTTTAACATCACATCCTGAAGTCATTCAAGCAGCAGTTGAAGCGACCCAAGCGTATGGAACTGGTGTTTCTGGTTCAAGATTTTTAAATGGAACTTTAGACTTACACGTCCAGTTTGAAAAAGAACTCGCGGAGTTTTTAAGAAAAGAAGACGCGACGATTTTTTCAACGGGGTTTCAAACCAATTTAGGCATTATTTCCGCGATTGCTGGACGGAATGATATTATTTTTTCTGATAAAGAAAATCACGCTTCTATTTATGATGGTAATCGCCTTTCATATGCAGAAATCGTCCGTTACAATCACAACGATATGGAAGATCTTGAAAAGAAATTGAAAGAAGCGAGTCCTAACAAAGGAAAATTAATCGTCACTGATGGAGTTTTTTCTATGAGTGGTGATATCGCCAACCTCCCCGAAATTGTTCGCCTTGCTAAAAAATATGGGGCAAGAACAATGGTCGATGATGCCCATGGTCTTGGTGTTTTAGGAGCTCATGGACGAGGGACAGCAGAACACTTTGGTTTAGAAAAAGAAGTCGATATTATTATGGGAACCTTTTCTAAATCGCTCGCAAGCTTAGGCGGTTATGTTGCCGCTGAACATGATGTCGTAGACTATATTCGCCATAACTCAAGACCATATATTTTCTCTGCCGCCATTCCAGCAGCAAATGCCGCTGCGGCCTTAACGGCTTTACGGATTTTAAAACGTGAGCCTGAACGGGTTCAGGCCCTCAATGATATTGCGGATTATATGCGTGAAGGCTTAACAAAACGGGGCTTAGAATTTAGACCCTCTAGCACACCGATTATTCCCATTTATACTTATACGCCGATGCGCACGATGATTGCTTGTAATATGTTGTTTGAACAAGGTGTTTACGTGAATCCTGTCTTACCACCAGCGACACCGATTGGCGAATGTCTCATTCGGACAAGTTATACCGCAACCCATACAAAAGCGCAAATAGATGAGGCCATTGAAAAAATTGTCACCGTCTTAGAAGGGTTAGACATCGATGAGTAACCAAAAAGTCATCGTCATCACCGGAGCTTCATCAGGAATTGGCTTAGCCGTTGCGAAATATTTAGCAGACAAAGATTTTCTTGTTTATGGAATCTCCCGATCAGCCATTGATGATCCCAGGATTCGTCATAAAAAAGCGGATGTAACCAAACTCGATGAATTAATTTCTGTTTATCAAGAAATTTTTGATGAAACAAAACGGATTGATGGTTTAATTAACAATGCTGGCATGGGTATTTCTGGTTCCATTGAAGCCACATCTCCAGAAGATGCTGATTATATGATGAAAGTAAACTTTATGGGAGTTTATTATTCGATCAAGGCAATGTTGCCACACCTGAGAGCATCCAAACCAGCGAAGATTATTAATATTAGTAGTGTTGCTGGGAAACTGGCGATTCCTTTTCAAGGATTTTATAGTAGCTCCAAAGCTGCCATCAATGCTTTTTCGGAAAGCTTAAAGATTGAATTAAAACCCTTTGGAATTCAAGTTTGTGCCGTGATGCCTGGTGATATCAAAACGGGTTTTACTAAAAATAGGCGAAAAAATAAAGAAGAACTTGAACTTTATCAAAAACGCGTGGAGCGTTCGATTGCCGTAATGGAAAAAGATGAACAAAACGGGATGAACCCGCTTGTCGCAGCGAAAGCCATCCACCGGTTACTCAAACGACGAAAGCTGCCTTTATATAAAACCATCGGTTTTCAATATAAACTCTTTATCTTTTTACAGAGATTATTACCAACAAAGTGGGTTAATAATCTAGTTGGTTCAATTTATGGATTTAATAAGGAATAGGAAAAGAAAAATGACACTTACACAACGTTATATCTCAGCGATTCTTGCGGGTATGCTCGTCGGGATCGCCTCCATTTTGTATGTTAAAGCTCCAACCCAACTTGTCGGAGCGATCTTGTTTAGTTTTGCATTACTCGTCGTTGTCGTCTTTAAACACGATTTATTTACGGGGCGCGTCGGTTTTGTTTATCCTTATGAAAAGAAAACAGCGCAAAATTTATTGTTTATGCTCTTTGGTAATTTTATTGGGTCCTTGTTTGTAACCTCGTTGTTTTTATTAACAAATAACTTTGAGCCGGTTTTCGCAGCTGAATTGCTTGTCCAAAATAAACTCACACAAGTGTGGTATCAAACTATCATTTTAGGCATGTTTTGTGGGTTTTTAATGTACTTAGGCGTCTTGTCTTTTCAAAAAGCAAAAAATAAGGCTTTGGGTGGTTTGATTGTCGTCTTTGCAGTAGTGATCTTTATCTTATCTGGCTACGAACACAGCATCGCAAATATCGGTTACTTTGTCTTAGCAGGTAGTTTTACCTTTGAATCACTCCTCTTTATTATTCTCGCAGTGATTGGGAATGCAGCTGGAGCCATTCTGCTTCACCTTTTGCATGCCTTTACAAAAAGCGCTTAGCGCTTTTTTTTATGAAAAAACATCAAAAATATTGACATTTATCAACCATTATTATATAATTAAAACGCTGTGCTAAATATATTGTGTTATCAAGCACTATTTGGCTTAAGTAAGCCAAATAAATTTTAAAATAAAAAAATGGAACACTTGGATATGTGTTTTAGAAAGGAGAACGAGATATGCCAACCATTCAACAACTAGTTAAAAAAGGGAGAACCTCAAAGACAACAAAGTCTAAATCACCTGCTTTGGGCTATGGTTTTAATAGTCTTAAGAAAGAACATCGTGATTACAATTCTCCTCAAAAACGTGGTGTTTGTACAAGAGTTACAACGATGACACCTAGAAAACCAAACTCAGCATTGAGAAAATACGCACGGGTTCGCCTCAGTAATCAAACCGAAGTGACTGCATACATTCCAGGGATTGGACATTCATTGCAAGAACATAGTGTGGTCTTGATTCGTGGGGGTCGTGTGAAAGACTTACCTGGTGTCCGTTACCATATCGTACGCGGTACTCTAGATACAACTGGTGTTGCCAACCGCGCACAAGCACGTTCCAAATACGGTGCGAAACGTCCCAAAAAATAATTTAAAACTAAATGAATGATCAAAGAAAGGAAGTAGGTGAACTTTATGCCACGTAAAGGTCATATTGTCAAACGAGACGTTTTACCGGATCCCATTTACCAGTCAAAATTAGTCACAAGAATTGTGAATACCTTAATGATTGATGGGAAAAAAGGAACGGCTCAAAGTATTTTATACGGTGCGTTCAACCGTGTTAAAGAACAAACTGGACGCGAACCGATTGATGTCTTCAATGAAGCTTTAAACAATATTATGCCTGTACTTGAAGTTCGTTCTCGTCGTATCGGGGGCCAAAACTACCAAGTACCTACAGAAGTAAGACCAGTCAGAAAAACAACATTAGGACTTAGATGGTTAATTAACTATGCAAGACTGCGTAATGAGAAAACCATGGAAGAAAGACTAGCGAGAGAAATTATCGATGCATCTCAAGGATTGGGAGCAGCTGTTAAGAAACGCGAAGAAGTCCATCGCATGGCTGAAGCCAACAAAGCTTTTGCCCACTATCGCTGGTAAAAAAGGAGATTTCATTTTATGCCTCGTGTATTCCCATTAGAACGCGTGCGCAATATTGGTGTCATGGCCCATATTGACGCAGGCAAAACGACAACTACAGAACGTATCCTCTACCATACTGGTCGGATTCATAAAACCGGAGAAACTCACGATGGTGCAGCAACAATGGACTGGATGGATCAAGAACAGGAACGCGGTATTACCATTACTTCAGCAGCAACCACTGCGTATTGGAAAGATTACCGTGTCAACATCATCGATACTCCCGGTCATGTTGATTTTACAGTGGAAGTCTCTCGCTCTCTCCGCGTTTTAGATGGTGCGATTACTGTCTTAGATGCTCAGGCAGGGGTAGAACCCCAAACAGAAACTGTCTGGAGACAAGCGACAGAGTACAAAGTTCCAAGAATTGTCTATATTAATAAGATGGATAAAATCGGTGCGGATTTCGCAAAAGCAATTGAAAGTATGCACCACCGTTTAGGAGTCAAAGCGTTCGCCGTTCAATGGCCCATCGGAGCTGAAGCAGATTTCGATGGTATCATTGATTTAATTGAAATGAAAGCATATCATTTTGATGGCGGCATTGACGAAGAAACAACGGTCATTCCCATCCCCAACCATTTGGTTGAGATTGTAGCTAAAAAACGCGAAGAATTGATTGAGTTACTTGCTGATTACGACGATGATTTACTAATGAAAATCATTGAAGGTGAAGAAGTAACGGTTGATCAAATTAAAAAAGCGATTCGTAAAGGAACGTTGGCTGTTCAGTTTTTCCCTGTTTTTTGTGGAACATCATTTAAAAACAAGGGTGTTAAGATGATGCTTGATGGTGTCATCGATTACTTGCCTTCACCAAAAGATGTTGCGTCGATTGTGGCACTAAACTCTAAAGGTGAAGAAGTCCTTAGGGAAGCAAGCGATAGCCAACCTTTTACTGCATTGGCTTTTAAAGTGATGACGGACCCGTATGTTGGACGACTGACCTTCTTCAGAGTTTATTCAGGAACCCTAAAGGCAGGATCATATGTTCAAAATACCAACCGTGACACGAAAGAGCGATTCGGAAGGATCTTGCAGATGCATTCGAATCACCGGGCTGAAATCGATGAAGTTTATGCCGGTGACATCGCAGCTGTTGTTGGGTTAAAAAGTACTACAACCGGTGATACGTTAATTGTTGGTAGTGAAGACATTGTTCTTGAATCAATGGTTTTCCCAGAGCCTGTCATTAACGTCGCAATTGAACCTAAAACAAAACAAGACCAAGATAAAATGGGGATTGCTTTAGTTAAATTAGCTGAAGAAGATCCAACCTTTAAAACCTATATGGATCCAGAAACAGGTCAAACGATTATTTCTGGGATGGGGGAACTTCATCTTGACATTATTGTTGACCGGATGCGACGTGAATTTAAGGTTGAAGCCAACGTTGCTGAACCACAAGTTTCATACCGGGAAACCATCTCGCAAGCAGCTGATATTGAAGCGAAATTTATCCGTCAATCAGGCGGTCGTGGACAATATGGACACGTCGTCATTCTCTTCGAACCCAACCCTGGTAAAGGGTTCCAGTTTGTGAATAAAATTGTTGGTGGTGATATTCCAAAAGAATACATCCCAGCAGTACAAAAAGGG
This sequence comes from Acholeplasmataceae bacterium, assembly GCA_023230825.1. Taxonomy (GTDB): domain Bacteria; phylum Bacillota_I; class Bacilli_A; order Acholeplasmatales; family Acholeplasmataceae; genus Mariniplasma. Next base: position 5,457 of record JALNWO010000088.1, read on the forward strand.
ATCGAAGAAGCCTTACCCAACGGTATTGTTGCAGGCTATCCTGCGATTGATGTGAAAGCCACGTTGCACTTTGGTTCATACCATGAAGTCGACTCATCTGAAATGGCTTTCAAAATCGCTGCCTCAATGGCCTTTAAGGATACGAGAGAAAAGGCGAAACCCGTCTTATTAGAGCCAATTATGGACGTTGAGGTCGTTGTTCCTAACGATTACGTCGGTAATGTGATTGGCGATATTACTTCACGCCGTGGCCGTTTAGAAAACCAAGAGTCACGCGGTAATGCAGCGGTTGTTAGAGCGCTCGTTCCGCTTGCAGAAATGTTTGGTTATGCCACTGCATTGCGGTCCAATTCACAAGGGCGTGCAACGTTCATTATGCAATTCAGTCATTACGAACGTTGTCCAAAATCAATTATGGAAGAAATCATGAAAAAACGTGGAATGAATTAGTCCACTTACTTGCAAAACAATTAAATTTCATATACAATTAAACTGATGAAAAAATAAAAAGAAACAATTTTAAAAATAGGAGGAACCATTCTTATGGCAAAACAAAAATTTGAAAGAACTAAACCACACGTTAACGTGGGAACAATTGGCCACGTTGACCATGGTAAAACCACTCTAACTGCAGCAATTACTGCTGTCTTATCCGGAAAAGGATTAGCTGAAAAGAAAGATTACGCATCCATTGACGGTGCTCCAGAAGAAAAAGAACGTGGTATTACGATTAATACAGCACACGTTGAATACGAAACAGAAGCACGTCACTATGCACACGTTGACTGCCCAGGTCACGCGGACTATGTTAAAAACATGATTACCGGTGCAGCACAAATGGACGGCGCAATTTTAGTTGTCTCAGGCGCAGACGGCCCAATGCCACAAACACGTGAACATATTTTATTATCACGTCAAGTTGGTGTACCTAAGCTTGTTGTTTTCTTAAACAAAGCTGATATGGTTGATGATGAAGAATTACTTGACTTAGTTGAAATGGAAGTTCGGGAAATGCTTTCTGAATATGACTTCCCAGGCGATGACATTCCCTTTGTTCGCGGTTCCGCTCTTGGCGCATTAAATGGCGATCCAAAATGGGTTGGTGCAATCGAAGAGTTAATGGATAATGTTGACAATTACATTGACACGCCACCACGCGAAATTGATAAACCATTCTTAATGCCTGTTGAAGACGTGTTCACGATTACTGGTCGTGGTACGGTTGCTACAGGACGTGTTGAACGTGGACAAGTTAAAGTTGGTGACCAAGTTGAAATCGTTGGTTTAACTGAGACTCGTCAAACCGTTGTTACTGGTGTTGAAATGTTTAGAAAATTACTTGACTATGCAGAAGCTGGAGACAACATTGGTGCTTTATTAAGAGGCGTTAGCCGTGACCAAGTTGAACGTGGACAAGTTTTA
>JALNWO010000089.1 GCA_023230825.1 Acholeplasmataceae bacterium
CGTGGATCCGTTAGCCGAAGTTCAACCAAACAAGACACCGTACCATTTTGTAAGCAACAACCCTATCAACAGAGTTGACCCGACAGGTATGTTAGATAATCCTATTTATGATACGGACGGAAACTTTTTAGGGACAGATGATAAAGGATTACAAGGTAAAGCTATCGTAATGAATAAGGAGAACTTTACACAAGGAATGTCCCACGAAAAAGCATTAAGTCATAGTTTAGGAAAAGAGGGATTAAGTAGTAACGGAGCTACATCAAACTTACTTTCCCATTACAATGGACTAAAAGACAGACCAGATTATGATGGTTTTGTTACCGTTCAGGAAGGTATTGATTGGGCAAAGGCACACCCAAATGCGTTAGACAATCCAACAGCTGATAACACACTCTATTTGGATGCATCTAAATTGGACTTTGGTAATATTTCCATAAGTGATTTTGCAAATGGTGTAGGCAAATCATCGCCTATAAATCTATTGAACACAGGGAATTTAGCATCATCTGTTGGAAACGAAACATTGCGGGCAACTGTTTACGCTTTGGGCAGAGTAGATATGCAACTTCACGATAAAGCGGGAACTGTTTCTATTATAAACAATAGTGCTACGGATTATGATTGGAATACAGGTGGTGGTGCATTAAGAAATTCTCTTATTAAAGCGGAAAGAGCTAGAACCGGACTTAATGACTCTCACGGATTTAAGACTTATTATTACGGAAAAGGTTCGCTTAACCCAGCCCCTAAACCATATGTACCCCCTACATTCCCTGTTGGACCTAAATGGTAAGTTTATGAAAAAAATAAAATCTATAATATTTACATATTCAATAATATTACTATTTGTCTTATGTGGTTGTAACTCAAAAAACTTGGGGGATAAGCTTACAATATTTGAAGGAGATAGATTAGAAGACAGAGTGATTGTTTACTGTACAGGATATAGTTTTGGTTCTTGCAAGGCAGGAATATACGTTGTGCCGACCTACGAAAAACATTATGATGAAAAAGGCAATTATGCTGAATATGTCGAAACAGCAAAATCCAATAAAAAATGGATAATAGCAAAGACCATACAGATAAATGACAATAAAGAAAACTATTGGATAATCAGTAAAGATTTTAGTTTAGAAAATGTTGATTGTAATAAAGTAAGTTGTGATAGTATTATTCAATCACACGTTACAGGAGCATTGAATTATCAGGAATTTACCGCCAAGACGAAAGAATTAGGCATAAATTTAAAATTTGAAAAATAGTAAAAATCCCGAGTTTAACTCGGGATTTTTTATTTAGCGTAAGCTTGTTTATTTTTAAAATCTCTTATCAGAGCATCGAGGGTTACAAAAATGTAATCCTTATCTTTTTCGGGGAGCTTTGTAACTTCCTGCACTCTGTCGAGAGTAGCCTTGTCGAGTTCAATATCAGAATTGCCCGTTAAGAAATCCAAACTTACTTCGAGAGCTTGTGCGATTTTAACCGCCATTTCTATGGTCGGTTTTACTTCGTTGCGTTCGTATCTTCCGTAAGCATCGCCATTGATACCAATCTTTTTACCTATTTCCGCTTGGGAAAGGCTTTTTCTCTTTCTTACTTGTGTCAGTCGTTCGCCAAAGGTCATATCTGTATGTTTTAATGCAGTAAAAGCAATTATAAGGCAAATGTACAAACAAAAAATGTAGGATAAAAATCAGTAATGTTTGGTTGGTTAATACAAAGTTTGTAGATTTGCGACAGATATGTAGGATTAAAATTTTTTTTTCAATGGAAATAAGCGAAATCAAACAACAGCTCACAATCTCAAACGTGCTACATTATTATGGCTTAAAAACGGACAAGCAAAGCCGAATTTGCTGCCCATTCCACGAGGATAAAACCCCGAGTATGCAGGTGTATTACAAAACGCAGACGGCATACTGTTTTAGTTCCAACTGCAAAACACACGGCAAGAGTATGGACGTGATAGATTTTATAATGCACAAAGAGAACAGCACCAAAGGCGAGGCAATCCGAAAGGCAAAGGAAATAGTAGGCTATCAGAAACCCGACAGCAAAGAACGCTACCAACCCGAATTAAGCCGAGAGCAGTTTTTGGGTAATATGTACCAATATTTTAAAAATGCCGTGAGCAACTCAAAACCTGCAAAAGATTATTTACAGCAACGGAATTTAGATTTTAAGAAAACCGAAATCGGCTACAATGCGGGACAGTTCCATCACGGAGCAAGGAAAGACGAGAACGTAATAAACCAATGCTTGGAATACGGACTACTGATTGACAAGAATATTTTAGGACGTACAGGCGAAAAGGCTTACGGAGTGTTCGGGAAATGGTGCATCTGTTTTGCATTGAAGAACAGGAACAACGAAGTAACAGGGTTGTATTTTAGAAGTACCTTAAACGATAAAGAGAGCAAACATTTTTACTTAAAGAACAGAAAAGGACTTTATCCGAATTATCCCGAGCCGAACACCAAAAAACTGATATTGACGGAAAGCATTATTGACGGAGCAAGTTTGTTACAGGTAAAAGAAATAGCAGAAAATTACAGCGTTTTAGCGTGTTACGGAACAAACGGACTAACCGAAGAACACCAACAGGCAATACAGGAACTTCCGCAGTTAGAAGAAATCATTTTCTTTTTTGACAATGACAGTGCAGGGAAAGAGGCAGTACAGAAATACGGGGCAATGCTCAAAGCTGAATATCCAAAGTTAAAAATCACAACAGCAGAGCCGATAAACAAAGACATCAACGAAACTTTACAACTTCACAATGAAGAAATATTTATTGAACTACTGAACAACAGAACAGCGTTAAATTTTTCTTTTTCAATTGAAAATAAAAAAGAAGAAACCAAAGAGGAAAAAGCCCCCTTTGGGGGTTTGGGGGCTATTGATTTTTTAAAGCGTAAACATTTACTGAAAAACTTAAACCAAGAAATCGGAAAAGCGGGAATAGTAGGCGAAGAAAACAGCAGATTATTATTGTTCCTGATTACAATAAGCTATTTAAACAAAAGTCCTTTACACGCATTGGTGCAGGGAAGTTCGGGAAGTGGAAAAACCCACATTATAAGCAGAATAGCGGATTTAATGCCACAGGAAGACGTATTGCGTTTTACGAGAATAACGGAAAGCAGTTTGTACAATTGGGGCGAGTTCGACCTGTTCCAAAAGGTTGTAATCATCGAGGATTTAGACGGACTGAAAGAGGACGCTTTGTATGCACTTCGGGAATTTATATCTAACCAAGTATTGCGGAGCTCTGTTACTATCAAAGACAAAAAGGGAAATAATAAAAGCAGTCATAAAATAGTAAAAGGACAGTTCAGCAGTTTAAGTGCAACAACAAAAGGCGAAACGTATGAAGATAATATGAGCCGTAGTTTTTTGATTGCCGTTGATGAAAGCAAAGAGCAGACACAAAGAATAATCGAATACCAGAACAAACGAAATGCAGGGGAAATCGACCCGAACGAAAGCCAAAGAACAATCCATTTTATACAGCAGATTGTACGGAACTTAAAGCATTACGAAGTCATAAATCCCTACGCAACAAAATTAAATCTTCCTGAAAAGGTGCATAAAATAAGGCGTTTGAACGAAATGTATCAGGCAGTAATCAAACAGGTTACATTTTTAAACCAATATCAGAGAAAGCTCACAAAAGACAATCAATTGATAACTGAAATCGAGGACATCGAACAGGCAACGGAAATTCTTTTTGAGAGCATTGTTTTAAAAGTTGATGAATTAGACGGAAGTTTAAGACAGTTTTTTGAACGCCTGAAAAAGCACGTTAAGAACGAAAATCAGGACTTCATTTTAAGGGATATAAGACAGACATTGAACGTTAGCAAAACACAGGTATTTAGGTACATACAGACACTTACGGAACTTGAATACATCAAACAGACAGGAGGGTATGCCAACAAAGGAATAAAGTATAAAATCTCTTATTGGGATAACTACCAAAAGTTGAGAGCCGAAATAAAAGACTTCCTAATGTTGCAGATACAAAAGCTGAAAACAGAAAACAACATTGCACCGTCAAAGCCCAAGAACAAAACGTTAAGTATGATAGTGAATGAAAGTGTTTGAAACGCTACGGAACACAAAAGGAACACAAGGAAATAACATAAATCACTCATAACTAAAAACTTATCACTCATAACTCGTTTAGCGTTCCTAATTCCACGAGAATACAAAAGCAAAAACATCATACAAGTAAAAAACGTCATAGTATGCCATTACCGAGCCGACATATTATTTACAACGAACTGTATCAGAAAGAAAGCAAAGAATACAAGGAATACCTTATGTTATTGGGTTATGCAGACGAAACCTGCCAATCGAAATATTTATATCTGAAAGAGTTTTTTAATTGGTTAGAAGAAATCGGGGTTTATCAGTTGCACCACATTACAGCCGTAGAAATCGGGAACTTTTACGAATATGTACAGAACAGGAAAAGCACCCGAACAAAAGAAACTTTAAAGCTAAAAACGGTTTACGACATAATGCGTTGCGTACAGCAGTATTTAGGCTATGCGTTGCACTTGGGTAAAATCAAAATCAATCCTGCATCACATTTAAAGTTTCATTATCCAAATGAAGAACCAGAAAGAATAATCTTTACACAGGAAGAAATACAAGAGCTTTACCAGGTAACGGAAGATTTACAGGAACGAGCCATTTTACATATTGCTTATGGTTGTGGCTTACGTGCAAACGAAGTCAGCCAATTAAACAAGGAAGATTTACGGTTAACGGAAACCCTTGTTATCGTTCAGAAAGGCAAGAACAGCAAAAGAAGATTAGTTCCAATCAGTCAGACAATAGCAGATGAATTACAGGAATTTATTTTTTCATCTGAAACAAAACAAAAAGCGTTGTTCCTGAACAGCAAAGGAACGAGAATGCAGGAATGGACGTTAAACAAGCAACTGAAAAAAATCATCAAACGTACAGACTTCGGGAAAGCATTTACAAAACAGGAACTAACCAAAATCGGAATACACACATTAAGGCACTCGATAGCAACGCATTTACTTGAAAACGGAATGGCATTGGAACAGGTGCAAATATTTTTAGGACACAGCCATATAGAAAGCACCGAAATTTATACGCATATTAATCAAAACCAAATCAATGAACTTATGCAATGACAATCAGAGAGTATTTACAGAAAAAGTACAGCAAAAGCACTTTAAACAGCAATCTGTACAACATCAGAAGATTTACGGATTATTACGATAAACGAGCCGAAAAAGCCACCTACAAAGACGTTTTACAATACATCGAATACTTACGCAAAAACCACGATTTACACCCGAAAACCTTACAGCATTGTTTGTACGGAGTAAAAATATACTTCAATTATTTACTTGAAATCGGAAAGAGAAAAGACCACCCTTGCAGTGAACTGTACTTAAAGGACAAAGTAAGTAAACAAATACAGGTTGATAATCTGTACAGTCCCGAAACATTGGAACACTTCTTTGAAAGCTACCAAATCAAACGGAAAAAGCAACTTGAAACCCGAAACAAAATTATCATCAGTCTATTGATTTATCAGGCATTAACCGTAAACGAGATTGCAGAGCTTGAAACGGAACACATCAATTTAGACAAAGCGGAACTGTTTGTAAAAGGAAGTACGGAAATAACCTCAAAAAGCCCGAAAAGCAGAACATTACCATTACAGGCAAAGCAGATGATTTTGTTTTACAAATACCTGGAAAAAGACAGAGCATTTTTATTGAAATACAATCTTAAAAATCCCAATGAAACAAAGTTTATACTTGGACAATATGGGGAAAAGATAAAGCCGCACGGCATCAGTAAAATGATTAACGAATACAGACCAAAATCCGAGCAAATCCAACCAATGAAAATACGGCAAAGCGTTATTGCAAACCTTCTGAAAAAAGAAAACGACACAAGAATCGTTCAGGTTTTTAGCGGACACAAACGAGCATCAACCACAGTTCAATACAAACAAACCGAATTGGAACAATTACAAAATGCGGTCAATAATTACCATCCGATACAATAATCAAAGAGCAGGAAAAGCGGTGTTTCTCCTTCGCTCGTCCGCAAAGCAAGCCGCCAAACCGTCCAGGCACTTTTTTTTCAATTGAAAAATAAAATCAAGGTAAAAAAAAGAGCCTTGTCGCCCTTTGGGTGCTTCACTTCGTTACGCAGTTTGTCATCTTGCTTGCAGTTCCTCGGTCAGTCGTCATCGGCAGGCTACTTTGTCCGTTTTTGCCCCTTTGCTTCATTACGCTAAAGCTTCATTACACAAAGTAGCAACACGTCCACCGCCTGCCATAATTTTGCTCGCCTGCGGGTCGCTACGGGCTTCGGCTGATTTTATTGTATTGCCTCCGCTTCGCTCTGGCTATTAAATCGGTAGCCTTGTGTAGTTCAGTTCCACTCCGGGTTTTTGTTTGTAAAAAATTACAAAAACCCTGCGTTGCACTTCCCACATATGCTGCAAACCGCCTGACGGCTTTCTTTTGCACCACCCTTGCTCCACTCGCTTAGGCGGCTCGCGTTGCTTGGGCTTCCCTAACCGTCCAGCCCAGCCGTTTTGCTCAAGGCTGTTTTTCCTGCTCTTTGATTACTAACGCCCTACGGTTGTTTGCTCGATTTTTTTCTTTCAATTGAAAACCGCAGGAACTGAATTACCAATGTTTTTCAGTTGAAAAATAAAAAGAAGCAAATCTTTTATTAAATTAGCTGATTGTATGGGATGCCTGAAAATGACATATCAACCACAAATGCAAGTGCTACGCACACGCAAGCCGTTACGCTCGCGCGAGGGGAAAGTTGAGCAGATGTGGCTAAG
>JALNWO010000090.1 GCA_023230825.1 Acholeplasmataceae bacterium
ACCCATGTTAGTAGAACATATGAACTTTTTTGATTGGGTCTTAGTTGACTCATCGAGTGAAGAAGTTGGCTTTTTCTTAGAAAAACCAAAACAACAGTGGAAACAACAGCCGAAAAAAGAAGACGAAACAGTTAAAGAACCAGAACCAGTTAAAACAGGTGAAGTTCCCTTTGACGCTGGTGTTTTAACGTTTGAACAAGTCAATGCAATTTTAAACACCGTTCCTGTCGATATGACCTTTGTCGATCACGAAGGGCATGTGAAATACTTTACCCAAGGAAAAGAACGCATTTTTGACCGTCCTAAAACGGTAATAGGTAGACATGTGTCAATGTGTCATCCACCTCAAAGTGTTCATGTTGTTGAAGAAATTTTAGAGTCATTTAAATCGGGTGAGAAAGATCACGAAGACTTTTGGATTCAATTAAAAGATATGTTTGTTCACATTCGTTACTTTGCGGTTAGGTCCCATAGCGGCGAATATTTAGGAACACTTGAAGTGAGCCAAAATATTAAACCTATTCGCGAGTTAACCGGTGAGAAACGTCTTCGTTCAAAAGATTAAACAAAATTTTAAAAAAATGAAACCACGCTGAAAAGGGTGGTTTTTTTAATGCTTATCGGCTGCATGAGAAGATGTTAAATAAGATTTGAATTCATGTTTTAATTATGATTGGAGGGTTTTTTTATTAAATGAAAAAAGGTATAATTTAAATGTGGAATTAAAACGGACATTTAAAATGGAGGATTAAAGCAAGACTATGAAAACATTATTTACGAAAAGACGACGCCTTTTTATCATTGTTTTTTTATCTATTTTAACAATCGTCTCCATTGTTTTAGCTCCTCTTGTCGTTGTGAACTACGATATGAGTGCATATTTACCGACAGACTCAAATACAAAATTGTCAATAGAAGTGATGCAAGATGAGTTTGGCAATGTGTCGATGGTACAAATGATGACAGTTGATTTAGATTTATTAGATGCCGCTAACATGGTTGATGAGATGAAAGAGATTGAGGTTGTGCGTTCGGTATTATGGTTAGGAGCTATTGCCGATATCACAACACCTGTTGAAAGTATGGAGCAATCACTCATTCGTGATTTTTATCAAGATGGAAAGATGCTCTTTACAATTGAATTTGCTGATGATGATTATTCGCTCATTGTTGGCGATGCGATTGATGAAATTAAAAATATCGCAACGCATTATGAGACAGAATATTATTTACGCGGCTCAGCTTTAGGTAATAAAAATACCCGTGATCTCGTCAATGGAGAAATGCTAATGATTTTTTTAATTGCATTGCCTGCAGCCATTGCCATCTTATTTTTAGTTTCAACTTCATGGTTTGAGCCTGTCATTATTTTAATTAACTTAGGTGTTGCCATCGTCATTAATTTAGGAACGAACGTCTTTTTACCAAGTGTCAGCTATATTACCATGTCGATTGCAAGTATTTTGCAGCTGGCAATGTCGCTGGATTATTCGCTATTCATTGTGCATCGGTATTATGAAATAAGGGATACCGGTGAAGAACCAGTTCCAGCTGCTACTCAAGCGACAAAAGATGCTTTTAGAAGTGTTACGGCTTCATCTTTAACGACAATCTTTGGTTTTTTATCGCTTGTGATTATGCGTTATAAAATTGGTTTAGATGTTGGGCTATCATTAACGAAAGCCATCGCAATTAGTTATCTTGTTACATTAATCTTTATTCCGGTTTTATTAATCGTTTTTGATAAAAAATTATTAAAACATAAGCATAAAATTTTACTGCCTAATTTTGCCAAAATTACCTCAAGGCTAAATAAAGGACGGATTTTTATTACGGCATTGATCTTTCTCATTGGTGGTCTCGCTTTTTACCTACAATCAAAAACGACTTATTTTTATAGTGATACGCAAAATAAAGACGAAACATCCGTTATTTATCAACATGATGCCGCAATTACCGATGTCTTTGGACCTTTTGAACCAATCATTATTTTATATCAGCACGAAGATGTTGAAGATGCGCTTTTGTTGGCTGATCAATTGAATGCCATTCCTGAAGTGATTTCCATCCAAAGTTTGGTGACAAGCGTGGATCCGGCAATTCCTGAGGAAATGATCCCTTTAGATGCGTTAACACAATTTAAAGGTGATCGCTATTACCGAATGATTGTTTTAATAAACTTATCAGAAGAAAGCGAAAGAAGTTATGCTTTAAGTGCAGAAATGATTCGTTTAACGCAAGAAACACTTACCCATGGGGGTTATGTTATTGGCGCTCCAATTGCAGTTACCGAAATTAAAGAAGCAGTCACAATTGACGGAATCATTGTTCAACTTGTTTCAGCGATTGCTGTTGGGCTAGTCATTGGGTTCATTTTAAAAAATCCGATTCAACCGCTCATTCTTGTTCTTTTAATCGAGATTTCAATTTGGATTAATATTTCGATTACATATCTTTCAGGAGGGGCAATTGCTTATATTGGTTATTTAGTCGTTTCCAGTTTGCAGCTAGGGGCCACAATCGATTATGCTGTATTGGTTTCAAGTCGTTATCAAGAGTTGAGGGATCCGGCTAATCCTAAAGGTTCCATGGTTGAAACAATGGAGAAATCAGCACCTGCTATTATTACCTCAGCTGCAGTATTAGCCGTTGCAGGCATTGCCGTTGTCTTAGTTTCTAGTTTAGATATTGTGAAAGAGATAGGCTTATTAATTGCCCGAGGGGCGCTCTTATCCGGTGTTTTAACCCTCTTTGTTTTACCGGCATTATTATTGACTTTTGATAAAGTCATTGAAAAATATAATAAAAAAAGAAAAATTAAACCATAAAGGAGGTTCTTAAAATGAAAAAGTTAATTAAAAAGGGTTTTACATTACTCATTCTAATTTTAACCACGGTACTCATCGTTGGTTGTGATGACAATCATTTAGAAGAACCTGATGATCCCTCTAACAATCGACCCACTACAGTTACACAAGTTAGTCAAGATGAAATTATTTATGTCAATATGAAACCAAACGGACAAATGGAATCGATTAAAGCCAGTCAACATATTAGTCAATCTGTTTTTACTAATTATAAAGTTTACGGTCAATTTTTAGCAAATGGCCATTTAAACATTAGTAATAGTCAAGCGAGAATTACAGTTGAAGATGGTTTAGCAACGATTCCGTCTTTGTCGCCCCAAAGAAATATGTTTTACACTTTAAATTTAGACCCTGAATATTATGAACAAAGACTGCCCTATATTATTCGTCCGACTTATAAGCTCAATGGTTTAGAAGTTGGTTATCAAGATTTAGTCCATGCCACGGGCCATATCGAATTGAATTATGATTTTATCGCAAATGAAGTAGCACACGTATATTATCAACAAGCGTATAGTGCTCAAGTTCAAATTCCGCTTAATTTAAAGACGATGACAATTTTATCTGCTCCTGGTGTGATGCAAACCCTCGTTGTTGGTTCAGATGTCTCTTTAGTCTATATGATTATGCCTGGAACAAGCCAAAAAATTACAATTGAACTTGACGTCATTGATTTTCATTATGATGGACTCCAAGCTGTTTTACAGCCGATGGACCTCTTGTCGTTTGCAACAGATTTTATTGAGTTAGACCAACTCACTGATTTTGAAATGGAGTCGATGGAAAGTCAGATTGATTTACTAATTCAAGAGTTGGCTTTTGTCGATGATCAAATGTCACCTCTATTTAAGGAACTTTTACCAGAATTACCTACTTTTATTGAAGACCAAGCAACGATGATCGGCACAGAACTTGAAAAGTTAGTTACAGGATTAAATGATCCGCAACTTGATCAAGCTTTTACTGCTTTAACATCTATCATCTCATACTCACTAAATTACCAAAGCCAACGTGATTGGTTTCGTACGCATGTTGCAGAGATAAAAACGACAATTGATCACCTTTCAAATCATTATGATGATTTAATGACTTATTTGGCAAGTTTACAAAATGAACTAATGCGAATCACGGCGCTCACAAATACATACACTTCGCTTTATCAAGAATACGAAGATGTAATGGATGAAGTTAATCAAATTAAAACGGCAGTGACGTTGATAGCAAATTTAGGTGAATTAGATTTAGAAACACTCGTTGAAAACAAAGTTCAATTAACAGATCAATTTTATCAAATGAGTCAATCCAGCAAAATCATTCAAACAAAACTACAAACACTTATCGTTGGGATGTATCCGTTTGCAAATCAGTTTCAGTTTTTAGTAGAAGGTTTTACACCACTCATTGCCTTTTTCACCGAATTAGACGTGTTGCATGATCAATTCATCCAATTAGCAGCCCGCCTGCGCATGGGTTTGGATGCAGGGTGGTTTTCAAGTATGGTTAGTGCTCAATTTGAAACTCTTTATGAAGAACTAGTCAAAGAAGATGAAGAAATGATTGAACCAGGTTTAATTCAAGGGTTAGAATTGGCATTATCAGCTCAAGAACAATTAGGAGAATTATCAGCTCTAAAAGATGTATACACGATTAATTCTGAAACGAATCTTCGTCCCATTGATGAACTTGCCTATGGCTTTATTTTGATTAATGAAGCTTTAACTTTGCCCCAAAACAATCAGGAACAAGGCTTCTTTGAAGCTCTTAGTTTTGTTCAACTATACGCTGATATTTTAGGACAGTTACCCAATTTACCTGAAGGCAGCCTACCCTCATTTTTAAGTGAAACAAACCCTGAGCCTTGCCGTCTTCAATTTATCATTAAACACCGTGGTTTTTAAATCAACAACCAAAAAAAGAACCGCTTGCATTCAAGCGGTTTTTCTTTTGTTCATTGCTCCATCATTCTAAAAATTCTATTCGTTTAGCAAAAAAGACTAAAAGATGATTTTTTGCAAAAACTAAACGAATGAAAATGGATGAAAATAGTTTACATTCATAAATACTAATGACTATTTAACAATTAATTGTTATGATAGATATGTATACAATCGAGAACACTGAAGGAGAGTGATTGAAAATGAATACAGACTTGATTAAATTCAATTTCACGAACGGTTTTGTCGGTGAGTTCATTTCACCAACGGGAACCGTAAAAATTGGCCAACAACCAGATGGTGTGGCCCCGTACCATTTACTTTATGGCGCATTAGGATCATGTTTTTATGCAACCTTCTTAGGCGTCGTTAAAAAAATGCAACTTACTTTTGACCGAGCAGAAATGTCAATCGTTGGCAATAAAAGAACAACAGTTCCAACAACCCTTGATTTAGTTCAAATGGAACTAACAGTCTTTGGTGCATCCGATCAGAAAAAAATAGAAAAAGCAGCTGAGTTAGGCGCGAAGTATTGTTCTATTCATGAAACGATTGCCCAAGTCGCACCGATTGAATTCGTCGTCAAGTTTCAATAAATGAATTACTTAACACAAATTAGAAACTATCAACCTATCAATGAACAAGAGGCGGTTGACCAAGCCGCTTTTTTAGCATTTATGAAAAACAACTCTGATCATCTTTTACGTTCTAATTTGGCTGGTCATGTGACCGTATCTGCTTTTGTGTGTAACCCTGAATTAACGCATGTGCTTTTTGCATATCATAACATTTATGAATCATGGAGTTGGGTCGGGGGTCATCTTGATGGTGAAACTGATTTATTAGGTGTTGCCATTAAAGAAGCAAAAGAAGAAACAGGTTTAGAAGAAGTAACCCCTTTAATGGATGATATTTTCATTCTCGATGTTATCCAAGTGATGAACCATTATAAAAATGGGGCTTATGTCGGTGATCACTTGCATTTTAATGTCACGTATTTACTGATTGGGGATCCTCAAAAACCTATTTATCCTAAACTGGATGAAAATCAAGGAGTAAAGTGGTTTTCGTGGGAAGAGGTCTTTGTTCATGTAACCGAACCGAGAATGATACCAATTTATCAAAAAGCTTATACAAAAATAAAACAAATAAAAGAAAATGTATGAACAAAAAATGGGAGGAAGTCATGCAGACGTATAAACAGTTATTGGCATGGGTTGACGAAGTTGTAGCGTTGTGTCAACCAGATCGTGTGTACTGGGTACAGGGAGATCCAGAAGAAGAAAAAGGTTTTTATGAGACGTTGGTTCAAGAAGGTAAAGGGATTCAACTAAATCCTTTATTAAGACCAAATTCGTACGCTTTTTTCTCAGATCCATCAGACGTGGCTCGTATTGAGCAACGCACCTTTATCGCTTCTAAAAAAGAAAGCGATGCAGGTCCAACCAATCATTGGCGCGATCCTGCGGAATTAAAAGCTGAAATGACAGCTTTATACAAAGGTTCAATGAAAGGAAGAACGATGTATGTTATTCCTTATATGATGGGACCTTTAGCTTCAGAAATTTCTCGTGCAGGAATTGAATTAACCGACAGTCTGTATGTTGTCATTAATATGATTAAAATGACACGTGTTGGTAATGAAGTTTTAGAAATGATTAAAAATGGAAGACCGTTTGTTCCAGGACTTCATTCAGTCGGCTATCCTCTTGAAGAAGGTGTCCAAGATATTCCTTGGCCAAGTGCACCACTTGAACAAAAATATATTGCTCATTTCCCTGAAGAAAGATTGATTTGGTCTTACGGATCAGGATGTGGCGGAAACGCCTTATTAGGTAAAAAATGTTATGCTCTTCGCATCGCATCTAAAATTGCCAAAGATGAAGGCTGGATGGCCGAGCATATGCTTATTTTAAAAATTACCAACCCTGAAGGTCGTCACAAATATATTTTAGGTGCTTTTCCAAGCGCATGCGGAAAAACGAACTTATCCATGCTTGTTCCAACGATTCCAGGCTGGAAAGTTGAAACTGTCGGTGATGA
>JALNWO010000091.1 GCA_023230825.1 Acholeplasmataceae bacterium
ATTTAAAAACTTATTATTACTATTTCAGGTACTCAGGATTTAGACAAAGCGCTATCATCTAACGTTCTTTCACATGTAACAAAAATAAATCCACACCTTCAAAAAAAAGGTGAATGGGAGAGGGATGTCTAAAATTTCGAGAAATAACTGTTTAACCTTGATTTCCGCTAGATTCGTGCCTAAATCCAAAATTCAAAAGGGGAAAATGGTGTGATTTGAAAGTAAATTGTAGGTTTGTGAATTAAACAGGAATAATGCTGTTCAGGTTTTTTAAATCGTTGCACAAATTTGATAGTCCACCTATATAACCGTCTGTTCCATCAAAAGCCGATATTAAGAATCCGTACATTGTCTCGTTTACATACAATCTCTCTGATAAAGAAGATACAGGATATCCGCTGACATATTCTAATTCTCTCATTAATAAATGAGAGAGAGTGTGTATTAGAACTTTTCTTGGTGTTAGGGTTTTGGCATTAATCTGATGTGATTTCCAATCTGCATTTTTAGCGTTTGTTTTAATTATTTCTACTCGCTTAATTACTTCTTCTTGCTGTTCCCATTGCTTTAACTTCTGTTTATCCAATATGAACAAAATTCCTTCACCAAAACTTTCTAATGCAGGCAATGCTTTGGTGTCGAAATTGTTTTTTGAAACCGATTGTCTTTGAACGGTGTATTCATAAGCATTATCTCCATCTTTTAATAGTATTGAATCTACATCAATTGGTTCATTTCGAGTAAATGAAGTTTGTACAGTTATTTTTTTTAATTTATCTATTTTTATTAGTTTAGAAAGGCCATTTATTTGTTCGCTACAATCTATCGCTCGAAACTTGATTACCCTACTCTCAGGTTGTTCCTTGTTAAGAAAATAATCATATTCTGTTTGTCTATAAATATTGTCAGGAATATATTCAATGTCACCTGTTTCTATATATTGCTGAATTAGTTCTTTATCAATCTTTTTTTGAATACTAATTAATTGTACTACTTGTTCAATAGTAAATTCGCCACTTTCAACCATATTATCAATGTCAATTCTAATTTCGGATGATAATGGATTTTGTAGCTCAGGAATAAATAAGCTACTTAGACTGTTCGTATAGTAAACGCTATTACTTGTTTTAAGTTTTACGCTGGTTAATTCAGAACATTCCTCTTCGTGAAATTTACCGTTTATTTGACCTAACCAATATTTTTTACCATTACAAGTTTGTTCGTAATTAAAAACACCTTTAAGGCTTGCTTTTTTATTACAGTTTTTGCATTCAATCCAAATCCCAGAAAGTTCAGTATTTTCTCTACTGATTTTATAGATTAAATCTTGATTTTTACAACAAGTTTTAGAAAAATCTAATTGAGGACCGGAAGGTTTTCCTGTGTTTCCTTCATTCTCATTTTCTTCTTCATTAGTTTTGTTAGTTGCCAAACGGTTATTCCAAAACTTCCAAGGTAAATCATGAATATGACCGTTTTTACAAGTCATAACAAAACGAACTTGTTCTAAATGATTTTCTTTACAACTTTCTTTACTGCATTTAGGAGGATTAAAGAAGTCAAGCTTTTTACCTGTACTGCGCCAACGGTTTTTCCATTCATTATATGGCGCAAATCGTTTGCAGTAAGAACAGTAAAACCATTTAGGAAAGTAGTTGGCTTTTGGTCTAACTTGATGTAAAAAAGAATCTCTTTCTGTGGGAATTGAAACTAAATGTTTCAGATTTGGGAAACGGTTTTTTAGGCGTTGTAGTAATCGGTCATCTTTAATAATATAAGGAGCCAATCTTTCGTTTAGATCAGCATAGCCCCAATTGTCGAAAGTTTCTATGATTATGGAATTGTCGGTTGTTTCAATTAATGAACCAACACCACCATAACTCGAAATATGCTTACTTCTACCGTGTTTTATCTTTTCGTTTGTCATTAGATTTAATATTGTCGTATTAAAATTTCAGCACTAGGCTCTACACTCCTCATTGATTGCATTGCTACTAATGTGTCCTCTTCATTTTTGTTTTCCTGCATTGGTACAATTAAAGATTCTTTTGGCCGGTCTCTCCAGTAATATTTAAGATTTTTTTGTGCATCAATTTTATATTTCCAATCTCTCAGGATTTCATCTATTTTTTCTGTAATAAGTTGTAAATCGTTTACAGCAAACTTATGATTTTGAAAAATTTGAACTAAATTATTTCGCAGTTCATTTTTTACCTTATCATCAACCAACGCTGTTGCAGCATTATTAGCTGTATATGGAGTTGAGTGTCTGAAATATGCAAGAATAAGCGTAAACAACATCTTATCTAATGCATTTTCCGTAAATGGAGTTACGCTCAAAGGTTCTACTTGTTTATAAAAGGTTTTATGAAACTGTACAAAATCCTCAAAATATGATAAATCTCGACTGTTGAGAGGGTCGTAAAGCGTAATTACCAAACCTTCATTTTTTCGTGCTACACGGCTACTTGCCTGAATGTATTCTGCTGTGTTTGGTGGCATTCCGTTCATTACCATTATACCTAATCTACCAACATCAAGTCCTACGCTAATCATATTGGTTGCTATAACCAAATCATATGCCTTATGTTCCTTGATATTCCCATCAAATTGAATTTCTAATTTATCTAAATTCTTTTTGATTTTTTCATTTGGAATCCTACTTGTCAACTCTATGTTTCGATAAGAAAGCTTACTATAATTAGACCTTTCACTCTCTGAATTGTTTTCTAGGTAGCGAACTTGTAATTGTTTGATAATTGGTTTTAATTCAGCATTTATTTTATTCGAAAAGCGACCAATTTCTTTCAAGCTTTTAAAATATGAGAGTATTGTCCAAAAATTATCTACTTCTCTTTTATCATGACTCTCTTTCCAAATTTTTAATCTAGCATAAAGCAATGAAGCTAAAAGTTGCAAATTGGTTACAACGGTTGTTTTCCCTGTCGGCAAAATTCCGATGTATTTTCGTTTGCTTTCTTCAATTACATTTGAAAAAAATGTGTCGTCAGCATTAGTTGCATATTGAGGAAATATTCTTGACTCTCGTGCGTATAAACCTTGAATTTGTTTGTCGACATTTTTTACGGTTGCTGTTGAAGCAATAATTTTTGGATTGTCACAAAGTTTCAATAAAGCGTTTTCAAACAAACCGACTAAACTTCCTAATGTTCCATTTAACAGATGTAATTCGTCTTGAATTATTAATTCAGGTTTTCTGTTTGTTCCGTTGTTGAAGAATTTTGTTGAATCACCATTCCAAGCAATCATTGCAAACTTGTCAACTGTTGCAAAAAGTATGGTGGGCGGCTTTTTGTAAATATCTTCGTCAATCAACACGATTGGCAAACTCCCATTTTTTTCTGAAAAATGGCAATCTTCATTTAAGCAATAACTTTGTAAATTAGCTTTCCCAATTCTATGTCCGATTTGTAAGACCTTTTCATCTTGTTTTAGTTTAGAAATGATTTTCGTGTTGCACCATTGGCAACTTGATAATTGAAAAGGATTGACAACATCTTGATTTCCTTGATTGAGTTTCTTTTGAGTTGACTCTAATTTTTGTTTAGCATCTTTCAGGTAATTTGGAATAGTTTGTTTTCCTACCCAAAAGCCAATAGTAATTGGTTTGTCGCCTAAATCTTTATAATAGTTTCGAATAAACTCACAAGCTAAAATCATTTTTGATGCACGTTCAAATTGCTGTGCAGAAAGCAAGCGTAAGGTATAGCGAATGATGATATTCACACCATCATAACTATCAGGATATTGAATTCTTCGCCAAAAAATAAGAAATGCTGAAACTGCCAAATATGCTTCTGTTTTTCCTCCACCTGTTGGGAAGTACAACAAATCAATCAATTCTTTTTCTGCACTATCTTCATCTGCAAATGAAGCTAAACATTGAAGAATAAAAGCTAATTGAAACGGTCGCCATTCAGGAACTCTGTCTGATGGGAATTGCAAGGTTGCATAATCATCAAATTTATGTTGCAACGCTTCGTTCCGTTCCCAAACTTCAAAACCTTCTTTTTTCTTATTAAAATGCCTTTGACTTTGGAAAAACTGTAAATAAATAGCTGTATTAGCTAACTGAAATGCGCGCAAAGCATTTTCATTTTCTTTTAGTAGTTTTATTCCATTACTAATTCGGCTGTGTATCTGCTCGCATTTTTCAACATTTTCTATACCCAATTCGTTTCCATTTGCAATACTTCGCTTTCCATCAATCCAGTCTTTATAAGCTTTTGCAACTTTTGTGAGATTTGAGATAATATTTGTTTTATCAGAATTGTAAATTGATAAGTTTTTAATATTAAGTATATCGCTTTTGATTTTATCTGTTTCTGAACTTTGGCTTTTTACGTCATATTCGGGCAAAAATGTTGATTGTATCCATTGCGGTGTGTTAGGTGATTGTGCATTTTCCCAAGTACAGGCTGTATTATGTCCTATCCCAAAAGCAAATTTATCACGATAGAGATAATCCAACATTCTATCTTCATCGGTTTTATATATATGAGCTTTGTAATCTCTAAATGGCAACAACTTATCGCTTTCAATTCTAATTTCTGTTTGAAAACATGCTAACCGATTTACCTTTTCTTTAGAAAGAGAGAACATACTTTTAGGGATAAGTGCTTTGTTTTCAATAACTGCTTTGATGTAATATTTATCGGAATAATTGGTGTAAATTTTTAAATGAAAAATTAGATTTTCTTTCATTTCTCTACTCCAATTATCTATGTTCACATATGGTTGTTCTGATAATTTTAATTGAAGATGTTGGTTGTCAGATTTTAGAATATCTGCAATGTTTATATTGATTTTTATTTTGTTATCGTTACGTTTGTATTTATCCTTAAAAAAGAGTTTTGCTAAAGATTTATATAAAGCGTGATCACATGATGTTCCTTTAGCTAGTGATATTAAGCCATCTCGGAGAACTTGATATTCTAAAGTTATTTTCCCATCTTTTTTTCGTTGGATTTTTTTCACTTGTGAGAGTGTTTTCCCGATATCATCATAATTCACAAATTCATTTAATCCATATTTTATCAGTAAATCTACTCCCTCTCCATCGTATGGGATTTTAATTTCTTCAGGTTTTGCTTTAATGTAGTTTCCAAAATGTATAATCCCTTTAACACTGCTACAGGAGTTATCAACAGCAAATGTAATTCCTATGTGTGAAGGAAAGAATGTGTTGGTAGTATATTTAGGTTGAGTATCCGTTTTATCAGGTTCGTCAGTATCCTCTTTAAAAATTTCTTTTTCTCTACCTTCTTCATCAACTATATCTGAATTTAAATTTACTATATCATCCTCGTCCTCATCTTTCATTTCCTGTTCACCGTTATCACCTGCATTTGATTGTAATTGTTTTGGAAACAAAATGCCTGAAAAATAGCGGTGTAATGGTTTGCCCTCAATAACTTCATCACTAAAGTCTTGTTTACAATGAAAAAGGTCTGAACCAGGACCTATTATCTCTTTTCGTATTCGTTCAATAACAATGTTCCTATTCTCTTTTATTTTCATAACTCAATTAATTGTAGGGTTTCTTCTTCCAAAATTTCTATATTATCATGAAAGACTTCTTTGCGAGTTACAATATGGACTGGCATGAATTCATCAATAAAGTATTGTAATGTCTTTTCATTAAAATCACGCTTTTGTAGAATTTCACCAATTTCTTCTTTCATTAAAAATAAACGTAGTTCTTGTTTCAATCCTCGCCCAAGTACAATCATTGTACTATTATATGTTGTTTTAGATTTTAAAATTGGCTTTAAAATTGTATTAATTTCGCTTTCTGGCTTATCTTGGTAATGAAGTTTGAAAATAGCTCTCAAGTCGTTATTGAACATAGGAAATTTCCTTAAACTTTTTTCTCCACCATACGTGTCAAGAGTTGCTTTTTTTATCCGAAGTCCTTTTTCATGGAGCTTATTATAAAGAACCTCACTTCCAAATCTATATCTTAATTCCATAATTATTTCCTTCCAGAATATAGAATGTTCCTCTACTTTTCCAAAAATTTCTGGTTCAGTTTCAACAGCAATTTGATATAAATTTTCTGCTAATTGATCTTTAGGATAAATCCTGATTTTGTCTCCAACTCTAATTTTATAAACTTTGTTCAAGTTACCCTTATCAGTAAAAACAGTATCGCTACTTTCTAAAATCAAAATCTTTTTATTGGTAGATATCTTATAAAGAAGTTTTTCTTCAGTCTCATTGAGCAATAGGTCACATTCGTTTTTATAACCTTCATAGACCTTATTATTCATTTCGTCCAAGCGGGATACAATACTATTAATCGTAGTGCTAATATCTATTACATTATCTCTAACTTCTTTGTATTCAATACCACAAATTTCAAATCGATCTTTTGACTTTATTTGTGATTCAATTAGTTTTTTTCTTAAGTCGAGATACTTGTGATAAAGATTTTTTTCCTGTTTGTAAACAACTAATCGTATTTCATTATCTAAACTGTAAAGATATTCAAAGTCTTTTTGTCCATTAAACGAATGAAAAACTAAAATTTTATTTTGAGTATCTAATTTTTTTAATGCTGTCCTGAATTATTCATAAAAATGAAAAAAATGCGGGTAAATATACTGTTATTCCATTGAATTTCAGTATATTTGTTGTAGATAAAACCCCGCACTATGGACAAAGATAAAATAAAAAAAGCATC
>JALNWO010000092.1 GCA_023230825.1 Acholeplasmataceae bacterium
ATCAAAATTGTCTGGTGGTCAAAAACAGCGAGCCGTCATCGCTCGAGCATTAGCTAAAGACTGTCCGATTATTGTTGCGGATGAGCCAACAGGAAACCTAGACTCAAAATCAGCAGAACAAGTGATGAAGTTGTTACACGATATTTCGGAAAATAAATTGGTCATTGTTGTGACTCATGACTTTGAACAAGTTGAAAATTATGCAACCCGTAAAATTAAAATGCATGATGGCGAAGTGACAGAAGATCGAATTCTTAAGCAAGCGCCAGAAATTGTTGTAGAAACAATTCCAGAACCTAAGAAGATGAGCGTTCTTAATCTTCTTCGTTTTGCGGTTAGAAACTTATTATCAACCCCAAGAAAACTCTTTTTTCTTTTGTTTTTGCAAATCATTGTGATAAGTGTTTTCACGATTGTCTATACCAATCAAATTAGTACTTTAAGAGAACAAGGTAAAGAGCAGTCGAGCACGTACCCTATGGTAACAGAAACAAGGGTGCTTGTTGAAAAACGAGATGGTACAGCTTTTTCTGAAAACGAAATTAATCTCATCAGGAACAATCGTTATGTCAATGAAGTTTTTACCGAAGCAATGAATTTTTATAATGAAAACCCTTTGGTTTTAGCTGTCGGAACTGACTTTTACCGTTTCGGTGTTTCAGGTACTGACTCAGCTAAACGTTTACGTGCTAAAGACATTGAAGGACGGCTTCCTGTAGCCATAGACGAAATTGTTGTTTCCGATTATTTTGGCCGCGTTGAACTTGGAAACGTTGTGAAAATTAACATTGGTGAACAGTGGTATTACGATGATGAAAATGTCGTTAGTATTGGAACTTTTACTGTAGTCGGACTAACAAAAAACAACAACAATGTCGTTTATTTCTCAGATGCATATTTAAATCAATCAAACTCTGAAGAAATGGTCATTGACCAACAACGCTACCGACAAGTTCTTGATAATATTAGCCATCAAACATTTGTTAGGATTGATGGAAATGAATATCATGTATCACGTGATGTTAATCTCAACCAAACAGAAGATGTTTATTTTTACTCTTATCGAGGTGATCAAGGAAGTAGGACAATTACGAACAATGCATCTTTTATCTTCACGACGTATAACACAAATTATGAAGAGTTTCATTATACTGTGAACGGTTTAACATACAATCATCCTGATTCGATTGAGGATTACGGTCAACTCATGATTACTGATGCACTTCGTAATGAAATTAAAGACCATTTTCTCAATTTATTTGAACCTGAATATATGGTCTTAGCTAAAAAATACATCTCTGTTGGAGTCGATGGTTATTTTGCTGGTAACCAAGTGGTAAAAAGTCTTGATTTGGATACATACCGTGTGTATTACCCCAGCAATATTACAAGTGGCATGAGTGAAATGCTAGTCTTTTTCTTTGGTTTCTTCGCAGTTATCTTTTTAACACTGTTTGGACTTTTCTTATATAGTATTGTTCATGCGGTTACTAAAAATGTTATGGCTGCCCGGAAAAAGGATTTTGCCATTTACCGTGCAATTGGTGCTCACCAATCGACATTGGCTCAATTGGTTGTGGTTGAACAAGTTATTTTATCGGTTGTGGGCTTTATTATTACGATGATCATTTTAAATATTGTCGCAAGTGAAGTTACGGCAATATCAACGGATATGCAGTACATGCAATTTACAGACTATTTAATTTTACTGCTGGCCTTTATGTTTTTCGGAATTTGGCTAGGGCTTAGATTTAATAAACGTGTCTTTAATCAATCTGTGATTGAAACACTATCGCAAAGTAGAGGTGATTAATCATGATTAAAGTTGAACAATTACACAAGTATTTTAATCGCAACAAGAAAAATGAAATTCATGTTTTAAATGATGTCACCTTAACATTTCCTGAGCGTGGTCTTGTTGTTCTCCATGGTCCATCAGGATCAGGTAAAACAACTCTTTTAAATGTTTTAGGTGGTTTAGATCGTGTTCAAACGGGTAAAATTCATTTCGAAGAAACAACCTTAATGCGTTACAAAGTTGACCAGTGGGACAAAATTCGTAACGAAAACATTGGTTATATTTTCCAAAACTATAACCTTTTACCAGATTTATCTGTTTTTGATAACGTTGCTTTTGTCTTAAAGATGATGGGGATTAAAGATCAAGAACTCATCGAAGAAAGAGTCAACTATATATTAAAATCAGTTCACATGTATCCATTTCGGAAAAAGAAAGGGCTCCAACTTTCTGGTGGCCAGCAACAGCGTGTTGCCATCGCAAGAGCCTTAGTTAAAAACCCTAAAGTTATTATCGCTGATGAGCCTACAGGGAACTTAGATAGTAAAAATACGGTTGACATTATGAACATCATTAAACAGATTTCAAGACAAACACTTGTTATTTTAGTGACTCACGAGAAAAACTTATCACAAATATACGGTGATCGTATTATTGAGATATTAGATGGTCAAATCGTTTCTGATGTTGATAATATTTCGACAGATGACCACAACATTAGTGATGAAAACACAATTTACTTAAAAGATTATTCTCATCAAAAAGAAGTAACAAACGATGGTATTTCGATAAAAACATTTAGTGATGAAGCTGATGATTTAAATGATGTGGAAATTAAATTAATTGTTAAAAACAAAACGCTTTATTTAGATGTCCAGTCTAAATACAATAAAATGAAAATTGTTAATGATCAAGCAGGTGTTTTAATCCGTGATGAACATTACGTTAAAAAAACCAAAAAAGAACTCATTGAAACAGATTTTGATCGCGAAATCTTAGATAATACTGATGTTGAAAGAAGTTCAAGACGGATGGTTTCGATTAAGCAATCTTTATGGCTCGCTTTTAAAAAGATTATTCGGACGACAAGAAGAGGAAAACTGATGCTTTTCTCCTTTATGGTTTCAGGAATGGTTTTAGCGGCAACAATTGCGATGTTTGCGGCTGCAGTTATCTTACGCCCTGAAGATGCGATGACGATGCCAAAAGGCTATGTGCGTTTAGAAAATGTCTCTGAAAATCCCCTGACCTACGATGATCTTATGGCTCTTAAAGATCCACAAGACACTGACTTTTATATCAATATGTTTAGTTATGGCAATCTCAGATTTATTCAACCAAATGGCAGTTTAGAACGTTTAACTTTATCAGGGCCAATCGATTTAATCGATCATGTGAAACCAAAAGACTATGTCAAAGGTCAAGCACCCACTGGTTATGGTGTTGTCGTTACAACAGCACTAGCAGATACACTAATTGATGGTGGTTTTTTAATTAGTGCAACAGGGCAAGAAATTGGGATTTGGACATACGATCATTTAATTCGTGAAAAAGTACGCATCAGAGATTTAGATGTCCCAATTACTGGTATCGTTAAAAACGACTTATCATTAATTTATCTATCACATGAACTTGGTTTGTTGTTTCAAACTGCGACAACCAACTGGATTCCAGATGCATTTTTTGATGAATCGCTTCTCGTAGCTGGTACCCATCCAACTGATCAACATGTGATCGTTTCAGAAGAACGTTACTTAGAAATTTTTGGTCACCAAAATTACGGTGGATTCCCAGTTATATTACCACTTTTAGATTATGTAATAGGCGGCGTTTTTGACGGCAGTGAAACATCATATGACTATGTCGCAACATCGACTTATCTTGAAAAACAAATCATTCAAAGTAGTTATAGTGGAGCTTTCTATATTTATTCAAAAGACCCAGCTAAACTGATTGAAGATATTGATTTAAAAAGCAACCATGAATGGATTGGAACTGACGTTTATGAGAGCGCGAAATTAGATGCGAAAAACCGTCGAACGGAAATATTAGCCAGCACTTTAATTACATCAAGTGTTTTAATTGGTGTAGCGATGGTAGGGTTCTATTTCGTCATTCGTTCCAGTATGATTTCAAGAATCTACGAAGTGTCAGTTTATCGGGCATTAGGCGTTAAGAAAAATGATATTTTCCTTTCATTCCTCATTGAGATTCTTGTTTTGACAACAATCTCAACGGTTACTGGATATGCACTTGCTTCACTTATCTTTTCGAAGTTATCAAAGGGATTCTTAGGAATGTTTAACATCTTCACAGTGAACGCTTTAACGTTTTTTGCAGGGTTAATTTTAGCCTATATCTTAAACATTGTTGCCGGGCTCCTGCCTATCTTTGTTTTACTCAGACGAACTCCAGCGCAAATTATGGCTCAATACGATATCTAATAAAAAAAGGCTCATTAGAGCCTTTTTATATCCATTTAGCGACATCTTTAACATCGAGTCGTACTGAGGGAAATCCAGCTTCAGCCTTTTTTCCGATGGAGACAATTAAGACGGGTTTATATCGGTTAGGATCTAACCCTAAAGTCTCTGCTAAGAGCTCATATTTAAATCCGCCAATAGAACATGTGTCATAGCCATGTTCACGAGCGATATGCATCAGTTGCATGATGAAGAGTCCAGCATCTAACCATCCCGTCTTTTCTAAATCATCAATAGGGATTTTAGGAATTAAATTATCAATATTTTCAAGCTGTTTGTTGCGAACCTCTTTTGGCATGAGTCCGTATTCATAAGCACGGTTATACACCTTATTGGCAAACTTGAATTTTTGTAAATCGGTAAAGATACAAAGCATTGCTGATGATGTCTCCAGTTGTGTTTGGTTGCCATACAAAACGGTTTTAAGTTTTTCTTTCATTGCAGGTGTTTCGACAATTAAAACGCGGTAAGATTGCATATTCATAGATGAGGGGGCTCGCATCGCTTTTTTTAAGATTTCGGTCATTTCTTTTTTAGAGATTTTAATCTTTTCATCGTATAAGCGAATCGACCGTCGGTTAAGTAATTCAGACATGTTGACCTCCTTGCCAACATGATTGTATCACGGGTTTCCTTTTCAGATAGATGAATTGCTTATGGGATTTTTTTCGTCATCGTTTTTAATTAAATATTTTTCTTTTATAAATGATTTAATGTTATAATACTTGTGAAAGTAGGATGATTTGATGAAAACACAATTTATTTTAATTCGCCACGGTGAACCCCGTTATGACGAAGTCATCGATAACGGGTTTGTTGGTCTTGGTTACGAGTTTGGTCAGCTTTCTAATAACGGTGTTGTCCAAGCAACCGAACGTGCAAAAGACCCTCTCTTAAAAGGAGCAGAAATCATAATCTCATCACCTTATACACGTGCTTTACAAACAGCAGCAATTATTTCGAAAGAAACACAAATTCCTTTAGTAGTCGAACACGATTTGCATGAGTGGCTTCCCGATACAAAGTTTATTTATGACTACGACGTCGAAGATGCTTCCAAAGAGTATTTAGAAGCCCAAGGAAAAAGAAATGTCGGCCATAAATATCGCTGGGAATCTTATGAGGATTTAAAAAAGCGTGTTCAGTTGACAATTTTAAAATATCGCAACTATAAAAAAGTAATTGTTGTTTGTCACGGCATTGTTATATCAGCCTTGACGCGTTTTGACGATGTTATTGAACATTGTGGTGTAAGAGAAGTCCACTTATAATGAATATAAAAAAATTAGAAGATTGGTATTTGACACACCATCGTGATTTACCTTTTCGTCAAACAAAAGACCCCTATCAAATTTGGGTTAGCGAGATCATGCTTCAACAAACACAAGTTGAAACGGTCTTGCCTTTTTTTAAGACTTTTATTAAAAAATATCCAACCATTTACGATTTAGCACAATCTTTTGAAGATGATTTGAAAAAAGATGTTGAAGGGTTGGGGTATTACCAACGTTTTAAAAACATGCGCTTAACGGCACAAAAAGTCGTTAAAGAACATCACGGTCAAATTCCCAATCATTATCAAGAACTCATTCAATTACCTGGTATTGGACCATATACAGCAGGTGCTATTTTATCAATTGCTTATGATCAACCTATCAGTGCTGTAGATGGAAATGTCATTCGTGTTTTATCAAGGTATTATAATTTGAATGACGATTTTAG
Organism: Acholeplasmataceae bacterium; assembly: GCA_023230825.1. GTDB lineage: Bacteria > Bacillota_I > Bacilli_A > Acholeplasmatales > Acholeplasmataceae > Mariniplasma. Next base: position 6,004 of record JALNWO010000092.1, read on the forward strand.
CCAAGTTGCCAATAAAAAACGTTTAAATGATATTAATCAGTCGTTAATAGAAAAAGCAAGACCGTCTATTTACACACAAGCTTTGATGGAACTAGGTGCTCTTGTTTGTCGTCCTAAAAAACCACAGTGTGGGGTGTGTCCTTTACAAGATCAGTGTGAAGCATTTAAATTGGGCATTCAAGAGTCATTACCAACGAAAAAAGTTAAACCAATAAAGAAAAAATTACACTATTTCACATTTCTTTTATTTGATAATAAAGGAGAACTATATGTTCGTCAACGTACAGAAAAACTATTAGAAGGCATGTATGAATATCCACAGTTTTTAGGTCAAACATTGGCAGAGGTTTTAGAAAAAAACGCTAATTATGGCATCACTATTCTCCAAAAAGAAGGCATGTATCATCATGAGTTTACGCATCTGTCTTGGAAAATGTCGGTGTATTCTGGAACCGTTCAAAATCCTAACAGTTCTTGGCACTTAGTAACACCTAAAGAGTTACTTCAATTACCGATGGCGGTAGCCCACAGAAAAATTGCTATAAAAAAAGGAGCTAGCGCTCCATTAACTCTTTAAAATCAGTGTTTCTTTCTAGCAAGTAGTATAGTGGATATCCTAAAAATAAAGTGACGACTGCTTCACCACCAAAAACCCACGGTGCGGTCATATAAA
>JALNWO010000093.1 GCA_023230825.1 Acholeplasmataceae bacterium
ATGGAGCGGGTGAAGGGAATCGAACCCTCGTCAACAGCTTGGAAGGCTGTGGTTCTACCGTTAAACTACACCCGCGAAAATCATGGTCGGGAAGACAGGATTTGAACCTGCGACCTCCTGGTCCCAAACCAGGCGCTCTACCAAGCTAAGCTACTTCCCGAAAAAATGGCGTACCCAAGAGGACTTGAACCCCTAACCTTTTGATCCGTAGTCAAACGCTCTATCCAATTGAGCTATGGGTACTCCTATAGAGTTGCGAGAACTCTTATCATAAAACGTATGACTACGTTTGTTTGAAATAGTGGTGACCCGTACGGGATTCGAACCCGTGAATGCATGCGTGAAAGGCATGTGAGTTAACCGTTTCTCCAACGGGCCAATATGCAACAGCACATATAATTATACCAAGTTTTTTTAAATTGTCAAGATTTTCATGAAAGTTTTTATAGGTTGGATAAATGAACCTTTTTTTGGCTTCAATGTGCTGTTTTATCTCATCAATAAAGGATATCTTCTAAGAGTTCTTTTGCTTTAGATTCTCCTTTAAGCTGTTTCACAATCGCATAGACAAAATCATAGACAACACCTGCACCTCGTGCAGTAATAATATTACCATCTATTACCACTTTTTCATGAGGCAAATACGTGCCCTTTGGCATATCAATTTCACTTCCAGGAAAAGCTGTAAACTGCTTGTTATCCAATAGCCCAGCTTGACCTAAAAATCTTGGCCCAGCACAAATGGCTGCGATTAGTTTGTTTTGATCATTAAACTGATTTGCAAGTTGTTTAATCGCTTTATCTTCTTTAATAATCTCACCAACATATTTTCCACCAGGAATAATTAAAAAATCATATGTGTCCACTTCAACTTCTTCAAGAAAATAATCGGTTCGAACTTGTTGTCCAAAAGCTGTTTCTATCCATTTATTACTAGAAGTGGTTATGGCATCAATGACTAAACCAGCCCGGACCAATAAAGCTTTAGTAGCGAGCGCTTCAACATCTTCCATGTTTGGGTGAAAGACAATGAGTCCTTTCATAATAATACCTCCATCATTTTTAAAAAGATTTCTTTTAGCTGATGAGCACCAACGGTTTGCTCAAATGTTTGATATGTTTCTAAATGTTGGTCTTCACCGATGACATCAGAGACCAGTTTAACACTAACAATCGGAATTTGATACGTATGAGCCACTTGATAGTAAGCAGCACCTTCCATATCAAAAACTGTAGGAGTATTTACTGTTTCCATCATAAAACGGTCGCCTGTTAATAAGCGGCCTTTTTTCGCTTTATCAAGCGTTTTATATAGTTTGTTAAATAATGTTTTGTCTGTTTCAAAAATAGCTGGGTAATGAGGCACCTGGCCCTTTTGATAGCCAAATATTGATAAATCAAAATCATGATATGTAGCATTTTCTATCACCACAATATCATTTAACTCAAAGCCGTTACCACCTACAAAGCCAAGATTTATAATAAGATCAACAGAATGTTTTTCTAAATAAGCTGCTAGCTTCATCGCAGCATTCACTTTACCAATCCCGGTAACTAAAACATCAACATCGGGATGCTTTAAAGAAACGATTTCTTTGGCTTCACTTTCCATTGCAATGACAATTAAAATCATGAACGGTCACCTAAAATCTGCTCAATTTTAGTAACAATTAAATCAACCGCAATGTTATGTTTTGTGTCATTAGGAATGATGACATCCGCATGTCGTTTAGTTGGTTTAATATATTGAATATACATCGGTTTAACCGTTGTTTGATATTGAGAAACAATATTTTCTAATGTTCGACCTCTTTCGTTTAAGTCACGCAACATCCGGCGAATAAAACGAGTATCATCATCTAGTTCTACATAAATCTTTATATCTGATAAATCACGAATCTGAGGATTTTCTAAGATTAAAATACCTTCAACAATAATCACTTTTTTAGGGATAACATGTTCAATTTTATCACTTCTCGTTAGTTGAACAAAATCATAAACGGGTTTATCAATCGCTTGGCCGTTGATGAGCGCTGTAAGATGCTTAAAAAGGAGTTCATTGTCTAAAGAACTTGGATGATCATAGTTCATATCATAGCGTTTTTCTAATGGTAAATGGGCTTGGTCGTGGTAATAATCGTCGTGGTTAATAATAATGACATCTTCTAAGCCAGCTTTGGCCAAGATTTCTTGGACAACTGTACTTTTTCCAGATGCCGAACCACCGGCCACGAAGATAACTAACGGCTTCGTCATAAAAACTAAATCCTACATTGAGGGTCGAGATGCTGTTGAGCATCTTGGTCAATCATATCGTTGAATTCTGGATGTCTTTTAAACCAAGCAACAGCATATGGACACGTTGCAACCATCTTTAAGTTTTTACTTTTAGCATAGGCAACAACTTCATGCATTAATTGACTTGCAACACCTTGACCACGCAAACTTGGGTCAACAAAAGTATGATCAACGTTCACAACACCTTCGCTAAACTGAGGGAAAGTTGCGACGACAATTTCTTTTTGATTTTCGTCAAGAACGTAGATTTTATGATCTTCATGAATGAACTTCATAATATCATCTCCTTCATAAAAAGTATATCATATTTGTCAAGAAATAACGATTAAAAAAGATTAAAAACAACGATTTTAAGACTTTCATCTTATAGTTCTAATTTATAATCTTATTTATAAAAAATCTCCTTTGGAACCGTTATTTTTGTCCTATATTGTGGTATAATAATGAAGGTATAAAGGAGAAAAGTAGTATGACAAAAAAAGAATTGCTATTAGAAACAGGGGCTTTAATTATCTCTGCATTACTGATTGTTACTGCTCTTATCTTACAAAATTATCAACTTAATAATACTTTGATTATGATCCTATTTGGTCTTGCTTTTATTATTGGCGGATTCGAAAAGGCCAAAGAGGGTATTCAAGAAACGATTGAAAACAAAGCTTTAAATGTTGAAATTTTAATGATTATTGCGGCTTTGAGTGCTTTTTTAGTTGGTGACTTCTTTGAGGGTGCTATTTTAATTTTCATTTTTGGACTAAGTGGTGTTCTCGAATCTTGGACGTCCTCAAAAAGCGAAAAAGAATTGACCAACTTACTAAATCTATCACCAAAGACAGCACTTCTTCTTAAAGACGATGCACAAATTGAAATTCCCATCCAAGATTTGCAAATTGGTGATATTGTTATTGTTAAAGTAGGTGCTCAAGTTCCTGTTGATGGGATTTTGTTTGAAGGATCCACATCACTCGATCAATCACCTATTACTGGTGAATCGATGCCCATTGATAAACAGATAAATGATAGTGTCTATGCAGGCTCCATCAATTTAGAAAAGACGGTTCTGATTCAAACAACGAAGGATCCGAAAGACTCTGTCTTAGAAAAGATAATTGCTTTTGTTGCTGATGCGCAAGAGAATAAAACAGAATCTCATACTTTAATTAAACGGATTGAAAAGTATTATGTGTATTTTATTATAGGTTTTGCCCTTTTAATGATGTTTATTCCACCACTTTTTCATTGGTTAACTTTAGCTGAGTCCTTTAGAAGGGGAATCATCGTTTTAGTTGTTGGTTCGCCGTGTGCCTTGGTTGCTTCGATTTCACCAGCGATGCTGTCGAGTTTATCCAATGCTGCAAGACACCGATTATTAATTAAAAGTGGACGCACTTTAGAAGATATGGTTGGGATTAAAACGGTTGCTTTTGACAAAACTGGAACCATTACTAAAGGTGAACCTGAAGTTATTCATTTTGAAGTTTTAAAACAAGGTGAGCCTTCCCTTCGTGATTTAATTTACTCAATCGAAAAACAATCAGACCATCCACTTGCGAAAGCGATTACCGCTTATTTAGGTGATGTAAAGGATTTAAATATCGAAACGAGTGAAGTTTCTGGCCATGGTATGTCCACAAATTATAATAATAGTCTTTGGAAAGTGGGTCGTTCTACAAAGACCATACTGGATGAAAAGTTATTATCCTTTATTAATAAAGGCTATAGCATGGTTTATATTTCTAAAGATGATGTTCTTATTGCCTATTTTGCCTTAGCTGACACCTTAAGAGAACAAACACAAAATGTTGTTCAGTCACTTAAAAAACAAAAAATCACTTCTGTTCTATTAACAGGAGACCACGCTTCAACTGCTCAAGTAATTGCTAAAGAAGCTGGCATCGAACATGTTGAGGCCGATTTATTGCCTCAAGATAAGGTTGAAATTATTAAACAAATTCAAAAACAATATGGAAAAGTGTTGATGGTTGGTGATGGAATTAATGACGCGCCTGCACTTGCTCAAGCAGATGTGAGTGTAGCAATGGGCGGAGGGACTGATGTTTCATTAGAAACGGCAGACATCGTCTTTATGAACAATCGACTAGACAACCTACCTAAATTGGTGCGTCTAGCCAAAAGAATGCGCCGAATTACATTACAAAACATTATCTTCTCGTTAAGTATTATCTCTCTGTTGATGATCACAAACCTCTTTGGATGGATGAATTTACCACTAGGTGTGATTGCCCACGAAGGTTCAACCATTTTAGTTATCTTAAATAGTTTACGGTTACTTGTTAAATAAAAAAGAAACCTGCATGAATTGATGCAGGTTTTTAAAACAAATAAATAACATTTAAGCGCTCAGTTAAGGAAGGATTTTTTTATAATATGCCTTTCTTGGATATCTGTTTTCCATCACTAAATCTAAATAATGAATAAACCCGGATGCTTCAAAATTTTTAATGCTGTATTGATTATCTGGGTGAACATTTAATACAATATAAATTCCACCGTTTTTCCTAACAAAATCTTCAAAATATTCATTAAAAAATATTTGCAGTTTCTTTCCTCTATATGTCTTTTTAACAACGACAGCTTTATAATAATAAATCGTGTTTTTGTCTATATTATTAAATATTTTCGAATTAAGTAATTCTTCTTCAAAGCAGTTTGGTCTAAGGAGGGTACCAAATGCAATTAATTCCTGTTTTAAAAACAATCCAATAACTAGCGATTGCTTATTTAAGATTTCCATATACTTTTCGAATGAAGTAAAACGGTATAGATCATCATTTTCAAGTTCTTGGATAGTCTCATTTTGAAGTTTTATTAATAAGTTTAAATTCTTTTCATCAATTAATTTTAATTTAACATCATTTTCAATCATAAAATGCTGATAAACAGGATTCTTCATAATGTATTTTCAGTCCTTTTTTTAATCTGTATTTTCGCCACAACCTATGTAATGAATAAATATTATTATAATGATCTTTTCTTTTAACCAACTTCAAATCTTGAACGACCGGATCGTTACAGATGAGGAAAAAGCGATGAGAGAATAATTCATTAATAACGCCAAAATTAATAAACTTTCTTTCAAACAGTAAATAGATGACTTCAAAAAAGTTTAAATAACTGTTAAATTTGACGATATCTTCTTCATCTAAATAAGACTTGCCTTCTTTTTGATTTTTTCTTTTCTCCAAATACGCATCATACAACCCGTTTTCACGGGCATTGTATAAAACACTATATATGTGAGTGATCTTATCTGAGTTAATGAAGTCATTGTTTAATCCTGTAATAAAAACAGCTTGATTTAATTTCTTAGTTTTTCGAAATTCATACCATACTGCAAAAATACCCGAAAGGGTTGTCACAATGAAAAGAATGTCCCCAATCTCAAACTCTGGGTCTTTCATCATTTCAGCCACATAAATTATTATTGCGATTAAAACAACCAAAATGATAATAATGATAACACTATTTCTTTTAAACTTACTACTATCCACTTTTCATCCCTCACTTTTAAAATTTTTAATTTTTTCTTCCAAAAGATGACACTAAGAAACGCATTCCTTTATAAAAATTATAACATTTTATTGAAGTAATAAAAATACAAAATTAAAAAAGGATGGCTGATAAAGATTATCATAACCATCTCGATTTTCTTTTTATTCAATTTAAACTGACAATACCATTGTGAAAACTATAGGTGTTTTTTTTCTTTCATCTTAGTATTTTCATTTTTATATTGTAGCAAAGATGAAACGATAATTGTTAAAACGGCTACAACTGCTATTATCACCACGATAAAGATAAAGTCAAGATGAGGAAAAAAACTATTGATAGATATTCCAATTAACAGTGTTGCTATAAAAGTAGTTAAAGCAGTTTTCCATACATTTTTCATTATTATCTTCCCCTTTAAATCAATTAATTATTTTTTAAATTTTAACATTTTAATATCGCACCTTTATTATAGTTTCTATTATTTTTGAAAAACAGGGCACATGTGTCACTAAATAAAAAAATGCTACCATTGGTAGCATTCAAATGTCAGATGGCGCCCACACTAGGACTTGAACCTAGGACCCCCTGATTAACAGTCAGGTGCTCTAACCAACTGAGCTATGTAGGCAGTAGGGCGGACCCCATCATCAAGTTCATAATTAAAAGTAAGATTTGCCTGGCAACGTCCTATCTTCGCTCCTTAGAACTATTTTCAGCGCTGAAGTGCTTAACTTCTGTGTTCGGTATGGGAACAGGTGTATCCACTTCGCCATCGTCACCAGACATCTCTC
>JALNWO010000094.1 GCA_023230825.1 Acholeplasmataceae bacterium
GGCAGAGGAACGATCGGCATTTTATATATTGTAAAACCTTAAAACACTTGAGTATCTATTTTAGATATGTTAAAATAACGACACAAGCGATGAATCGGAAGAGTAGTTTTAAAATCCTTTTAGAGACAAGTTGGTTGGTGAAAAACTTGAGGATAATAAGATGAAGTCCCCGATGAGCTCTTTTAATGAAATTTGAGTAGTTAAAAGCGTCCTATCACGTTACGATATTTGAGGGCTAGGAATTTCCTAGAACTAAGGTGGTACCGCGATGATTCGTCCTTAGAAAAACTAAGGGCGTTTTTTTTAAGGAAAAAAAAGATGAATACATTGGTAACGAAACGACTCATTTTAAGACCATTACGCTTAACAGATTTAGCTGCTTTTTATGCGTATGCGAAAAAACCGAATATAGGACCAATGGCTGGATGGGCACCCCACCAATCACCAGCAGAATCATTAAAGATTTTAAAAATGATGATTGCTGAAAAAGAAGTTTGGGGTATTACCATTAAACCAAACGATGAAATTGTGGGAACGATCGGGTTACATGAGAGAAACCTTGCCCACATGATTCACAGGGCGAAAGAAATTGGTTACGCATTAGATGATCTTTATTGGGGTCAAGGACTTGTTCCTGAGGCAGTAAATGAAGTGCTCAAGTATGGTTTTGAAAGCCAAAATCTCGCAACGATTATTTGTGGACATTCAGGAGAAAATCACCAATCCAGACGGGTCATTGATAAAACCGGTTTTATTTATTCACATCATGAAATTAGACAAGACCATGAAAATGAGGACATCATTGTCTATGTGTATAAAATGACAAAAGAAGATTATGAAAAGAGGCGACAAGATGACAAAATTATCGACTAAATATCAATTTAAAGATGTTGAAAAGGGGCGTTATCGCCATTGGCGCGATCAAGGATTTTTTAAATCAGGTCTTGATTTAAAGAAACCACCTTTTACCATCGTTATTCCCCCGCCAAACGTGACGGGTAAACTCCATTTGGGACATGCATGGGATAACACCCTTCAAGATACCATCGTTAGAAGAATGCGCATGAAAGGGTATGACACGCTTTATTTACCAGGAATGGATCATGCAGGGATTGCGACACAGGCAAAAATTGAAGCTCACTTAAAAGCCCAAGGTATTTCCAAATATGATTTGGGTAGAGAAGCCTTTTTAGACCATGCATGGGCATGGAAAGAAGAATATGCTGAACATATTGCCGACCAATGGGCAGCACTTGGGAACTCACTCGATTATGATAAAGAAAGATTTACGTTAGACGAAGGTTTAAATGATGCCGTTAATCACGTCTTTTTAGAGTTATATAAACGTGGCTATATTTATCGTGGCTACCGGATTATTAACTGGGATGTTGAAGCGAAGACTGCCATTTCTAATATCGAAGTTGAATACGAAGAGACGAAAGGTAAATTGTATTACTTTAATTATCCTTTTATAGATGGAAGTGGTCATTTAACGATTGCGACAACACGACCTGAGACGATGTTTGCAGACCAAGCTCTTATGGTTCATCCAGACGATGAAAGATATCAAGATATGGTTGGTAAACAAGTATATATTCCCGGAACAAACGTTCAAATTCCTGTTATCATCGATAAATATGTTGATATGGAATTTGGGACCGGTGTTGTTAAAGTGACTCCTGCACACGATGCCAATGACTTTGAAGTTGGTGAACGCCATCAATTAGCGATGCCTCTATGTATGGAAGAAGATGGAACGATGAATCAGATGGCATTTCAATACGAAGGTATGGATCGTTTTGCTTGCCGTGAGGCACTGGTTCGTGATCTTGAAGGACTTGGTTTGGTCCATCACATTGAAGACTATGTTCATTCGCTTTCTTATAGTGAAAGAACGGGTGTTGTTGTTGAGCCGAGACTTTCACTTCAGTGGTTTGTTCAAATGGATGTTTTAGCAAAACAAGCACTTGAAAAAACCAAAGTGAAATTTGTCCCAAGACGCTTTAAGAAAATTTATGAAAACTGGTTAACCGAGCCACATGATTGGTGTATTTCAAGACAGTTATGGTGGGGACACCGAATTCCGGCTTGGTATCGTGGTGAAGAAGTCAAGGTTCAAGTCGAGTCACCAGGGGTTGATTGGGTTCAAGATGAAGATGTTCTTGATACATGGTTTAGTAGCGCTCTATGGCCTTTTTCAACGCTAGGATGGCCAGAAGAAACTGAAGATTTTAAACGTTATTATCCAACCCAAGTCATGGTAACTGGATATGATATTATTTTCTTTTGGGTTGCAAGAATGATTTTCCAAGGACTTGAATTTACTGGACAAGATCCGTTTGACACTGTTTTAATTCACGGTTTAATTCGCGATGCCAAAGGACGTAAAATGAGTAAGTCATTAGACAACGGGGTTGACCCCATGGATGTCATTGACCAGTATGGTGTCGATGCCCTTCGTTACTTTTTAACAACGAATTCAGCTCCAGGACAAGATTTACGTTATGAGCCGGAAAAGGTTGAGTCTTCATGGAATTTTATTAATAAACTTTGGAATATCGCTCGTTTTATTATGTTGAATACAGAAGATTATCAAGGCGAAAAAGCAGAAAATTATACTTTAACCGATCGCTGGATTTTATCAAGACTTTCAGAGACAATTCAAGAAGCAGATGTCTTTTATGATCGTTTTGAATTTGGTGAAGTTGCGAAGGTTTTATATCCGTTTATTTGGGATGATTTTGCCAGTTGGTATGTTGAGTTTGCGAAAATTGCTTTAGCCGATCCAAGCCAAAAAGCAACCACGCAAGCTGTCTTACTTAAGGTTTTAAAGGCCATCTTAAAACTAATGCACCCCTTTATTCCTTTTGTAACCGAAAAACTCTTTTTAGAAATTACCGATGAGCCAACAATTATGTTAAGCAAGTGGCCAGAAGCTGAACCTCTTGATCAAGAAGCGCTCAGTTATTTTTCTCATGTTCAAGATGTGATTGTTAAAATAAGAAACTTACGAGCCGAACATCAAGTGGCTCCAAAAAAACCATTGGCGATGACTTTGGTTATATCTGATCAAAAAGATTATGAAATCCTTTCCCATTATCATGAGATTTTCGTGAAGTTTTTAAATAGTGATCCGTTGACCGTTGAAAAAGTTCGTCAAGAAAAAGATGACGCCATTTTAATTACCGGTTCAAAAATTGAAACCTACGTCTTAAAAGCAGATTTAATCGATGAAGCCTTAGAAAAAGAAACGCTTGAAAAACAAAAAGTAAAACTTTTAAGTGAAATTAAACGTAGTGAAGGGCTCCTTAACAATAAACAGTTTGTTGCAAAAGCACCGAAAGAAAAGCTTGATATTGAAAAAGCTAAATACGAAGACTATCGCAAACAATACGAACAAGTCTTAGAGAAACTAGCCAAATATGTTTAAAGATGTCCAAACAGCCATTCATTGGCTGGAAACGCAAATAAAATTTACCCCTAAAATGGACTTAAAACGAATGCGAGCAGCTGTTCAAGCGATGAACCTTGATTTAACTAAACAGACAAAGGTTCATGTCGCTGGAACAAACGGTAAGGGTTCAGTAACAGCTTATTTAACCCAGATTTTTCAAGATGCAGGTTATCGGGTTGGAACATATACATCACCTTACTTAGTCATCTTTAATGAACGGATAGCCATTAATCATGTGATGATTAGCGATGAAAAACTTTTAATGTATACCAATGAGATGTATCAGTTTAATGAACGTTTTTATCAATCGTTTGGTGAACCATTACCGTTTTTTGAGTTGATTACTTTGATTGCGTTGCGTTATTTCTTAGATGAAAATGTTGACATCATTATTATTGAAGCTGGTGTAGGTGGATTATTAGATGCAACCAATGTGTTTAATTACGATGTCTCTTTAATTACTAATATTGGTTTTGATCATATGAAACAACTGGGTTACACTTTGGAATCAATTGCCTTAAACAAGTTAGGGATTTTGAAACCGAAAAACCATCTGATTACAACAGTCGCGAAAGACTTACAACCCTTTTTCTTACAACAACTCAGTCAAAAAGATGTGACATATCAATTTATTCAATCATCTGATATAGATGTTTTATCACGCTTTCCATTGTGCTTCACATACCTTGAAAAAACATTTGAACTGAAACTTCTTGGAACTTATCAAGTCAGCAATGCTGCCTTAGCAATTGAAGCTGCCAGATATTTAAAACCAGAAATTGGGTTGGATTCAATCGGGGCATCCTTAAAGAAAACAGTATGGCCCGGTCGTTTAGAAGAAATTGAAGCGAATACTTACATCGATGGAGCTCACAATTTACCAGCTTTGGTGGCGCTTGAAGAAGCGTTTAGAGGCATGGATGTCCATGTTTTATTTAGTGCCCTTCAAGATAAAGACATTCCAGCCATGCTTACTGTTCTTGAACGGTTTGCGAAAACGATCACGATGACGAGTTTTCCCGATCCTCGTTTTGCCCCTTTAAGTGCTTTTGAAACGAAAGAACGACAATATCTGCATGATTTTTTTGAAGCATTTAAGTTTTTGAAAGACAAAAGAAAACCAAATGAATTGATTTTAATTACGGGATCACTTCATTTTATTGGTTATTGTAAACAAGTACTCAAGTAAAAAAGGAAACATCTCCCTACTATAAACTAGATAAGGAGATGTTTTTTATGTATTTAATTAAAGAAATGCCAAGAAGCGAGCGACCTCGTGAACGGTTAATGGTTTATGGGGCGAAAGCTTTAAGTAATGAAGAACTCATCGCGATTTTATTTCGAACAGGAACAAAAGAACAATCCGTGATGAGTTTATCGAAAAGTATCCTTTATGCGCTCAATCAATTTGATGATATGAAGAAACTCACGTTTGAAGAATTAATTAAAATCAAAGGAATTAAAAAAGCGAAGGCTGCCACATTATTAGCTGCTGTTGAGTTGGGGATAAGACTGGCGACTTATAAACGTGAGGAAAAACTTAAAGTCAGAAGTCCTGAAGATGTGTATCATCATCTCATCCATGAAATCGGCCATTTAGATCAAGAACATTTTATTGTTTTTTATTTAAATGTCAAAAGTGAAGTTATTAAAAAAGAAACGCTTTATGTGGGAACGATTAATCAAATGGTTTTACATCCCGGAGAAATTTTTAAAAAAGCGTTGTTATACAGTGCATCCGCTTTACTTTTCGTTCATAATCATCCAACTGGAGATAGCACGCCATCGGTGGCAGATTTAAAGGCGACAGAAGCGTTAATAAAAACAGCAGAAGTGATGGGTTTAGATGTTGTTGATCATCTCATTATTGGCCATCATGAGTTTTATAGTATAAAGGCAAAGAAGAAAGTTAAAGTTGAGAAAAGTACGGTTTTCCCTAAAGTAAGGCTAAATCATGAAAATGAATGAAAAAACAGCATTTTCTGCCATTAAAATGCCTCTTTTAGTTGACTTTTACTGTTCGTTCAGTTAAAATATCTTTGTTGTACCACATAGAAGAGGTTTTAACAGTCCAATGGACGACCTTAATAGTGAGTCTTCATAAAAAATAAGGAGGTGTAACAACATATGTATGCCGTCATTGAAACAGGTGGTAAACAATTTCGTGTGACTGAAGGTCAAGAAATTTATGTAGAAAAATTAGACCATGAAGTTGGCGAAAACGTCGAGTTTACAAAAGTTTTGATGCTTGGTGGTGACAACCCATTAATTGGGACACCGCTCGTCCAAAATGCCAAAGTTGTTGCGAAAGTATTAAAACAAGGTAGAGGTAAAAAAATTATCGTGTTTAAATACAAGGTGAGAAAAAAATATCGCAAGAAACAAGGGCACCGACAAGCATATACAAAGCTTTTAATTGAAAAAATCGTTTACTAAAATGATTGTTGTAAAAAGTGTTTCCGATAAGCAAGGCTTTCGGCAATTAACAGTAACAGGACATGCCAATTATGGGGTGAAAGGCGAAGACATCGTTTGTGCAGCTGTATCAACTGCTGTCATTGTCACTGCCAATGCTGTTGAGCATTTAAATCTCAATCATGTCATCGAAGTAGATGTTCAAGAAGGCTATTTCAAAATGATTCAAAAGACAGAAAACGACATCGTTTCTGCGCTTATTAACAATTTGGAATACACCTTGGACGAATTAGAAAAACAATATCCAAAATATATTAAAAAGCAAAAGGAGGGATAACATGTTAAAATTAAATATACAGTTATTCGCATCTAAAAAAGGTACAGGTTCTTCCCGTAACGGCCGCGATTCCCATTCCAAACGTCTTGGATCCAAGCTTTCTGATGGTCAATATGCTAGCGCAGGCTCCATTATTTATCGTCAGAGAGGAACGAAAGTTCATCCAGGAAATAACGTGGGTAGAGGTGGCGATGATACGCTCTTTGCTAAAATCTCTGGCATCGTTAAATATGAACGCTTAGGCAAAAATAGAAAGCAAGTCTCAGTTTACGAAGGATAACCTGGTTATCCTTTTTTTTCGCACCAGGAGGTA
>JALNWO010000095.1 GCA_023230825.1 Acholeplasmataceae bacterium
ACATGCAACTTCAAAAATAAAAACAGAATATGACTTAAGTCGCATTCACACTTTGGGCTTTCGTGGAGAGGCTTTGGCTGCGATTCAAGCAGTCGCAAAAGTTACTTTAAAAACGAAAACAGAGACAGACGATGGTGTTCAAGTTATTTATCATGGAGGCCATTTCGTCAATCATGAAAAAGCGACGTTAAATAGAGGAACGGTCGTCATTGTTGAAGACCTCTTTTATAATACCCCAGCCCGTTTTAAATATATTAAGTCCGAACAAGCAGAAAAAAACCAAATCATTGACATTTTTGATCGTTTAGCTCTAGCAAACCCAGCCGTTCGTTTCCAGTTATGGATCGATGGAAAGTTGACTAAAGAAACGTTTGGTCAAAATGATTTTCAACAACTGATCGACCAAATTTACGGGACTTCATTTGCGAAAGACTTAATTACCTTTAAGGAGCGAATGCAAAACATCGATATTGAGGGTTATTTAGTGAGCCCAAAAATCTCACGAACTCGTAAAAAAGATATTTCTCTTTTCGTCAATCAAAGATACATTAGAAACTATCGTTTAACTCAAGCAGTCATCGATGGATATCATAGTTTCTTAATGGTCAATAAATATCCCATTGCCGTTATTCATCTAACAATTGATCCCCAGCTTTTAGATGTCAATGTCCATCCCCAAAAACTGGAGATTAAATTGATGAATGAATCGCTATTAGCCTTTCAAATCGAGCAAGAAATAAAACGTGCTCTTGAACAAAAAACACATGCCATCCCTGAACGTTTCCAAGATATTTATCGTCCCAAAGAAGAACAGTATGTCGTTCAGCAATTTCTTTTTGAAAGTGAGGCAGAATCACCAGAAACATCACCAAAAATTCCTGACATGGAATTTATTGGCATTTTCTCCGGTACGTATTTGCTCTTTCAAAATGAAAAAGGTCTTTATTTCATCGATCAACACGCAGCAGAAGAACGGATTCGTTATGAATATTATTATGAAAAATTAGGTCAACCACAAAAAAGCCAACGTCATTTACTTATTCCTTATCATCCAGAGTTAACTAAAATGGATTGGCTCATCATTCATAAACACGAAGAACAACTAAAAGAGTATCAATTTGCCTTTAAAAATGAGCAGTTGATCGGCTGTCCTGTTTGGCTTAGAGAAACAGAAATTGACATTGCTCTTCAAGATATAGTCGAACAGCTATCAGAGACAAATACCATCGATTTAGCGAAATTAAGAGATGCTTTAGCTAAAGACATTTCTTGTAAAAGTTCAATTCGTGCTAATCATCGTATCAGTCTTTTAGAAATTCAACAGCTCGTCAAAGATTTACGTGCTTGTAAAAATCCGTACACATGTCCCCATGGTCGTCCGACCATTATCAAATTATCACATTATGACGTTGAACGGATGTTTAAACGGGTGGTCTCATGAAAAAAGTCGTCGTCATTGTTGGCCCAACGGCCTCAGGTAAAACAGCCTTATCTGTTCAAATCGCCAAACAAATCAATGCAGAGATTATTAATGGTGATTCTGTTCAAGTTTATCAAGGCCTTAATATTGGCTCTGCCAAAATTACTGATAGAGAAAAAGAAGGTGTTAAACACCATCTTTTAGATATTCGTCATCCGAGTGAACTATACACAGTATATGATTTTCAAAAAGATGCTCGTGCCTTAATTGAAACCATCGAACGTCCAATGATCGTTGGAGGAACAGGTTTGTATATTCAAGCGGCGCTGTATGATTATGAGTTTGAAGATGAAATGGCAAAAAAACCATCTTTCCTTGAACAACACCAAGATTTATCAAACCAAGAACTTTATGATAAGTTACTGCAGTTAGATCCTAATATTAAAATCGATGTTCATAATCGAAGACGGCTGTTACGTGCTTTAGAAATGGCTCTATCAGGCATTCTTCGGTCAGATAAGAAACGGAAAGACATCCCTTTGTATGACTTATGTATTTTATATTTGGATGTTGATCGAAAATACTTAGAAGAACGCCTCCATGTCCGTCTTGATCAACAGCTTGCTCAAGGATTTCTTGATGAAGTTAAGCAATTATCAGACCAAAATATTGTTTTAAATATGATTGGTTACCGAGAAATTCATCAGTATTTAATCGGTGCTATTGATGAAGAAACGATGAAAAGACAAATTATTAAGAAAACAAAACTACTTGCTAAACGGCAAAAAACATGGTTTAAAAACCAAATGCGAGTCCATCTATTAAACATTACAGATCCTAACCTTGAAGAACAAGCATTAAATATCGTTGAACAATTTTACAAGGAGGAATCATCATGAGAATTTATTTAATTGGCATGCCTGGCACTGGAAAAACAACTGTGGGAAAAGCGTTAGCTCTCGCTTTGAGAGCCCCTTTCTATGATTTAGATGCTTTAGTCGAAGAAGATGCACTGATGTTTATTGAAGACATTTTCGAACATCATGGTGAAGAGACTTTTCGCAAACTTGAAACCGAACAATTAAAGCTACTTAAAGACCCAAGAGCAGTTGTTTCTTGTGGTGGTGGTATCGTTACTGTTAGAGAAAATAAAGATGTTATGGATGGTTTAACAATATATTTAGATACCGACATCGATATCATTCGTGAGCGTCTTTCACAAGATTACGAGCGGCCCTTACTAAAACAAAAAAGTTTGGACCAATTATACGATGAACGCTTTTTACAATATCAACATTTTGCCGATCTTATTGTCGATAACAATGGTTCCGCTGAAAAAACTGTTAACGCGATTTTGCTTCATTTAAATAAAGGAAAAACCGTATGAAAATATTAGTTTTACATGGCCCAAATTTAAATCTTTTAGGAAAAAGAAATGTTATGCACTATGGCAACCTGACACAAAAAGAACTTTTTCAAATGTTAAAAGAACAATTTCCCAATGTTAGCTTTGATTTTTATCAAAGCAATCATGAAGGGCAACTGATCGATTGGATTCAAACAGCCGACCATTTTTACAATGGACTTTTAATTAATCCAGGTGCTTATACGCATACATCCGTCGCCATTCGCGATGCACTAGAGGTGACTCAATGTTTAAAAGTTGCAGTTCATTTATCTGATATTACTAAGCGTGAGAATTTTCGTCAAACGGATTATGTACAAGCTGTTTGTGATCAAACATTTATGGGGAAACAAGCAAAAAGTTATGTTGAAGCCATTGCATGGATGATTGAACAACCACCAAAAAAAGTGAATCTTTAAGCGTTTAAAAATAAACCCAATTATAAAGGGTTGAAAAACCATTCATTCCATTAAAAAATAACTCTATCACTTGTATTTCAACTTATTTTGTGTATAATGGGAATAGACATTAAGTTGTTAGATTTAAAGAAGGAGTAACGTAATGAAAGGCACTGTAAAATGGTTTGACTCTGATAAAGGATATGGTTTCATATCTACAGAAGATAACAAAGACGTGTTTGTACACTTTTCAGCAATCGAATCTGAAGGTTACAAAACATTAGCAGAAGGCGACCAAGTAGAATTTGAAGTTAAAGACGGCGACCGTGGACCACAAGCGGCTAACGTAGTTAAATTATAATTTTAAAATTTATTTAGGTAGTAAGGGGAATTTCTTCGGAAATTCCCCCTTCTTTTTTTATCACTTAAAGAGGCTACTTTTTGGAAAAATATGTAATTGCTATCTCCAGTTGTTTACCCTTATATCTTATGATATAATCTCATTATAGATGGGAGTGATACAAGCTATGGAGAAAGACCTTTTGGAGCTTGAGCGTCAACACTTAAAAAATGTAAGAGAAGAATGTGATCCGCAACAAATTTTAGAACTCGAAGAAAAATTCACATTTACCTACACCTATGATGCCTTAGGTGTTGGCGAAAACAGAATGTCTTATGAAGACATTAAAAGAATTAGTAAAGCGAAAGCTTTACCTGATTATAGTGAACGCGAACAAAAAGAAATTTTAAACCATATTAAAGCGTTTGCTTATGTTAAAGAAGAAGCGAAATCAGGCCGGCCGCTAAACGAAGAAAAGTTAAAAGACATTCACGAGATTTTAGTCGATGGAATTTTTTTAGGCGGCGTTTATCGGAACGTAAACATCAGTATTTTTGGGGCGACTCATCAACCCCCAGATTACGTTAAAGTATATGACCGAATGGCTAAATTTTTTACTAATTTAGAACACTTTAAAGGGACCCCTTTAGAAGTTGCGACGTATGCCCATGCAAGTATCGCTAAAATTCATCCGTTTGTTGATGCGAACGGTCGCTTAGCAAAGTTGGTATTAAATTTCTATTTAATCCAAAATGACTTTTTACCAATTTCTATCCCTGTAGAAGAGATAAAAACATACATTGAAAAACTAGAAATTTTTAAGACAGAAAAAGATCTAAAGCCGCTGACAGAATTTTTCCGTAACCTCTTAATTAAACGATACGAAGAAGTTTTACAAATACTAGATATTTGAGTGCGCAAGCACTCTTTTTTTTGGTGCTTTTTGTTTGATTATATGTTACAATTAGAAGTGGTGATGAAATGGCGATAACAATTGGCATAACCCAAAAATTAACCGTTGATCGAAAAACCGATATTGGCTACATGTTGACCGATCAGACGGAAGACGTTTTTTTACATTTTAATGAAAGTCTTTATCAAGAATTAAAGCCTAGAGATGTTGTAGAAGCATTTGTCTATTTAGACCATAAAGGGCGAAGAGCCGCCACTTTAAAAACATCTTTAATCGATTTAAACGCTCCAGAATTCTTACGTGTGACGAGTGTAGAACCGAAACTTGGCGTCTTTTTAGATATGGGAATTGCGAAGGATTTATTGTTATCTGCTGAAGATTTACCTGCTGATAAAAATGCCTGGCCACATGTGGATGATCTTGTTTATGTTCATTTGAAAATCAAAGGCAAGATGGTTGCCAAAATGGCAACAAGAAAAGATCTTTTAGAAGATGGTTTGATTACACGCGAAGTGAAAGATAAAGTAGATGCCTACATTTACGGAATTACATCGAGTGGACTGCAATTAATAACCGCTCAAAAAGAACACCTTTTTGTTCATGAATCACTGATCCAAGGTCAGTATCGAATTGGTCAAAAAGTGGAAGTGCAAATTACCTATATATCTGATAAAGGAATCAACGGCTCCCTCATTGAACAAAAAGAAACAAAACGTTTGGATGATGCAGCAATGATTCTCCACTATTTAAAATCTCATGGTGAGCTCCCTCTAGACGCAAATAGTTCACCAGAAGCGATCAAAGAATTTTTTAGTGACATGAGTAAAAAAGCTTTTAAACGAGCAGTAGGAAATTTATATCGACAACGTCAAGTCATATTCGTTTCCGGAAAAACCATTTTAGTGAAATAAACAAAGGAGCGTGCGTCGATGTCAAAACAAACGAAACTTGTTGAGAAAATAACGTCTCGTGCTGAAAACTTTGCCCAGTGGTATACGGATTTATGTCTTCAAGCCGAGTTAATGGATTATAGTGATGTCAAAGGATTTATTATTTACCGTCCATATGGCTATGCCTTATGGGAAGGGATTCAATCTTATTTAGACCGACGTTTTAAAGAAACAGGTCATGAAAATGTCTACATGCCTTTGGTCATCCCAGAATCATTATTTCAAAAAGAAAAAGATCATGTGGAAGGGTTTGCCCCAGAAACAGCGATGATTACAACAACCGGTGTTGAAGAATTACAAGAGCGACTCATTATTCGCCCAACATCAGAAACACTGTTTTGTACGCATTATCAAAAAATTATTAATTCATATCGGGATTTACCGAAAAAATATAACCAGTGGTGTAGCGTGGTCCGTTGGGAAAAAACGACCCGGCCTTTTTTACGTGGTAAAGAATTTTTATGGCAAGAAGGACACACTGTTCATCAAACAGAATTAGAAGCGAGAACAGAAACGTTAGACATGTTGAAAATTTATGAAGATTTAGGAACTGAATGGCTCGCAATACCTTTTGTTACTGGACGTAAAACAGAAAAAGAAAAATTCGCTGGTGCAGAAGAAACATACTCGATTGAAGCGTTAATGCCTGACGGCCAAGCGTTACAATCAGGAACAACCCATTACTTTGGACAATCTTTCGCAAAAGCATTCGATATTAAATTTCAAGATGAAAATAACCAAATTCAATATGCGTATCAAACATCATGGGGTGTCTCTACGCGATTGATTGGCGCTATTATTATGGTTCATGGTGATGATGAAGGGTTAGTATTACCGCCATACGTTGCACCCACACAAGTGGTAATTATTCCTATCCGTAACCAAGAAAATATGAATGAAGCAACAACCAAGCTTGCAAATGAGCTGAAAGCGAAAGGTTTCCGGGTTCAAATCGATGATTCTAATAAATCCCCAGGGTGGAAATTTAGTGAATCCGAAATGAAAGGCATTCCGGTTCGCATTGAAATTGGGCC
>JALNWO010000096.1 GCA_023230825.1 Acholeplasmataceae bacterium
AAAATTTCGAGAAATAACTGTTTAATCTTGATTTCCGCTCAATTCGGGCCTAAATCCAAAATTCAAAAGGGGAAAATGGTGTGATTTGAAAGTAAATTGTAGGTTTGTGAATTAAACAGGTATTCAATTATGGACTACAGCAACCAAAAAGACAAGACAATAATTGTAAGAGAAAAAGGAAAAGTACATCAAATTTTTATTGAAAATATTGTGTATGTTGAGTGTGATGGTTACCTATCAAAAATATATACCAACGATGAACAAAAGCCGATATCTTGTTCTGTTCTTCTCAAAGAAATTGAAGAAAAAGTTGAGGGATATGGATTCTACAGAATTAACCGAAACACTATGGTCAACCTGAAATATTTTAAAAGCTACATTTCCGGCAAAAAAAGATGTTTTGAAACCACAACAGGGGTAGAAATGAATGTTTCAAGGAGAAAGTGGTGTGTCTTCAGAAAGAATCTGAAAGAGTAAAGTACCGTTCATTTACAAAAACATACCGCTCATTTATGAAAATGTACCGCTCATTAGATAACATAGATTTTTCTTGATATAAGGGACTTTTTGTTGTATCTTTAGAAGTGCTATTTTTAGGTGCCGAAATTTAGTAAGTGATAAGGGTGACGCCACTATAAATGCAGCTCAATTAACTTAAACTTTTTATTATGAAAATTAAATTGTGTAATCTCGTTAGAAATGATATTCTATCGTCTGACGAAATGTTTCACTTGAAAGTTGGTGAATCAGGTGGCGGAAGCGGATCAACCTACTGTAATATTTTTGGATGTGGCTGCTGTTGCTGCGGCTATGGAGAAAAGGCTACAGTGTTTTTATTCACAAACACGATATTTTGAGGCAAGAATTATCTTTAAATGACATACACTCAAATTTGCTCATGAATCCTTTAAATTTTGGGAAGCTTTCCGTAAAAAGTACAGGCGATATTTATGCAAATCTTAATGATAAGCTGTTAGGTAACATTATGGAAAATAATATTTACGAAATTGTTTACAAAGAAATGAAATCAGGTAATTCCTGGTTTAAAAGCAAAGCAAAAGTATCTCCTTGCAAGAATTGTATTTATGACTTTCTTTGCTCACCAATTTCAAATTACGAATATGCCTTAAAGAGGAATAACCTATGTACAATAAAAAATTGATCATGAAAAGTATTTTTTTAATTCTGGCAATAACCATTGCGACTTTAACGGGAGTATCAACCCAAAATATTGACAAACATACCAGCATAATGCTTACAGATTCTTATGGAGATACTTCAAATCTAGATTTAGCTCAAGCAACCGGACCAATGCTTTTTGTTATTTATGGACCAGGGTGTGGAATATGCCTAAAGGAACTTAAAGCCATAGCAATAAAAATTAAAAGTTGGGAACAACTTTACAATGTTAAGCTGATCGCTTTTAGCAGAAAATACAGAAAAGATTACAGCCGCCAAATATCGAAATCAAAGGAGAAAACAGAGCTTAACTTTCCCTTGTATATTGATGTAAACGGAGATATAGCAGATTATCTTTATGATGCGCCGGGCATAGATACATCCTATTTTTCACACATCAATGGTTTACACTTAAAGATACCTCAAACCATCATTTTGTCAAAAGATAAAAAAGTGCTATTCCAAAAGTATGGATACCAAATCGGAGATGAAGAAAAAATTGAAGCCATTCTAAAAAAACCATGATAAAGCTTCTAACCTTAGTAATTTGTTTTTCGGCGATAGGACTAACTTTTGCCAGCGCCCAAAAGGTGTCTAAATGCGAAATGTCAGGTACAGTTATTGATAGCATTACGCAGGAGCCGTTAGCTTATGCCACCATCAGAGTTTTGAATGCAAACGGCACTTTTTTTTCAGGCTGCATTTCCGATAGCTCTGGTTTTTTCTGTTTTATTCAGCCATTGCCTGAAAAGGATGCTTTAATGGTGATTGATATGGTTGGCTTTAAAAGTAAAAAAATTGTTATTCAGGACAACTCAAAAAAAAGTCTTGGTAAAATAAATATGGCCAGAGAAATAATTCGTTTGGAAGAGGTTACTATTACAGGTAATCAGATTGGGTATAAAACAATGATTGATCGTACAGTATTAATTCCTGATTCAATCATGATTTCAAATTCAATGAGCCTGATAGACCTTGCGAAAAAAACGCCTTTATTGAAAGTTGACAAGGTGAGTCAAGAAATAAGTATTCCTGGTCGCTCAAATACATTGGTTTTAATTGATGGCAGCTACACGGGAAAGAACAAAAATTTTGCGACAATACCTGCTGAAAGCATTGAGAAAATCGAAATAATTACCCACCCATCTTCAAAATATGATTCGGAAGTCGGAGGAGTCATCAATATCATCACAAAAAAAGAAAAATCCACCGGCTTTAAGGCATTTATAAACCTTAATTATTTCCTTGAAAACAAGCTAAATCGTTCAGGATTTCAGGTAGGATATACATGGAAAAAAATTAATGTTTCTCTATCTTATTCATTAAGATATTCAAATGGTAAATACTCGCGAAACAGCTACAGGCAAATTGACGAAGGAAAAAAATCTTACATTGACACGATTGTTATTATAAATCCGGCAAAGGTTAAAAATACTGAACATCAGATAAATTTAGCAACAGACTTTTTTATGAATAAAAACAACCTGATGAAATTTGAGATTAATCTATCACCCGGTACACAGGTAAATAAGTCGAGTTATTTCACACAACGATATTATGGCAGAAACACCTTAAATATATATTCCTTTCTAAAAGACGAAAGCAATTATTTCCAACAGAATTACTCTTATTATTACAAGCACTTGTTTGAAAAATCCGATCATGAGTTAAGCATCAATGCCAATGCTTATTTTTTGAACCGCAATAGAAAAGCAGATTATGCGAAGCAATACTTATATACTGATAACAACGGGCAAACAACTACCTGGGAAACAGAAACCGATTACGAAATAAATTCATTTACCCTGATTGCAGACTATACATATCCCATTGCAGAATACACTCAACTTGAGTTAGGGACAAACACTTATCAAAGGTATATTGAAAACTCGTTTTTCTCAGAAAATGAGATATCAAGTTTCCGCTACAATGACTTACGAAATGCAGCCTACTTAAACATCAATCAAAAAATAAAAAATTGGGGGTTGCAAGCAAGAGTAAGAGCCGAAAACCTGAATATAAACATTAATCATGACAGTATAAAACGCAGTAATTTCTATTTCTTGCCCAACCTTTCTGTTCTGCATACTTTGGATTCGAAAAACACAATTAAAATAAACTATTTGAGGAAGTTAAGCTATCCGTATGCAGGAATGCTAATACCGTTTGTTTACTTTTCATCTGATTCACTGTCGAGCCGCGAGGGGAATCCCTATCTTAAACCGGAAATAACGGATGCAATAGAACTCAATTATAGATTTAGGAAAAATGCCTACACGTTTTTTTCTGTAAGTTGTTACAGTAACTGGCGTAGCGATGTGATTCGCCCCGGCCTAACAACCGATGGGTCGCTTGTAAAAACCATGCTGATAAATACAGCATATGAAAATAATTTCGGTATCATGCTGCAAGCTTATGCCATGGTTTTGCAAACTTTTCAAATGGGAATTTTCAACAACTTCTTCTATCAATCCTTTAACAACTCAACTTTTAATGGCTTTGGCAATCAGTTTTCCATATCGTTGGATATGATGCTGCCGGCTGATTTTAATTTTGGTGCATCCTTTACAATTCAGGGAAAAGAATATAACTATCAAGGATATAATTACAACAGCCCTTTGCTCGACGAGATTTATCTGGCAAAAGAAATCTTTAAAGGCCAGGGGGAAATAAATATAAGTGTGATGAATGCTTTTTTCCCTAACAAGGAAACCGAAAAAATATGGAGCTCTCAGGTTTACGAGCAAAACATATACAGATTTGAAAGCTTTATGGTTATGTTTCAATTTGTATGGTCGATGAAATCAGGAAAAGAACAAAAAGCCATCAAGAAGAAGAACATTATGGAACATGATATTGGCAATACACCATGATAAATAAATTTCCTTTTCATGCCCAACCGGATCAAATGGACTGTGGACCGGTTTCATTGAAGATCATTGCCAATTATTACGGAAAGATGTTTTCTCTTGACAAATTGCGCGAAATGACATTTATGGCAAGAGATGGAATTTCATTACTTTCTATCAGCGAAGCCGCCGAACAAATAGGCTTTAAGACTATTGGTGGCTGTATAAGCTTTGAAAAGCTTGCAAAAGAAGCACCCCTGCCTTGCATCGTACATTGGAATCAGGAGCATTTTGTGGTTGTTTACAAGTTTAAGCAAAAGAACATTTTCCGAAAACAAACCAAAGTTTACATCTCCGACCCTGCACGTGGTCTTCTTAGTTACACAGAAGAAGAATTTAAAAAGCATTGGATCAGCACAAGGTCAAGAGGTGAGGACAAAGGCATTGTATTGCTTTTAGAGCCTACACAGGATTTTTACAAACAGGAAGGTGATAAAATAAACCGCAACAGTCTTAAATTTTTATTCGGTTATTTTTTGCGATACAAGCGCTTTTTCGGGCAACTCGTTATAGGATTGGTTTTAGGTAGCTTGTTTCAGCTCATTTTCCCTTTCCTCACACAGGCTATAGTGGATATTGGTATTGCCAACAAAAACATCCATTTCATTTACCTAATGCTTTTAGCACAGATGGTATTGATCATCAGCCGCATGTCGGTAGAATTTATCAGACAGTAGATACTTCTGCACATCAGTACCAGAATAAACATATCTCTCATTTCGGACTTTTTTATAAAATTGATGAAATTGCCTATGAGTTATTTCGACACCAAACTTACGGGAGATATTTTGCAACGAATTGACGACCATTCCCGGGTTGAATAGTTTATAACGGCACGCAGCCTTAATCCCATATTAGTTTTTCTTCAACAATAAGATGCGATAGCAGGCATACATTCAACACTTACAAAATAACTTTATCACTTGTTTCAAAAACTCTCAAACCATAGAAGTACAATCTTGTTTTGTAATGGGGTTTTGACCTCTATCCATGGAAATAGTAGTAAGATCAAAACATTTAACGTTTTTTAACATTTATATACTTGTACTATATCGATTTTTTCCTTTCTTTTGTGAAATATACTTACAATGCATCTTCATTACTTTTTGTGATGTGGATTTTAGGTTGGAAAGGTAGTGCGGATGCGCGTTGGTAGATAAATAAATAAATTTTTAACTTAACAAGTTTATGTTATGAGACAAGCAAAAATCCTATGTAGCGCAACTCTAGTGATCATATTTGTAATGATTGGGAACGTATTGATTGTTAAATCAGAACAACACTCTCCTAATATTGTAGTTTGTTATGAGATTCTTGAGTTGGGTCCAGCCCCTCTAAAATTTGATGTTTACTTTTGTGGAAGTTGTACTGTTAAAGAGGCCTCTGCCTATTTTAATGCTTTAAGATGCCGACCTAGCTCTTCAGAAACTAAAAAACAAAATAATAATTAATTCATTAAAACACCCCATTTTAATTATGAAAAAAGAAAATGCATTAAATCTCGGATTAAGTATCGCTTTCCTAACGACATTATGCGTACTATTATTCTGGACAATAAACACTAAAAGTGAAACCCCAGGTTCATTAATCACCTGCTATTCAACTTTCAGAGTTTCAGGTACAGCAAGTGAAACTAAATATTTAGTACTTGACTGTGGCACCTGTAAAGAAATAGAATGTTACGAGTACAGGGATTCGGGAAAATGTACTATATCACACTATGTTTTCCCTTTACGTGATAATTAATTATGTAAATTTAAAATCAATCTAAATGAAAATAAAATTTGAAACAATAGTTATTACAGTTTTGTTGATAGTAAATATTTTAGTACTCTCAGATTTACTGATCTATGCTGCTCCAGGCAATGGTAATCTTGTAACCTGCTATAACACTTTTGAGATTTCTGGTACAGAGTCTGAAAACAACTGGGAGGTTTATGATTGTGGTTCGTGTGAAAAAAAACGATGCAAGTCTTTTTCTGATTCAGGAAGTTGCAGACATAATCCAACTGAAACTGGTACAGGAAAATCAAATTAAATCTACTTTGATTAAGCTAACAAAAGTCTATTCCTCATCATTACCTTAAAGTAAATATTGTAATTCTGATTTAATAAATTTGATTAAACATAAATGTTATGTACAAATTTCCATTAATAATCGTCAGTTGTTTAATGACAATATCTTGTTCTAACAAAAAACTTGAAACTGACTGGCAACATATTTATTTCGACAATCCTCCGCCTGCTATAAATCTTGCCATTTCAGAAGCGGAAACTATATTTTTTGAGCAAATACTTGTCCC
>JALNWO010000097.1 GCA_023230825.1 Acholeplasmataceae bacterium
CCATTTATGGATTCGGGTATCGATTGTTATGAAAGAAAAAAGAAAAATGAAATTGTCGACACAAATCAATCTCATTTTTTTAGCTGTCACCATTTTAACAAGTATGGTGTTTTTGTTTGCGCTTAGTCGTTTACTTCAAGAATCACGGATTCAACAAAACAAAGACCAATTGAACGCATATTATAATGAGGTCATTCAAAATCCATATGCTCGACCACAAGCAAACCGTTACAATGGTTATATTTTTTATCACAGTGGAACCTCATCGGTCCTTTATAGCAACAACATTGATATTTTAGGAGTTGATTTCACATCTAACCCAGCACAACGACTTTTTATTTGGTACAGTGCCCGTCCCGGCTTTGAAGCCGAAGAAGAAATAAAAGGAAGTACTTACTATTTTCGTTTCTATCGCGTTTCACCCGATAACTTTATTATTGTTTTTACAAAAGATGCTTATATGCAAAACATTAATCCGCAATACTCACCTGCAGTATTGGTCAGCTTGATCGCGATTATTTTATTAGGTAACGTCACAATTTTAGTTTGGTCAAGAGTAACAGTTGATCGAGTCAGAGCTCTACAAACGCAAGTCGGCTTGCTTACAAGAAATCAATATAAAGTGCCCATTTCTTCCACGGGATCAGATGAGATAACCGATTTAGGCCAAACTATAGAAAAGATGCGGATAGAAATTGAATCGAGTGAAAACATCAAACAAGAGATGTTACAAAACATATCGCACGATTTTAAAACACCAATTGCAGTGATTCGTTCATACGCCGAAGCCATCCGTGATGGCGTGTCTGATCTTGATGGAACGCAAATCATTATTAAACAAGCAGATCTTCTCAATCAAAAAGTAATGCAATTATTAGAACTTAATAAACTTGAGTATTTAAAAGATCCATCAGAATTCGAAGATGTTTTAATAAAAGAGCTCATCGTTAATCTTGTCAATCAACATAAATACTTAACACCCATTGAAATTGAAACGAAGCTGGATGATTCAACGTATGTCGCAACAAAAGAAAATTTAACAATTGCCTTCGCGAACATTTTAGATAACGCAATGCGTTATGCGAAAAAGAAAATCAAAATTACTTTAAAAGATAAAAAACTCACCTTCTATAACGATGGCGAGCCCATTAGTGAAAAATTTATTGAACAGCTTTTCAAGCCTTACGAAAAAGGCAACCAAGGCCAATTTGGATTAGGCATGAGTATTGTTCAAAAGACATGTGAACATTTTAACTTATCTTTAACCGTTCGTAACTTAGATAAAGGTGTTGAATTTATAATAGAGCCGTACTAATTAAAGCGGCTCTTTTTTTATACTCTTCAGGCGACAATTCATTCATATGATTGACAAAGTGCATAGTAATGTCATTTTCCACATAACGGGGAATAACATGTAAATGAAAATGGAAAACAGTTTGGCCAGCAATCACACCACTGTTATTCAGTAAATTAACGTCTGAAATAGAAAAAGCTTTTTCGATGGCTTTCGCAATTTTCTTTGCAACCTTAACAAGGTGTGATAGTAATTCTTCAGGTATATCATGGATGGATTGATATGCCTTTTTAGGAACGACTAGGGTATGGCCTTTGGTTGCTTGCATAATATCTAAAAAAGCAATGGATAAATCATCTTCATAGACGATGTATGCTGGAATTTCTCGAGCAATTATTTTTTCAAAAATCGTTGACACGATATCACCTCTTATGCTTTATTCTATCACATTTTTCGTTGAAAATAGCGGGAAATAATGTTATAATATTTTCGTATGTAGGAGGAACTTAAAATATGAAAAAAATCCCTGTCGGCATCTCTGGACGCCATGTGCATGTCACGCAAGAACATTTAGAAATTTTATTTGGCAAAGGTTATGAACTAACGGTTTTAAAAGATTTGTCGCAACCTGGACAATACGCAGCTAACGAAAAAGTTGATCTTAAAAGCCCCGCTGGCCGACTTTTAGAAGGTGTTCGAATTCTTGGACCTGTTCGTCCCGCTTCTCAAGTTGAAATATCACGAAGTGATGCAATTCGTTATCGTTTTGAAGCGCCTGTTCGCTCATCAGGAGATATCGCTGGCACTGGACCTTGTACTTTAATTGGGCCCAAAGGACAAGTTGAACTTACTGAAGGTGTTATTATCGCAGACAGACACATTCATTTTTCACCCGATGACGCAGAAACATTCGACGTTAAAGACCACGATGTTGTCAGTATTAAAGTGGGTGGTATTAAAGCTGGTATTCTCGATAACGTTCTTTGTCGTGTTCACCCAAATTTCGCTTTAGATTGCCATTTAGACACTGATGATGGTAGTGCCTTTATGTTACAAAATGGCGACACTGTCGAACTTGTTAAAGCTTACACCATTACTAAATAAGCACCAAAAGGTGCTTTTTTATCCGAAGGATGATAGTTATGCAAAAGTTAGAAAAACAAATGGTATTAAAGGACCCCATTTATGGGTATATCCATATTGATGACGTCCTCATTAAAAAATTAATTGACTCAAGTTTATTTCAACGTCTAAGACGAATCCGCCAACTAAGCGGGGTGCAAATGGTTTTTCATGGTGCCGAACACTCGCGTTTTAGTCATAGCTTGGGAGTGTATGAGTTAGCCTATCGTTTTTCTGAAGTGAAAGCAATCAAAGCTGCCTTAGATGAACGAACGAAACTACTCTTTTTCGCTGCTGCTTTATTACACGACATTGGCCATGGCGCGTATTCTCATGCATTTGAGGATGTTTTTGGTGTTCATCACGAAGAAATCGGCGCGCGAATGATTGTTGAAAGACCAGAAATTAGAAACCTTTTATTAGATGTAGATGAGAATTTTCCTAAAGATGTCGCAAGTATTATTTTAAAGAAAGGGGACTTCCCTTTAATCGAACAACTGATCTCAAGTCAGCTTGACATTGACCGACTCGATTACTTAGAGAGAGACGCCTTTTTTACAGGAACTTCTTACGGACATATCGATTTAGATCGGATTTTACGTGTTACAGATATTAAAGATGGAAAAGTTGTTTTTCATGTTCAAGGGATTCACGCCATTGAAAATTATTTAGTTAGTCGTTATCATATGTACTGGCAAGTTTACTATCACCCTGTTTCTCGAGCTTATGAAACTATTTTAGAAAAAATCTATTTAAGAGTTAAAGATTTATGTTTACAATCCTTTGATTTTAAAACAGATGTTTCTGCCTTAAAGGGTATTATTAATAACCCAAACGACTTAGAGCATTACTTACGTTTAGATGATTTTTATTTCAACGGTCTAATTTCGAGTTTCACAACATCAGATGATGACATCTTAAGAACACTAGCAAATGACTTTTTAAACCGCGTCATTTGGAAATACATCGATGATGTTCCTGAAAATGAAACCACCATTGAGGACATTAAAAAGCGGTATGGCAATCAAGCAAAATATTTTACATCACACCGATCAGTCGCGAACTTTGCCTATCAAGATGACACCATTCATTTCGGTGAAGAAATTATGATTCTTCTTAAAGATGGTAAAATATCCACACTAAAAGAACAATCACATCTGATTCAAGGCTTAGTCATTACAGGCATTAAACAAGATCCGAAATTCTTTTACCGTAAACAATGAGACCGAAAGTTTATGTAGTGGAAGGTAAAAATGACTACGCAAAATTTAAAAGCATTAATCCAGATTGGTTTATTTTAACGACCAATGGTTCAGAAATCACTGAATCTACTTTACAAGCGTTGATTAAACTTGATCAAACGCATGACATCGTCTTATGTTTAGATCCGGATGCGGCTGGCACAAAAATTCGTCATTTTTTATCACAAAGACTCAGACACGTTGAGCATGTTTTTTTAAACCAAGAACAAGCACGAAACAAAAATGGTAAAAAAATAGGTTTTGAGCATGCGACAAAGGCAACGATTATTGAGGCACTTAAACATCTCCAAAAAGTTCAACATCACTCAACGAGTGATGTCACACTCGCATTTTTATATGAACATGGCTATTTAGGACAACCCATGAGTCGAACCAAGCGGCAACACTTATCGGAAGCGCTTCATTTAGGCCACGTCAACGGGAAAAACCTGTTGATACGCTTGCATCAATTTAATTACAAAATTAAAGATATTCTCGAGGTGATAAAATGACCCATCGAGCTAAAAAGAGATTTGGCCAAAATTTTTTAAAAGATTCTAACATTTTAAAGAAAATTGTTCAAGCAGCCAATATCAAACAAAAAAATGTTGTCGAAATTGGACCTGGTAAAGGGGCATTGACAGCTTTTTTGGCTGAAGAAGCATTAACGGTTATTGCCTATGAAATTGATACCTCTTTGAAACGACACTTAGATCCACTTCAAGAAGAAC
Organism: Acholeplasmataceae bacterium; assembly: GCA_023230825.1. Classification (GTDB taxonomy): domain Bacteria; phylum Bacillota_I; class Bacilli_A; order Acholeplasmatales; family Acholeplasmataceae; genus Mariniplasma. Next base: position 4,389 of record JALNWO010000097.1, read on the forward strand.
ATCCCAATTTAAATATTGTGTATCAAGATTTTATGAAGGCAGATTTAACATCAATAAAGCCGGACTCGCATATTGTCGCGAATGTTCCCTATTATATTACGACACCAATCATTTTTAAATTTTTAGAAACTGACACCCTTCAATCTGCGACAATGATGATTCAAAAAGAAGTTCAAGAACGATTAAATGCCGTTCCAAACACAAAAGCATATAATCATTTAACGGTCACGATTAGTTATTTAACAGAAATTAAAAAAGTGATGGATGTAAAAAGACATCTTTTCACACCCCGACCGAATGTAGACAGCGCAGTCGTTCAATTGATTAAGAAGGAAACTCGTGAGTTAGCACCAGACCAGGAAGCACGCTTTTTTGAATTAGTCAGAGCCGCTTTTAAACAAAAAAGAAAAACATTAATTAATAACTGGCATGAAGCTTTTCAAATCGATAAAGAAACACTTAAAGCATACTTGCTTTCATATCATCTTTCTGAGCACGTTCGAGCCGAACAACTCCCACTGGAAAAATATATCGAGTTAACAAAGGGGTGGGTGTATGGTTTATGAAAAAGCATATGCAAAACTGAATTTATTATTAGATGTTGTTGGTAAACGTGAAGATGGATATCATCAATTAAAGACAATTATGATTCCTCTTGAACTCCATGATGAACTGACATTTCTTGATAGTGACTCTGATGTTGTCGAATCATCGATAATCATCCCTAATAATGTTATTTTAAAAACCATTTTGTGGGTTAAACAAGCATATCAAATTGACCGATTTGTCCGTGTTCAATTGAAAAAAAACATTCCCATTGGATCGGGACTCGGTGGAGGATCAGCGAACGTCGCGGCCACTCTTCGTGGACTCAATCAGCTATGGGATATGAAGCTCAGTCAAACCGAGTTAGAAAAAGCTGCCTTAGCACTCGGCTCAGACACTCTTTTTTGTCTTTACAATGAGTCAGCCTTGATTCAAGGCCGGGGAGAGCATTTAACTTTTATAGAGAAACCACCGATCGAATCCATTACTCTTTTAATTCCTCCAGTAGAGGTTTCCACCAAAACTATTTTTAGCCAATTCAAAAATAGTTCTCAGTCTATGAAATTTGAAAAGGTCTTTCAGTTTTATAAAAATGGAGATTGGGCATCATTTTTTAAACACACATATAATCAATTATTACCCACGACTTTAGAAACGTATCCAGAACTAAAAAAATGGTACAAAAAACTCCAAAAAGTCTATCCAAATATTCAAATGAGTGGTAGCGGTTCTGCTTTTTATTTAATTAATAATCAAAACAAAAAAACCATTTTATTAAAAAAATGGGAAAAAACAGGCCTAAAAGTGGTTGAAACGTGTATAAACAGTTGAAAAACTTTTACTAGTAAAAGAATTATGTTATAATCTTAATATAATTTATTGCGTCATGGAGGGCAGAATGAAAATAACGGATGTTAGAGTTAAGATGATTCAAAGCGAAAGCAGACTGAGAGGCGTTGCGACGATTACTTTCGATGATAGTTTCGTTGTACACGACATAAGAATCATTGAGGGAGAAAATGGATTATTTGTAGCGATGCCAAGTAAAAAAACACCTAACGGCACCTTCAGAGACATTGCACACCCAATACATGGTGAGATGAGAAAGCAGATTGAAGATGCAATTGTTAAAGCATATGAGGAAGTTCTAGAACTAGGTCCTCAAGAATCTGAACCTGAGTCTGAGTAAGAAATCATTGAAAAAAACAAAAAATCTTTTTATGTTTTATAAAAAGATTTTTTTTGTTTAAATGCCCTCATCAAACAGTTGAATTTCATGTATAATAGAAGTGAAGAATATCGAAGAGGAGCGAAGTAAATGTCAATCGTTTATGGACAAAAGATTAAATTGTTTGCGTTAAGTTCTAACAAACCCTTAGCAGAAGAAATTTCTAAGGCATCGGGTATTGAAATTTCTAATGTGGATGTCGTTAAATTTAAAGATGGTGA
>JALNWO010000098.1 GCA_023230825.1 Acholeplasmataceae bacterium
GTTGGAATGTTAATTTGGCCTCTTAGAATGTTAGGAAGAATTATTAATTCTTATGGAAAAGCTTTGGTTGCATCTGATCGAATTTATGAAATTTTAGAAAAACCAAGTGAATATGAAATTGATGGAACCTTAACACCTGAAATAAAAGGACGAATCGAATTTAAAGATGTTTCTTTTAAATTTAATGAAACGAGCGAGCATCTTTTGAAAAAGGTCAATTTTATTATCGAAGCGGGTGAAACTGTTGCCCTTATTGGCCGTACAGGTAGTGGTAAGTCAACCATTATTAATCTTTTGTTGCGGATGCATGAATATCAAGAAGGTGACATTTTAATTGACGACACCCCTCTCAAAGACATTGCGAAAAAACATATCCGAAGTCACACGGGTGTTGTTTTACAAGATCCATTTTTATATTCAAAAACAGTATATGAAAATATTACAATTGGTCACGCATATCTTCAAAAAGATCAAGTGGTTAAAGCAGCTCAAATCGCTGCTTTAGAAAAAGATATTAATTCCTTTAAAAAAGGATATGATACGGTTGTTGGTGAAAAAGGGACGACACTATCAGGTGGTCAAAAACAACGAGTAGCAATTGCTCGTGTGCTTGTTCATCAAAAGCCTATTTTAATCTTTGACGATGCTCTTAGTGCTGTAGATACTGAGACTGATGCAATGATTAGACGAGCACTCCTTGCAAAAGACCAAAGACATACAACGATTATTATTACACACCGAATTACCACAGCGAAAGAAGCAGATAAAATTATTATTTTAGACCAAGGTGCGATTCAAGCCATTGGAACCCATGAAGAACTATCTAAACAACCAGGGTTATATAAAACGTTATGGGATATTCAAGGTGAACTCGAAGCATCCTTTTTTGAAACAGCAAAAGGTGGTGATACCGATGCAACATGATGAAGTAAGAGATGTGGATTATAAAATCCATTTGTCAACGTGGAAAAAAATTATTCGCCTTGTTTTTTCATCAAAAAAACGTGTGACGTTACTAATTATTTTCTCGTTTTCCTTAACGGTTTTAGATGTTTTAATTCCTTTAATTAACAGGTATGCAATCGACACCTTTTTTGTTGGTAAATCATATGAAACACTTCCCTATTTTGCTGCTATTTATATATTAATGGGTGTTGCTTTTGGTTTTACAGTTTGGGGTTTTATTCATCAAGCAGGAGCGATTGAAGCGGAAATTTCTTATGAACTTAGAAGACAAGCTTTTAAAAACCTTCAACGTCTATCCTTTAGTTATTTTGACCAAACACCTCAAGGATGGGTGATGGCACGGATGACTTCTGATGCCAACCGCTTATCAGTCATTATTTCTTGGGGATTGGTTGATATGGTGTGGGCTAGTTTACTCATGATTTTAACGTTGATTGTTCTTTTTTTCACGTTTTTTAAACTAGCTTTGATTATGACCATTATTGTACCGATTATGTTAGTTACAGCTTATTTCTTTAGGAAAATAATTTTAAAATATCATAGGAAAGCTCGCAAACATAACTCCCAACTAACAGCTCAATTTAATGAAGGTTTTATTGGTGCCAAAACAACAAAAAGTTTAGGCATCGAACACCAAAGTATTGCAGAGTTTAACACAACGACTAGCTATTTAAAAAAATATAGTTTGCGTGCCGTTATTTTCTCAGCTTTATTTTCATCTCTCATCTTACTAATTTCTTATATCGCCGTTGGGACAACCATGTATCAAGGATCTGTATATGTATTAAACACGGTCATTACCATTGGCACTCTACAAATGTTTTTATCGTATGCGCTGAATTTTTTTGAACCAGTCATGTCAATGACACAAATGATTTCGAATCTCCAAAATGCACAGGCATCAGCCGAAAGAATTGTCGGTCTAATTGAAACACAATCTGACCTGGTTGACACACCTGAAGTAGAAGCAGAATATGGAACAATTTTTAATGATAAGTTAGAAAACTGGGAGCCTTTAAAAGGGGAAATAGAGTTTAAAAATGTTGGTTTTTATTACAAGGAAGAAGAACCCATATTAGAACAATTTAACTTTAAAATCCAAGCCGGTCAAAGCGTTGCCTTAGTCGGGCATACCGGGTCAGGGAAAACGACAATTGTCAATTTGTTATCCCGTTTTTATGAACCTAAAGAAGGAACAATTCTTATTGATGGTAAAGATTATCGTGATAGAAGTCTGCACTGGTTACATAAGCGTTTAGGGTATGTTTTACAAAGCCCTCATCTCTTTAGTACTTCAATTATGGAAAACATTCGTTATGGACGTCTTGATGCCACAGATGAAGAAGTGATCTTTGCAGCTAAAATGGTTGGTGTGGATGATTTTGTTCAAACTTTAGATCAAGGATACAAAACGTTAGTTGGAGAAGGCGGAAGTTTATTGTCAGTTGGACAAAAACAACTGATATCCTTTGCCAGAGCGATTATCGCTGATCCAAAAATCCTCGTTTTAGATGAAGCAACATCTTCAATTGATTCTGAATCAGAACGCGTGATTCAAGATGCCATCGGACAATTGCTAAAAGGGAGAACAAGCTTTATTGTTGCCCACCGCTTATCGACAATTGTTAAAAGTGATGTTATCGTCATGCTTGAAATGGGAAAAATAATTGAAATGGGGACCCATCAAGAACTGATTCAAAAACGTGGAAAGTATTATCAACTATATAAAAATCAATTTGTTATAGAAACGCTTCAAAGTAAATAAAAAAGTAAAAAGACATCGATCATTCTAGTATAAGTTAGAGGTGAAAAGATGTCTTTTTTATTTTTTCTTTTTGGCTTGTCCTTTTGGACGTCAAATGTTAAAGAGGTAACGAAAGAAGTCGTTTGGGAAAACACTGTTGTAAATGTCCCTTTAGGCTCTGATATTTACGATTATGTTGAAACACCTCAAGCTCGTCTTTTTATCGATGGAAATGAGATCAAATCTACAACACCGAAATATATTCGCAATGGAGTCAATCGCACATTTATTAGTGTCATCAGCACATCGCATGTAAGAAATTATCATGTTTATTTCAAAGTAATCTTTGAAGAATATCAGTTTGAGCATATTGTGCAAATTACTTTTCAAGTTGTTGATATCACTCCTCCCTTTTTTACTTATATTCCAACTTTTACTATTGATGTTGGAGCGAAACTTCCTAATTTTGAAACAGATGTATTATATGAAGATAATTATGATGAAATAAAAAAACTAAAACTCTCTGTCGATAGTAGCCAAGTAAACCCGCAAGTTGTCGGCAATTACTTTGTTATTTACGAACTGATGGATTCATCATTTAATATCACAAAAAAATATCATCCAGTCGTTGTAGTAGATCGAACACCTCCAACAATTACATTAAAAAATCCCTTGATTCTTGAGGTTCATGAATCTTTTGATTTTAACCGATATTTTACCATTACAGATAACTATGACAATTTAATATCACCAGAAGTCGATTTATCACAACTAAATCATCGTGTCGTTGGAAGTTATCCCATTACGATAACTGCTACAGACCGTTCATCTAATCAAACAAAAAAAACATATTATCTATTAGTACAAGATACAAAAGCGCCCCAACTTATTTTGCAATCATCACCAGAACCTATTGAAGTTCATGCTTTATTATCTCGTCAAGATTTAGAAAAATACATTATTTTATTAAAAGATAATTACGATGAATTAAGTCTAGAACAAGTTCATATTTGGCACGATATCAATACAGCTCGGTTGGGTAAATACCAAATGACATTTTCAATTAGCGATCATTCGGGAAACCAGACGAGTCAGTCAATGACGGTTGAGGTGGTTGATCGAACAAAACCAGATGTAACTATTCAAACACCACTCGTGTTTGAAGTAGGTCAAGAGCCACTCCAACTGAGTCACTATTTTATTTTTAAAGACAATTTCACAAGTTCAGAAGATTTAAAAATTACTTATAAACATAACTGTAAATTTAATCAAATCGGACTTTTTCTCTTAACGGTAGAAGTCCAAGATCTACAAAAGAATACAACGATTTTTGAAACAACATTAACAGTTGTAGACTCAATACCTCCTGAAATTGAACAATTAATTGATATTATTATCATTGATTTTGAACCACCTGAATTTAAAGCATATTTTCGTATTTTTGACGCATATGATGAGCATGATATTCAGATCATATTTGATGACAGTAAAATCGACTATCAAAAAATTGGAATTTATGAACTTCCAGTTAGAGCTACCGACAAATCCGGCAACAAATCATTTTATTTTGCGGAAATTTTAGTTGTCGATATCGAGCCGCCTTTAATTGATCTAAAAACTTCAATTGAGACGTTTAATATAAATGATTCCGAACCAGACTTGCTTTCATACATATCTTCAGTGAGTGATAATTATGATGTTTTAACAGTTTTAGATGTAACAATCGAGACAAATCTTGATATGAACCAACCCGGATTTTATGAAGTGACCTATACTATTTTTGATCAATCAGGAAATAAAAATATTGAAACACTGCATATCTTAATTCAAAATTTAACACCACCGGTTGTTACAGGATCTTCATTAAAAATTCAACGATTTGAAACAATTGATTTGTTAAAGGATTTACATGTTGAAACAGAAGCAGAAACATTTTCGATTTATTACTCGCCGCAAATCATTGACACATCGGCGTCAGGGGTTTATGAAATCACTTATGTCGTTATAGATGTGTTTGGGAATGAAACCACTTTTTCTAGATTCCTTTTTATTGAAACTCCGCCAAATCTTTTTCAATTCAGTGATTTCATTCCCATCCTCTCGGTTACTATTATTGCAGGTATTTTAATTTTTATAGTAATCAAAAAGTCCTAATTGTATGTTTTGACAACCTTTTATAAATTGAATATAATAAAAAGGCATAGAAAAAGCCTAAGGAGTGTGTATTCATGGAAAAAGTGTTAGTTGTTTATTGGACAGGTACCGGCAATACTGAAATGATGGCTGAAAAGATTGCAGAAGGTTTAGTCTTAGAAGGATTGGATGTCACTTTGCGTCAAGTCGATGAAATTGATGTTGATGAAGCTCTAACATATGAAAAAATTGCTTTTGGATGCCCTTCAATGGGATTAGAAATATTAGAAGAAGACGAATTTGAACCCTTTTTTGAAGAGATAGAAAATCAACTAGATAGCCGCAAAATAGCTTTATTTGGTTCTTATGGATGGGGTGATGGTGAATGGATGGATGCTTGGATTGAAAGAGTTCAAGATCTAAACCTCAATTTATTTGAACCTGGACTGAAAATAAATTCAACACCAAGTCCAGAGGAAGAAGAAGATTGCCTTCAATTTGGTCGTGAATTTGCAAAATATTAAAATGCTAACTCTAGCATTTTTTTATTTTCGTTTATCCCTTAAAACCATGTATAATAAAGAGAGGTGATTTCATGAGTGTTTTTTATATCCAAAGTGAATATTCAATGCTCAAAAATATGATTCCAATGGAATTATTGGTGAAGACTGCCAAAGAAAAAGGTTACCCTTTTTTAGCTCTCTCAGATGAGCAATTTCATGGTATGCTTCATTTTTATCGAGAAGCACAAAAATATCAAATAAAACCACTTTTAGGATTGCGTTTATCGGTTGCTCTTGATTTAAATCAAACCGAGTTTTTAGTCTTTGTTAAAAATAACATTGGTTATCAAAATATCTTAAAAATTAGTCTGTTAAAAAACCAAGAAAAACTCTCATATGATGACCTTATAGCACATCAAGAAGGATTGGTTTTTATCGCGACGAATCGATCCATTATTCATAAACTCATTTATCAAAATGATGTGGCCCAAGCCGAAACCTATTTACAACAATTGACAACCGCTTTTTCCCACTTTTATGTTGGTTTATCGCTTGATCATTTAGACGAAGAAGTTATGATAACCCCCCGCACTTTTGATTTAACCAAATTAAATGGTGTTGGTGTTGTACCTTTGCATCAAACCGCTTATTTACATGTAGAAGATCGTCCGGTTTATGAGGCATTAATCCAAATTGAAAATGAAAATAATCAACTTCCAGATGACGGCCAATATCACTTTCTTTCAAAAGCGGAAATAGAAAAACGTTTTATTGATTATCCTGAAGTGTTTACATATCAGAAACAATTGGTTGAACTCATCTCTTTCCAATGGCAAGCACCTAAGTTTGAAATGCCTA
>JALNWO010000099.1 GCA_023230825.1 Acholeplasmataceae bacterium
AATGGTTGAAACACGCCCTGCAAAACATCAACACAATCAACCACAAAAATGTCCGCACGCTATATCCGCAGAATTATAAGAATTTAGCCAAACAAAAATAGATGTAGTTCATAGGGCGGATACCTTGTCTTTACTACCTACAAAATTATCACCGTGTTCTTTCTCTACAATATCAAATGCTTCTTGTTCGTTGTTTGCTATTACTGTAACACTAAGTACAATGCTATAACCAAATACTGCGGTCTCGGCTATGCGTAGTGCGGGATTTCAAGGCACTTACCTTTCAATTTAGCACTGAGTTTATTAAATGTAATTACTTTTATATCAGCAATTTCGCCCGCATTACGTATAGCCAATGTTGGGCAATCGTACTTTTTTTCGTCCGTCTGTTAGCGTTGGCAAAGACATACTCTTTTGCAATTTTTGGCTATAGCGATGGCTGGTGCGAATTGCAAATGTGTATAGCTTTAAGCGTTGGCATTATTTCGTGTCATTTATTATATTTTCCATTCTTTTAATAGCTTCCTGTTCTTTCAGGTGTGCTTTGTATCTGAGTTCGTTTGCAAGTAAAACCAAATCATTAATTTCTTTTTGTTTTTTATCGTTTCTCAAAAGGGGAATATCAATACTTGACAACATTGCAGGTTCCATAGCATCTACAACACCACCATAAATTTGTCTCTTTATTAGAATGCTTCCATATTCAGAATTTAAAATTGCGAACAAATAACCCGCAATGTTTTCATTGGCAGGCCTTATATTAATTATGTTGTCGCTGATTGCTTTAGCCGAAAAATGTTCAGGTGCAAAAACCACTTTTCCTATTGTACCTCTTGAAGGTGTCAAAATATCGTTTTTAGAAATTTTTAAATCACCTTCTAATTGTTTCTTATGAACGACCTTAGAAAGGTGCTTTTCTGTAGTAGGATTTAATTGAAATAAATCTCTACCACCCAAAAACTGCACACCATTTTCTGCGTCAACATAAGTTCTGCTAAAACGTCCAGGAAGGACAATATCTTTTGTTAAGATTGAATCAGATAGCTTAATTAATTGTTTTGCATTTTTCTTTAATGCTGATTCAACTTGCTTAACTATAGGTATGTGAAACGAACCGTCTAAACGCAATCTTAAATCACTCAATTTTGTAGTGTAATTTCTTAACTCTACAGAATTGTCAAAGTATTCTGTTTTTAATTCTTCAATTGGTTTAAGTTGAAGTTCTTTGTATAGAATTGATTCTGCTTTATCAATTAAATCGTTTGATTCGTCACGTAAATCGTAAGATTCTATTACAAGTTCGTGTATTTCCTTCTTTAGTGTTTCAGGTGCATTTGGAACTACTATATTTTCAAAATGTTGTGGTTCTATTTGGTCTACAACAGCACCAAAGATATTGCCCTTCACAAGTGTTTGTCCTGTGTTAGTTTGAAGAAAAGTAAATAAGTAACCCGCATACTCTTTAGCTATAATTCTAATTGCGTGCTCACTTATCAAATTTTTCGAAAGAGTATTGTTCACAAAAGTTACCTTACCAATTGTGCCTGAACGAGAAATTAGAATTGTTCCTTTATCAACTTTAAAAGGTTTAATGTTAATTACATTGGAAGAAAGAAATTTTACTGCTTTTGGATATATATTTAGCATTTCAGCACTACCTAAAAAACCGATAGCACCTTGCGTATTTTTTGCAACATAATTTCTTTTAGCTCTACCACCATAAAAACAGTCTTTGATAAAACCATTTATTGACCAAGCGTAAGCATAACCATTTCTGTTATTTAGTATTTTTTCTTTTGCAATTTTTGCATCAATACTAAATGCACTTGCTTCAAATCTTAGATTATTGTTAAGAACTTCTGACAAAGAAACAGAAGTGTATTTGAGTTGGTCAGGCAAATAGGTGTAGTCAATTTCCTTTTCAACTTCTTGGAACTTATATGCTAAATTGCTTCTATCTACCATGCTATTCCCTGTTTAGTTTTCCATTTAGAAAAAACATCTGCAACGTGAATAGTCTGGTCATTCACTATTTTTTTTTGTGTAACTTCTTTACGAGCAATTAGATTTCCGTCAGCGTCTTTTTCTTTTACGAGTTCCTCAACTTCAATCAATATAATATTTCCCTTTTCATCTCTTTTGAAGATTTTCCCGCCTCTTTTATCATGTCCAATATGATCAATCATAGTCATAAAAATATCATAATCGATTATTTGTCTTGACTTTTCTTCCTCAGCAATCTCCGTTTTAGTTTTCTTCTGTAGAAATAAGATAGAACATTGCGTCCCATTTCTTGGTTGGAATGCATCAGCATGTAAATCAACACTTGCGATAATTTTGGTGTTTTTAATCAACCAATAACGAATGTATTCGAGTCCCGGTGCTCCTAATATCGAATCAGGTAAAACAATTGCAGTTCTACCGCCTTCTTTTAAAAGTTGAATAATTCGTTCAATGAAAAGTTGTTCAGGAGGAACACTTGACTGCAGTCGGTCTGTTTTAAACCAATTTCCATCTTCGTCTTTGTTCCATATGTAAGCTATCTCAAATTGCTCAAGAATCTGTTGATCTTTAATTGGGATTTTTGAGCCAAAAGGTGGGTTGGTTACGATAATATCGAAATGAGCCAAACTTTTGTGATTGCGAATATCACTTGCTGAAATTCCCAATGCCTTTGCAAGTTTCTTTTTGGTTTCCTCTTCCCATTCTTGAGGTGGTAATAAAGAATTGAGTTGAAGAATATTTCCGCTGCCGTCATTATTCATTACCATATTCATTTTGGTTGCTTTTACCAAGTCTGGATTTATGTCAAAACCAAAATAGTTTTCAGAAGCAATTTCAGAAATTTTATCGTTAAATGCTTTTCTTACGTCCGGACTCCATCCTTCTTCTTCGCCATATTGCCTTTCCATTCTTTTACGTAAAGAATCAATCACTGCTGTCATAGCTGTAACTACAAAGCCACCCGTCCCGCAACTACTATCCAAAACTCGTTCAGTCTCTTTGGGATTAATCATAGCAACTGCCATTTTCATCACGTTTCGTGGTGTGAAAAATTCGCCTCTATCTCCCCTTAGGTTTGCACCAACAATTTCTTCATAGGCTTTTCCTTTTATGTCAATATTGGTAGTTAGAAGAGCATATTTTTGAAGTTCAGCAACCAAATATGTTACGGTTCTTGGTGCTAATTTTATTTCGTCATTTTTATCAAATATTTGTCCATGTCTTTTTTTAACATCCTCAAATATTTTAGAAATTCTCTTGTAAACGCTGGCTTGTCCGTCTTTGTAATTTCTCTCTTTTGAAGTAGTGAAAAACTCTACTGGTTCAAGTAAGTTACGTTCGTCATGAATTTTGCAGAAAATGATTTTAAGAAATTCAAAAAATGCAGGTTGCTTTTGCAAACCTTCATTGACATAAATAATGTTATGACAGGTTTTGAAAGTAAAGAGCAAATTGTCTTCGTAAGCCTTTATTAAAGTATTTCGATTTGGTCTTTCGTGTTCGTCAGTTGTACCGTCAGCAGAAGGAATGTCGTTAAACTCTTCGTAAACATATTTTCCTTGTTCGTTCCTAACTCTCCGCCAAACTTCCTTGTGCATTCCGTTTGTCCACATTCCCCACTCACAGTTTCCGCAAGCAGCCATGTACGATTTCATTTGCTCAACTCCGTTGTTTTTGTCGGTCGGCTTTACGGATTCTTTTTTGCATTCAATGACTAACCAAATATTGTCTTGGTCTTTCATTTCTTCTTCTGTTGTTCCTTTTGGGAAAATTACAATGTCTGCTCGTTTTTTACCCGAACCCATTTGAATTCCATACTCAATTTTGATTTGTTCTTTTGAGTATTTGTGTTCATTAATCAATCTTTTTTCAACGGTCTGTCTAACGTACTCTTCGGGTGTGTCAACTCGAATTGTACCGTCTATATAATCCCTTATTTTTCCTTCGGGAATTGAAATGATAACTTTAGTTTCTATCATTGTTGTTTTTTTTATTTACTAACAATTCAGTTGCTTGTACTTGTAAAATGTCTGCTATTTTATACAAATCCTCAACACTGGGCTGTCTAACATTTCGAGCATACTCGTTTATTGTTGTGTAGCTTTTATTCATTTTCTTAGCAAGCCAAGTCTGTGTTATTCCTTTTGCTTTAAGGATTTCTTTAATTCGGTTCATTTTCAAACCTATTTAATTTTGTCGCAAAAATAGTCAAATTCGCTGTTTTATAGTGAATAATTTCGCTTTTTATCAATGTAAATATTCATTGTCTTGTCGTGGTTCGGAAAAAGGTAAGCTCTTTTGGTTTTTTTAGCGTTGGCTCGTGTGCCGGCAAAAACCAAATGTGCTGTTTGTGCGGCTGGCTTTTTGTATGTTGCCCAACGTCATTTCTTTCTGTTGTAAATATTCTATATACGTTCATAAATGTAACTGTTGCTAACAAGGTATATATGCAATACCTTATTAAGGTTTATACTAATTTTTTAAGTTTCTGCTTCGGGTACTGCATATATACCCAAAACGTTATGTGAGATGCTCGGTAAACGGCAAATCAACAAGTCCTTTCTTTTTATTTAGTGTTTCTTTAGTATTTTTTCTATGGTGTTCTTTATCGTAGTTCAAATGGCATTTTTGACAAAGTGCTTTTAAGTTTGACGGATCATTATTGTTAATGTCGTGGTCTAAATGAGCTATGGTGAGAACTATTCTAATGTGTTTAGAAGTTGATAGTATTTCATCAAACATATCAATGCCATGAAGTTCCAATTGTTGAATTATGAAACTGTCATTATAAAAAACTCCCGATTTATCCCTAAAGCCAGTATCATAGTTTTTGACTCCGCAAAATTCACAGCAATTTTTAGCACGTTCCATTATTGTAGGTCTTATTTCTGTTTTCCAGTTTGACGGATATTTTTTGTAATCTATAGGCATAATTTTAAATTTTAGTTTTTAAATCCCGCACCTCACATAACTTGGGTTTTGCGTCAGGCGGGCTAACGTTCGTGGTCGAAATTCAGTCGAATTTCTCCCGCCCGAACGCAAAGCCCTTGCTCGTTATGTATTATTATAATGCGAATTTACAACATATATTTCAATAAATCTACATATTTGTTGTTTTTTTAGAGAATTATTCTGTAAGTCTTTATAAACCAAAACATTAAAAGATGTAGCGCATAAAATGAATAATATATTATTCCGGTTTTGGTTCCTTGTTGGTGATTATACATTGAAATTGGAATAAATGCTATCGGGGATAGAAATTGTAATACAAATACTTCTGCTGAAGCAAATAATCCTGCAATTGAAGTAAGTAAATATTTATTAACTGTATTGGTTCTAAAATAATAGAAAATAAAGATGACTAATATTCCATACCATGAGTAGTCAAATTTTAAAATATAAGCTATAAACATGCAAGATAGAGATATTAATATCCTTTTGAAAATCGATTGATTTTTTGATAATAATTTTAGACCTATAATACCTAATATTAGAGTGAAAAAAATATTCTGATGACCTAAATAAATTAGTTTACCATGAATAGCCAGATCAAATGGTATTTCTGAAAGGAAACAAAAAATCATCATTCTTTTAATGTACTTATGAAATGATGAAGTGTGAATAAACCCTTCAACAATCATGAACGCATAAAGAATAAATGCTGTTCTGCCTATAATGCGAAGCATAAGAATTTCCGGAAAGAATACAATTCCTATGTGATCTATAATCATCGTGACCAACGCAATCATTTTTAGATGATATGCTGTTAATATTTTGACAGAACCAGGCTTTAAAATTATATTTATCTTTGACGTGTTCATGTTTATCATGCTGATTGAACACTATTTACCCATTGTATAAGCTGGTGAATTGGTTCGGTAAAGGTACCAGCAGCCACCCTAACGGGACTTTTGTCTCAAACACCGAAGAAGCCGTCTCTTTTATAAAATTGGGGCGGTTTTTTTTCATTTCATGTAGGTTCTTTAAGCTGGGCTGATAGGCTTTGTATTTATATTGTTCAACTTGGGTTTTGTTACAATTTTTACATTTATAGCGTTGGTTTAGTTGTTTGGTTTTGCCATGCTTTATAAGTTTTCCCTCACAATAGCTGC
>JALNWO010000100.1 GCA_023230825.1 Acholeplasmataceae bacterium
GTTTCCTTTTTTAGTTGCTCAAGGTCTTGTCGTGGCTGCGATTTACCCAATTGGTTTATTAAGTATTAAAATAGGACGAAAAAACTCAATTCTTATCGGTATCTTTTTGTTGATTGTTACTTTAGGTTCTGTCGTCTTTGTCAAACCTGATCAAATGGTCGGCATGGCATTAATTATCGCCTTTGCTGGATTTGGTTGGAGTTTTGCTGGAATTAATATATATATTATGGTTGTAGAACTTTCTAAAGGAAGTAATGTTGGGCAATATACTGGTTACTATTATGCAGCTTCGATGGGTGCCCAAATTATTACCCCAATGTTTTCTGGCTTCTTAATGGATACTTATGGTAGAATTATCTTGTTCCCTTATGCGACGATTTCGATGGTATTAGCATTGTTTGCCATGCTTTTCGTTAAACATGGCGATGCCAAATTCCCTGAATTCAAAAAATTATTTAAAAAGAGGACTTAGCATGAAAATTGTAGTTGCTGGCTATTCAAGTTCTGGAAAATCGACATTCGCGAAACGTCTTTCCAAACATTATCAAATTGATGTTCTTCATATCGACACCATCTTTTTTGGACCCAATTGGGTAAAAAGAGATGTTGAACTCGTTGAACAGGATATCCATGCTTTTATGAAAAAGGAAAGTTGGATTATTGATGGACAATATCGCAAACTTGTTCCCGAACGATATAAAGCATGTGACCAATTGTTTATTTTTGATTTCAATCGTTTTAAATGTCTTTATGGAGCGATATTGCGCAGAATTAAATATCGTAACCAAAATCGTGATACCATCGCTGAAGGGTGTAAAGAACGTCTTAATTTTAGTTTTATTTGGTGGATTCTCTTTAGTGGCCGCCGTAAAAGTTCGAAACAACTCTTAAAAAGTTATCAAGAACAATATGCAGAGAAAACGATTGTCTTTAGGAACCGGAAACAAGTCAATCGATACTTAGAGTCGATTGGTTATCAGGGGTCTTTAAAATTTGGAAAATAATTGAGAAACAGTTGTGCTTGATAGCGAATTGTTTTATAATTGAAATACAAAAGAAAGAGGATGTTCATGAAGAAAGTTCGTGTGCGTTATGCACCTAGTCCAACAGGTTTATTACATATTGGTAATGCCAGAAGCGCTTTATTCAACTATTTATTTGCCCGCCATTATGGTGGTGATTTTATTATTCGTATTGAAGATACTGATATTGAAAGAAACGTCGAAGGTGGAGAAGCTTCGCAGCTTGATAACTTACGTTGGCTCGGAATTGACTGGGATGAATCTCCTGATAAAGGCGGCCCTTTTGGGCCTTATCGTCAACTTGAGCGACTTGAACTTTATCAAAAATATGCGCATGATCTTTTAGATAAAGGGCTTGCGTATAAAGATTTTCGAGAAGATGCAACCGATTATGCCATTCGTTTTAAAGTCCCGGAAAAGGAAACGTTTCATTTTCAAGACCTGGTGCGTGGTGATGTTAAATTTGAAAGTAAGGATGTTGAAGATTGGATCATCTTAAAAGACAATGGTATTCCCACATATAACTTCGCAGTTGTTATTGATGATCATTTAATGGAAATCACCCACGTGTTAAGAGGTGAAGAACACGTTACAAATACACCCAAACAATTGATGGTTTATGATGCTTTTGGATGGGATAAACCTCTATTTGGACATATGGCCATCATAGTCAACGAAGAAAAGAAAAAACTTTCAAAACGTGATGAGAATATCATTCAGTTTATTTCTGAATACCGCGACCTAGGTTATTTGCCTGACGCAATGTTTAATTTTATTTCTTTATTAGGATGGTCACCAACTGGTAATGAAGAGATATTATCGCCACAAGAAATCATTGAACAATTTGACCCAAGTCGTTTATCGAAGGCGCCAGCGATGTTCGATAAAGATAAGTTAACTTATGTAAATAGTCGCTATCTTAAAAATTTAGGTATTGATGAACTTGCACAAATGAGTCGTCCATTTTTAGAGAGTAACAACATCCCTATTTTGAATGAGGAATGGTTACATCAATTGTTACGTCTTTTCCAAGAGCGCATGAGTTATGTCGGTGAAATTGTTACTTTATATCAAGCGTTCATTCATGAATCATTAACCCTTTCTCAAGAAGGACTCGCTTTTTTAGTCGAAAACAAGAGTACCCTTGTCTTGGAAACTTTTAAAAATCAACTACAAAAAGCCCCTTTTAATCGAGAAAACATTGAACTAGCAATCCGACAAACAGGACAAGAAGCTCAAGTCAAAGGTAAACCCCTTTTCATGGGATTACGGATTGCGACGACCGGCGATATGCACGGACCTAGTCTTCCTGACTTGCTGGTTTTACTGGGTGAAACACTTGTTCACTCAAGACTTGATCAAACACTCAAACAATTGCGAGGTGCTTTATGAAAAGAATTAGTTTAATTTTCGTTTTACTCATTACGCTTTTACTTACAGCTTGTAAAGAAGAAATTCAAACCAATATTACAGCTACCATTGAAGATATTAACATTAGCTACAACAGTGTTTCATTTGATGTTAACATTGTTGACCCTGATCAAGAGATTACGGGTGAAGTCGTTGTTTATTTGTATACAGATGCTGGTAATTTAAGAACACAAAAGACGTTAACAGAAAACGCTGAAACAGTTACTTTCTCCAGTATTGAACCAAATACCGTTTTTACTATTCGCGTGATCGCAACTGCAGGACGTGACTCTATCGAAGTGAAACGTGTGAAAGTAACAACGTTAGAAGAAACGGCTGTTGTCATTCGTACCCCTGAAGATTTTTTCGCAATGACAAATAACCGAAGTGGTCGCTTTGAATTGGGCCAAGATATTGATTTTACTGATGTCGAATTTGAATCTCCATTTGGAACCGCTGCCCGAGGTTTTTCGGGAGAATTTGATGGTAAAGGATATACTCTTAAAAATATTACTTTTAATAAAATAACGCAGTATACGGCTGTCTTTGGCTATTTAACATCTGGTAAAATTAAAAACTTAACCTTAGAAAACATTACCATCGGGACTGAAGATGAACCTCTTTCGATGAGCACATCGACTCGTGTTGGGATTGTTTATGCACATTCTACATCAGAAGCATCACTCGTAGAAGATGTGACTGTTAAAAATGCAAGCATTGTTTTCCAATCCTCAAGTACCTTAAAGGTGACTGTTGGGGGTATTGCTGGTGAGTCTCGAGGTTCAATTAAAAATGTCAAGTTTATTGATTCTCTCATTCATGTAAAAACAACATCATCCGCAGATGTTCAAATTGGCGGCATCGTTGGCTTACAAACAAATACAGCTAAATTGAAACAAGCGTATACCAATTCCGATATTTATTTCACAGCATTAGGAACACAACCAAGAAATGATTCTGTGAATCATGTTATTGGTGGTGTAACTGGACAGCTTGCTGATGGTGGCGCACTGAGTGAATTAATTAATGAAGGTAATTTGCATTTAGATATTAAATATCCAACAAGAGACGCCACAACAAAAGCAACATACACATTATTTGCTGGTGGACTTGTCGGAAAAGCAAACAGTCGGATTTTAGATGGATACTTTAGTGGTAACCTCACTTTGACTCATGATCATGATCAAAGTGATGAAAACATTTATAAACAATTTCGTGTTGGTGGACTCATTGGTTTTTATGAGAAAAACATTGCCGCAACCCGTCTGGTCTATTTAAACGGAACCATGACGTTTATGCTCTCAGATGATGTCAACCATGAACTCTCACAAACCTTTGGGTTTGATCGGTTTAAGGCAACGAGTAACAGCGGTGTTTATGGCACGCAACATTTAACACTCAACGATGTTTCCATTGTCGATCAAGATGATGTCAACGAAATCTTAGATTTAACCGATTATTTCAACAGTGAATGGGTTAATTCTTATTTAGAATGAAAGAAAATGCGACAGAACATGTCGCATTTTTCATGCTATAATATGAATAAGGTGGTGAGATAGATGTTCATCTCAAAAACACGGTTTATAAACTACATGCGTTGTGATCGATACGCAGCTTTAGATGAGCTTAGAAGAGAAAAAGAAAAAGCGGTGGTGTCCTTCACTGAGTCAGACGAACTAAGTGAGTTGATGAGTGAGGAAAACCAACAGAAAAAAGCACTTATTTTAAGTGACATGTATGATGAAGACAACGAAGACCTCCTAGAAAAAAGTGATCCTCAACTTGAAGCAATGATGAAGTACTACGATGAACTAGAAGTACTTAGTGGACAAATCATTGAGAAAAAATTTTCGGGCGAAACGGTCTATGCACTCGATACTTACCAACAAAAAAGGTTTTCTTTTGAACAAGATGGTTTCACTTTTTACTGTTTTTTAGACGGTTATCAAGAAGATGAAAACACCATTCGTATTTTTGAAGTTAAAGCAACTACTTCAAAGAAGTTTTTAGACCTTAATTTTAAATTAAATGATGAAAAGTTACCATTGTTTGTTGAAATGCCCAGTGGTGTTTATCAACTAAGACATGCTTTAGGTCTTGAAACGAACCGACAATACGACCAAAAAGTTGCGACTTTACACGAAAGACTTCATAAAGTTGGACGTTATACGTATGACGTCGCTTTTCAACGCTTTGTTTTAGAACACGCTTTAAAAACATCGAAGAAAGTTGAATATTACTTAGGCGTCTTAAATGCCGATTATGTTTTTGATGGTCAGTTGGACAAAAAAGGACTGCCTCTTTACACAGATGACATCATTACTTTCATTGATATTACTTTATTAACGAAAGAGATGTTACCGCAATTAGAAGAAGATGCTCAAACCGTTATTAGAAGATTAAATGAGATGGATGCTACCCCAGTCCCGTTGGGACGACATTGTCAAAGAAAAGATTCACGCGAATGTCTTTTCACGCCGATATGTTATGGGCATATCCCAGATGAAAACTCGATCTTCACCTATCTTCATGCACACCATGGTTTTAAGGAGCCTAATGGTGAGAAGCACGCACTTTATGATTTATTAAATGAAGGTTATGTTTCTGCTTTAGACATTCCTCGAGAATGGCTTAACCGTGACAATAACGTGATTCAAAGAAATGTGATAGAATCACAAGTTCCATATATCAATTATGAAAAAATACGTCGTGCAATCGACTCTCTCCGTTACCCCATTTACCACCTTGATTTTGAAACTTTCCCTTGCCCTTTACCACGCTTTAATGGCGAGAAACCATATACACAATCTCTTTTCCAGTTTTCTATTCACATTGAAAAAGAGCCAGGTGTTTGTGATAAAGATAAGGATAATTACAGCTTTTTAGCTGAAACCCATGATGATTTACGGTTGGCACTCGTAGAAAACATGCTCAACGTCATAAAAGATGACGATGGCTCGATTTTGGTTTACAATCAATCCTTCGAAAAAGCACGCTTAAAAGAAATGGCGCTTTTATACCCCCAACATGCTGAGCGACTAGAAAGAATGATCCTAAGAATTGTGGATTTAATGGATTTTGTTAAAGGAAATGAGAAATTTTACAAAGCATTGGGCTTTGATGGTGATGAAGCCAAGGGAATTGTCTACTATCATAACGACTTAAACGGTTCTTATTCCATTAAAAAAGTCTTGCCTGTTTTTACTGATTTAAAATACGATGATTTAAATATTAAAAACGGGACTGAAGCTTTGGTTGCATATGCGAATTTCCCTAACATGGACAGAAAAACCCATGAAGATACCGTACGAAACTTAATTGAATACTGTAAACAAGACACATGGGCAATGGTAGAAATCCTTGAAAAACTACGCGATATTGTTCGTTCATAAAAAACTGGTAAATTCGTCTATAAAGCCATCTCATAAAACAATTATATTCTCATATCTTGTTATTTAACAAGAACTTCATTATAATAGAAACAAGCGGAGGTTAAATCATGCTTAAAGTTTATAATAGCTACACACAAAAAATTGAAGATTTTATTCCGCATCACGAAAAAAAGGTGACCTTATATGTTTGTGGACCAACCGTTTATGATGATATTCATATCGGTAATGCAAGACCTGTCATCTTTTTTGATATTTTAAAACAGTATTTGGTTAGTTTAGGATATGAA
>JALNWO010000101.1 GCA_023230825.1 Acholeplasmataceae bacterium
CCAATATCAACAGTTGTTACTTTAAGACGATCTGCATCAGGATGAGGGTTACAAGTTAATACTTTTCCAATAATCAGACCTGTCGCTTCAACTAAAGGTGAAAAAGCTTCGACTTCAATGATTTTCTGATTGGTTAGTTCCGCAATCTGATCGGGTATTTTCATCCATTTTTGTAAACTGTTTTTTGTAATAATCATGATGATACCCCCTCTTTAAATTGGCGTAAAAAGCGAATGTCGTTTGTATAAAAATGACGAATATCATCAATGTGGTATTTCAATAAGGCGATCCGTTCAACACCGACACCAAAAGCAAAACCACGATAAACTTGTGGATCATAGCCGCCCATCCGAAGCACTTCTGGATGAACCATGCCAGCACCTAAAATTTCAATATATTCAGTCGTTCCATCTTGTTTTTGCATAAGAACGTCCACTTCCATTGACGGTTCTGTAAAGGGGAAATAGGACGGGCGTAAACGAATCTCTCTTTCAGGTCCAAACAAATGACGTACCATTGTTAAAAGGGTATCTTTTAAATGTGCCAATGTAATGTCTCTATCGATAACCAATCCTTCAATTTGCATAAATTGATGTGAATGTGACGGGTCATCGTCATCTTTTCGATAGACCTTACCAGGGCAAATAATTTTTAATGGCTCCCCTTTCATTTTCAGCATGGCTCGTGCTTGAACCGGTGATGTTTGTGTTCTTAATAACGTTTTATCATCGATATAAAACGAATCTTGCATGTCACGTGCAGGATGGTCTTTAGCAATGTTCATCATTTCAAAATTAAATAAGTCAAGTTCAACTTCAGGTCCTTCTTCAACGGTATAACCCATTCCTAAAAATAAGTCTTCAACTTCTTCGATGACTTGATTTAACGGATGAATCGATCCTTGATAAAGGTGGAGTCCTGGGAGCGTCACATCGAGTTGTTCTTTTTGTAGGGTTGCAATAAGGATGGCTTCTTCAAGATTTTGTTTTCGTGCCGTCCACGCAGCTTCAATGGCAACTTTAATGGTGTTGACAGCTTGACCAAAGGCTGGACGCTCTGCTGGATCCAAATGACGCATTTGCCCCATTACTTCAGTTAAACGGCCCTTTTTCCCAAAATAGCCCACACGGACAGCCTCTAAGGCTCCTATCGTTGTTGCTTGTTCAATTTCAAAAAGAGCTTCGGTTTTAATTTGCTTCAATAACTCTTTCATTTTTCACTTCTCCTTTAATTTGCTATAAAAAAATCCCTAGACAAATGTCTAAGGACGAAAAATTCCGCGGTACCACCTTAGTTCCAGATACAGATCTGGCCCTCTTTTTCTTTAACGCAGAAAACGGATGGGATTAGCATCTCTCAAGAATGAATTCAAAATCGACCACTTGCATCGTTCACACTAGCCGATGCTCACTGAAAAAGCTTTACAATTTTTACTATTTTCTCTCACTGATTTTTAATTTAATTTCTTCTTGATGCAATAATTAATAAAAATCTTAGTAATTCAACGTAAATCCAAACAATTGTTACCATTAAACCTAAAGCAACAACCCACTCATACATTTTATCAGCGCCACTTTCAACAATCGTTTCTGCACGATCAAAATCCAGTGTTAACATCAGAGCTCCAAAAATAATTAACGCACCAGAAACGATAAGTGCGAGCCCTGTATTTTGACTGACTAAGGCAACAACGCCAGGGGCGATGAAATATAGGAGACCAAAAACAACAGATAAAATTAAGATGGAAAAGAGTGCACCATACATAATTTTACGGAATCTGTGGGTCACACGAATGGCTCGACTTGAATATAAGAAAAGCATAACAACGAAAATTGTTGCGGTTGCGATAATCGCAGTAATCGCAATTCCTGGAACAATGATTTCAAGAATGAGTGTTAAAAAGCCTAAAGCAACCCCTTCTGATACTGCATAAAGAATCGAAAAGGGCATCGCCAATCTTGGAACAAATGAGGCGACTAACACAGAAATAAAAGCAACAGCCATTGATCCAAATAACAAACCACTTAAACTGGACACATCCATAGAACCGGTAGATGACTGCCGGTATAAACTTGAAATTAAGAAAACGCCAGATAAAACGGCAAGTCCTAAAAGCAACATTGTTTTTAAACTAATGCCACGATAACTCGCTGTATTCGCACCAACATACGCTTCTTCTCTTTGAATTTTACTAAAAACAGGGTTTGAACTTCTCATGAAAATCACTCCTTTGCTGTATTAAATCACTGCTTACATTATAACTTGTTCACTTTTAAAGTGCAAACAAACCTGACTCAATCACATGATTTTCCGAATTTAAATCCTTGAAGGCACCATAACTCTCCATTTTTTCAAAAACAGTCTTATTAATCCTTGTTCGGTCACGAACATCATCTAACGAAGTAAAGGCACGCTCATTTCGTTTAACAACGATATCTTCGGCTACTTGATCACCAAGGCCATCAATCGCTGTAAAAGGCATTCTTAACCCATTTTCTTCCATAATAAATTCTTTCGCATCTGATTTCATAATGTCAACAGGTAAAAATTTAAAGCCACGTCGCGTCATTTCTAAAGCAACCGATAAGGTTACATTCAGTGCTTCGTCTTTTGCTTTTAGTAAGTAATTTGGAATTTTTTGAATTTCTTGAAGGCGGTTACGGATGGCATTTGAACCAATCATCATCGTCTCATATTCAAATTGAGTGGCCCGCTTTGTAAAGAAGGCACTATAAAATAAAAGGGGATGATAAATCTTAAACCAAGCTATACGCATGGCCATAATGACGTATGCCGTCGCGTGTGCTTTTGGAAACATATATTTGATTCTACTTGCGGACCAAATATACCAATCAGGAATCCGGTGTTTACGCATTTCTTGTTCGTAAGTTAACCATTTGGCTTTTTCTTTAGAAGGTTTTCCTCTTCTGACAAACTCCATAATTTCAAAAGCCTTTAGGGGTAACATACCAAAGTCAGTTAATTGAACCATTATGTCATCACGGCACCCAATGATATCTTTAAAGGGGATTTTGCCGTATTCGGTTTGACCATTAATGAGTGCTTGTGCATTTTTTAACCATACATCGGTTCCGTGTGATAATCCCGAAATTTTTACTAACCCAGCAAATGTCGTTGGTTTTGTGTCCACAAGCATTTGTCTTGTAAATGAGGTACCAAATTCTGGAATGCCATAAGACGCAACTTCACTTAAAATTTCATGAGGTTCAAGACCAATCACTTTTGTCCCTGAAAAAAGTTGATATACTTTTGGGTCGTCAAGAGGAATATCTTGGGCTTTATTAAAGGGGAATTGATCAGGATGTAAATAAACGTGGTCCATTAAATATTTAATCATCGTCGGATCATCATGACCGAGTAAATCTAATTTTAATAAGTTATCTTCAAAAGAATGGTAATCGAAATGGGTCGTCTTCCACTCACTGTTGACATCATCTGCAGGATATTGAATCGGGGTGACATCAAAAATGGATTTCGATTTTGGAACGACAACAATCCCACCGGGATGTTGGCCCGTTGATCGTTTTACGCCTTCAATTTTTTTCGCTAATCTTTCGATTTGTGCTGGCCGTTTTTCAAGTTGCTTATCTTCTAAATAGCCTTTGACATAACCAAAAGCATTTCGTTCCGCAACCGTCTGGATCGTTCCAGCCCTAAAGGTGTGATCGATGCCAATCAGTTCCCGCACATAATCGTGGGCTTTTGTTTGATAATCCCCAGAGAAGTTTAAATCGATATCTGGCACTTTTTCTCCTTCAAAACCTAAGAAAGTTTCAAATGGAATATCATGGCCATCTTTAATTAAAACCGCTTGACAAAAAGGACATTTTTGGTCGGGTAAATCATAACCTGATTGAACGGCTTCAAAATAAGGTTGGAAAGCTTTTTCTTCTTGTGAAAGACCATATTTTAACTTTTCTTCGTCCGTTAATGAGAACACAGTGAAGTCTCCGTTAGGACAACGATAGTGTGGCTTTAATGGATTTACTTCTGTTACATTAAGAAGGGTTGCGACAATCGATGAGCCAACAGAACCGCGCGAACC
Source organism: Acholeplasmataceae bacterium (assembly GCA_023230825.1). GTDB lineage: Bacteria > Bacillota_I > Bacilli_A > Acholeplasmatales > Acholeplasmataceae > Mariniplasma. The sequence continues at coordinate 4,067 of JALNWO010000101.1, forward strand.
AACTAAATAACCTTCTTCTAATGATTTTTTCACTAAAAGATGTGAGATATAATAGTTTGCAGCAAACCCATTACCAATAATACTATTGAGCTCCTTTTGAAGTCTTTCTGTAACAAGCGGGTGGGGGTTATTTCCATAAAGAATTTCAAGTTGATCATAAACGAGACGTTTGACTTCACCTGAAATAGATTCAATCCCTAATTGATCCACAAAGGCATCGTCTGGTAAAGCATATAGATGTTCAGAGAAAGCTTGAACATATTCGATTTGGTTATTTAAAAGTCGTGTATTTTTCACAACAATTTCTTCAGCTAGTTCTGGATCTAAAAAGGAAAACGCTTGAAGCATTTCTTCTGTTGTTAAAAAATACTGTTCTGGCATCGTATCATATTTATGTAGTTGATGAATCCCACCACCAACAAGGGGGGTACGAATATAGATTTCTCGGTATAAAACATCATTTTTATCTAAATAATGGACATCACCGGTTGCGATAACTATTTTCTTTTGTGCTTTTGCTAAATGAATAATTTTTGTTAGTGTCGCTTCAATAATTTCTTCAGCGAATTGGCCGATGTCTGTTTTTAAATGTTCGTATGCTTTTGGCGGTTGAACCTCAATGTAATCATAAAAAGCAATCGCTTCTTTCAAAGTTTCTTCATCTTGGTTTAAAGCAATCTCAAAAACATTCCCATTGGCACAACCACTACCAACGAGCAATCCTTTACGATATTTTTCTAAAACTGTCTTTAATGTTCTTGGTCCATTATAAAAATGGTCGGTTAAAGCATCGCTGACGATACGAAATAAATTTTTGTATCCCGCTTGGTTTTGCACTAAAACATTAAGATGATAAGGCATTTGATGTTTCCATGCCTCTTTAACATCGATCGCTTGATGAAGTTCTAAATATGTGCGAATTTCTTCTTTCGCGAAGTCTTGCATCATGCTCAACCAAATTTGTGCAGTCACAGCAGCATCGTCATCAGCACGGTGATGTTGAGTTTGTTTCACTTTAAAGTGTTTTGCTACTGCTTTCAAATTAAACCGTTTTAACTTTTGTGAGTAGAAATAGCGAGCAATATTTAAAGTATCGACAACATATTCATGAGGAAAATCGATGTTTAATTTCCGCGCATTTTCTGCAATATGGCCAATATCGAATAAAGCATTATGGGCAACCAAAATACTCCCCTCTGCAAAAGCTAAAAATTCTGGTAATACTTGATCAATTGTTGGAGCATCTTTTAACATTTCATCAGTGATGCTCGTTAATTCTGTCGTAAATGTAGACAAAGATTCTTGAGGATTGACAAAGCGTTGAAAATGCTCAATAATACCTGATTGCTTTAATTTAACGGCACCAATTTCAATAATTTGATCACGAGCAGACGATAAACCTGTCGTTTCAATATCAAAAACAACGAAAGTCGCATCTTTAAAAGCGATGTCCTCTAAGGCAGGACTAACTACTTGAAAAGCTTCTTCATCAACAAAATCCAACTCCACACCATAAATGGGTTTAATCTTCTTGTTTTTCGTCGCTTGATGAATTTCTGGAAAGGCATATAAGCCATTGTGATCGGTAAAAGCGATTGCTTCATGACCCCATTTAATTGCTCTTTCAATATAACTGGAGGCATCGGTAACGCCATCCATATTACTCATTTTAGTATGGACATGAAACTCAACTCGTTTTTCTTTTGCTCGATCCATCCGCTCTTGTCGTTTCGGTTTTTCAACAAAATGGATGGCTCTAGCGAAAATTACAACATCTTTTTGGAACGTGTCAAATTGAGCATTTCCTTCGACTTGAACTTGGTCGTCGTCCTTTAAGGCTTCGGCAATTTCAATATCTTTTGGAAATCTTAAAAAGTTTTTTACTGTAATTGCATCATCGTCATCATAAAGAACAAATGATAAAAGTCTGGTGTTTGTTAATTCACGAATTTCCAGTTTAGTAATTGTTCCTTCGATTAAAAAAGTAGTATCGCCTTTTTCATTTTTATATTGATCTAACCGATATTGGTCCATCGGAA
>JALNWO010000102.1 GCA_023230825.1 Acholeplasmataceae bacterium
ATGGCTCTTCTTTTTTCCCAAAAGTAAACTGCAGTTGAAGAAATTCCTGTTCCGACGAAAAGGATTGTTGCGAAACCGGCATAAATAAGTAATCCTAAACGGCCCCAATCTTGAGCAATAAATCCAGTAATCCAAAAGAAGGCCGCCAAGATAAAGAAAATGATGGGAAAAATAAACAGAAGTTTCCGTTTCCATCTAGCCATACCCAAAATAATTGGGAAACTAGTGACTGCCACTAATAAAGCAATTAAAAACAAACTGCCTATTTCTTGGAATTTGTCCATAAATCTCCCTCCTTTTGTGCTTATTATATAAAATCTAAATTTTTTAGCAACATTTTTGCTGCAAAAATCCAAAACCAACTTTTATAAAACGAAAGGTTTTAATTGCAAAAATAACCTCATATATTTATAAAAATTGACCATTTTTAGACAGTTAAGCATTCCTTTTGACTTTTAAAAAATAAGGAATAAGATAAGGTTAGAAAGGTGATGAAATCATGGATAAAAAAACATTTTATGAACACATTAAAAAAGTAATGACGCATTATATCGGCATTGAACAATATTTAAAAACAACGTCTATTGATCCGATCATTCAAGAACTTATTAAGATTCGTGTTTCCCAAATTAACGGTTGTGCATTTTGCTTGAATATGCACTATAAAGATGCCTTAAAAATTGGTGAAACACACCAAAGAATGCACTTATTAAGCGCATGGCACGACACGGCCTTATTTAGTGATAAAGAAAAAGCTGTTCTTGACTTAGCTGAAAAGGTGACACTAGTAGCGGATGCACCTGTTGATGAACAAACAAGACAAAATGTTCTTAAATATTTTACCGAAGCTGAATTTGCTAGTTTGATTATTATGATCAGTCAAATCAATACTTGGAACCGTTTAAATATAAGTATTGGTAGCGATATTGATTACGATTACGAATAAACAACTTCTTCTCATGACTCATAAAAAAATCTCCCGTTGGGGAGATTTTCTTTTTATATTAATCCTTTATTATTAAGCACCACTTTTAATCGGATTTTTTTCTATCTTTTCATAAGAATTTGTTAAGTATAGCGAAAGTTTTGCTGATGGTGGACCAAAAATTTCATAAAGAACACCTGAGGCAATAATAATTGTTGTCAAAATAGCCGCATCATCAAAAAGACCATAGCTTGACAAAATCCGTGAACCTAAAGCTGCTAAACCTAAAGAAACGCCCGCTTGCGGAATTAACGCAAGACCTAAATACTTGATATTGTTTGGTGTTGATTTTGCCATAACTGAACCCAATGAAGCACCACCATATTTTCCAATGATACGTACAACAAAGTAAACAACGCCAGCCAAGCCAATTGAGATCAACATGCCAAAGTCAAGTCGCATTCCCGAGAGGACAAAGAATAATGTCAATATTGGGGGAGAGAAATAATCCACTTGACGGAATAAACTTTCATCCTTAGAAACGTTTACGTACACCATACCCATCGCCATACACCCTAATAAAGGTGATATATCGAAGATAGCTGCGACACCACTAAATAAAAATAATATCGAGATAACAATAATTAAGCGGTTATCGGTTGAACGAGACTGCGTAATCAGTTTATGCAAAATAAAACCAGATAACATCCCAATACCAATAATAGCGAAGTTTAATAAAATTGGTTTAATAATAATCCAAGCGTTAAAACCACCTGTACTATCAACTGCAGTAATAACAGCAATACTAATACTAAATAAAATTAAGGACACCGCATCATCTAATGATACCACTTGTAAAATAGTATTGACAAAGTCCCCTTTCGCTCGAGTTTGGCGAATCGTCATCATTGTTGAAGCAGGCGCGGTTGCTGAAGCAATTGCTGCCAATAATAGGGAGAGTTCGAAACGAATATGGAATAAATAGTGCATCGCTAAAAAGACTAAAACAGAGGCCATTAACGATTCCATTAAAGTAATGATAAAAATGCTTTTTCCACTTTTTCTTAATACTTCGAGCTTAAAAAAGCGTCCAACACCAAAGGCGATAAAAGCCAAAGCAACGTCTGTTAGAAAATCCATCCCCTTAACAACGTCAGGATGGATAATGTCTTCTTTAAAGATTGCTCGGAAAAGTGGCCCTAATATAATCCCCGTAAAGATGTATGCTGTGACATTTGGAAGCTTTAATTTTTTTGTTATTCGCGTTAGCAAGAAACCAACGAATAACATGATAGATAAGCCAATTAAAGTGGTAGCAACAACCGGAATATTAAATTGATCGTAAATGCTAAAAATCATCTTCATCTCTCCTCAAAAACAATTATAGCATTTTTTTTACTATCAATCAATCTTATTATCTCTTATAATGTTATAAGATTGTGTTATAATAAAAAGAGAGGAGGTTTAACAACTATGATAAATGATAAATTGAATACACTGGTCGTCTTAGCAAGAGAAAAAAAATATACTAAAACAGCAGAGATTCTTAACATTAGTCAACCTGCCGTTACGCAGCACATTAAAGCTTTAGAGGACTACTACCAAATTAAAATTTTTGATAAAAAAGGTCGTGACCTTATTTTAACAACCGAAGGTAAGGTCTTAGTTAAAAATGCGAAACGATTGATTGCTTTAAATCATAACATCGAAAAAGAGTTGGTCAGTGATTTTACCGAGTTTAAACGTCTTGATATTGGTATAACACTGACTGCAGGAAGTTATTTTATTCCAGAAATTTTAAATGTCTTAAAGGAAGAGTTTCCAGAGATTCGTTATAACTTCCATACGGACATTACAGAAAACATTTATGAACGACTCAAATATTATGAGCTTGACTTCGCCATCATTGATGGAAATCCCCATAATGATGAATTTGTGAGTAAACTGCTTCTTAAGGATAAGCTCATCGTAATTGCACCAAATCATCACCCTTTAAAAGATAAAAAAGGAATCGATTTTAGTGAATTAAAAAATGAGAAATTTATTTTACGTCATGAAAAAGCCCACACTAGAAAAGTTTTTGAAAATTATTTATCCAGTCAAATCGAAAATGTGGATGAACTTGATGTCATTTTAGAAATTGATAACACCGCTTTAATTAAACAACTTATTATTGAAGGACATGGCATTAGTGTCATGTCTAAAGCTGTTTGTGAAGCCAATTTGAGAGCCGGAACGTTTGTCGAGCTCGATATCAATGATTTTAATATCGAACGGGGTATATATTTAATTTACCGAAAAGAAAAAAAAGATGACCTTGTCATCCAAAATATTTTAAAACTGGCTCGATAAATAAAAAAAGCCCACGATTAGGGCTTGGAAATTAATCTCTTCTAATAATATATTCGAAGCGCAACACATCAATCATATTTTTGATTGTGACAACAATCTCATCTTCAAACAACTCTGATAAAGAACCTCGTTCTTCAAGGCGATGTTCTTTTATTTTTTCAAGATTTTCGATGGTTTCTGTAATTAAATTTTCCAATTCTTCATTGTTTATGCCCTTAATGTCTTTATTTGGAGACATGGAACATTTCTCCTTTCTTGGATGTAAATACGTTTTTTTAGCCGTTATCCAAAAACGATCTTTTTAATATAGAGCTCTTTTGGTAACTCCATCTTTATCATACCATTTTAAAAGAGAAAATACCATCTTTTTATCAATTAATTTTTGATTCGTCACTTTCTTTTTTACAGTAAAATAAAGTCATAAATTGGGGTGTACGTAAGTTGCCCATTCGGGCGGTGACTCCGATATATTGTAATTGTTTTAACAGATTCAATTTCGTTAATCAATGGTAGTTGGCGAACTTGATCGTCAAAGATAACTTCGCGTGCTAAAGTAATGTGGGGGGTAAATCTTTGTTTACGAAAAACAACATCGGTTTGTTCAAGTGCTTCTATAATCCGTCGGTGAAGGTGTTTTAATTTTTCTTTTCCATCTGTCACACCTGCCCAAATGACTTCACTACTTCCACGAATAAAGGATCCTACATCACCAATTTTAATCGAAAATGATGAAACATCAGCCAACGATTCCTCTAGTTTATCGGCAATCTTATTCAATTCTCTTTCTGACACTTCGCCAATAAATTGTAATGTTAAGTGAAAGTTATCGAAAAGTGTAGGATTTTTCTTACTGACAAACCGCAGCCAATTTCTTTGCAGTTCATAAAGATTTTCTTTTGTTTTTGTGCTTAAACCAATTCCAATAAAAATCCGCATCTTCATGCTCCTTCGTTAATAGTTATATTTTAACACGGATTTGCTGATTAAAAAAACTGACATCCGCCAGTTTTCATCATTTTTATATTTGAATTGTTTCTTCTTTTTTAAAAGTCACTTTTCCTTTTGTGAGTTTTTCATGGAGCGTGGTTAAACCAAAGATTGTTATTAACATTAAGGCCGTTATTACAAAGACGTTTAAGAATGGTGCCTCTTCGAGAGGTGGCTTTTGTAGATACATCGCATTGACGGGGCCTAATTGATAAAGTCTAAAGAGTAGATTGACGACTAAACCGATAAAACCAAAACCTAGCATGCCAATAAAATAAATAAGGGTGTTTCGCTTTTGAACTGGGAAATAGTGTCCAATGACTAAAATAAATCCTCCTATAAGCATCGTACTATGACTTAACAGACTTTTAATGATTGGATATGTTAACCCATTACCACTTACATAATACTCAGGATAAATCAATGAGATTAAAGCACCAATAATACCAGAGTAAGCGGTAACCATTGCTAAGTATTTGAAAAAAGGAGTGTCTCTTTTTTCAAGAAAGGCGACTATTAATAATAAGTACATCGATAAATTGCAGAAAAAGATTGGAAAAATCATATTATCATTTACTTCAGCACGACCATAAACTAAAAAGTCTAACCAAAGAGGGCTTAAATGTAGGAAAACTGTCAACAACCCAAAAAATTTTACTAAACGGTTGAAATGGGTCCTTTGTGTCACCTTTTTACGAATCAAAAAGATAAGTGCAACAGTGATTAGTAACGATCCAAAAATGTAGCTCAAATGAAAGAGATCGAAAATTTCATTTCTCATATATACGCTTCCTCTTTATATTCTAAATACGCATAAATAATTATAGCATATCTTTTTCATCTTTGTGCAAAAAGAAAACTTTATTAAAACACATTTATTGAATGACTTTAAGCATTGCTTCAACGAAAGCTTGAGCATCGCCGACGAATTGGTAATCAGAATAATCAAAAATCGGCGCTTTTTCATTTTTATTTACTGAAATAACAAGTTCTGCTTTTTCTATGCCTGCAGTAAATTGAACAGCACCATGTAACCCTAAATTAATGAGTAATTTAGGTGCGATTGAATTACCTGATTGGCCAATTTGATCTTCAACACTAAATTGAGGCAAATCTGTAAGCGGTCTCGTTACACCAATTTTAGCTCCAAGTTTGTGAGCAAGTTCATCGATAAGCACTAACGTTTTTTTATCGGATGCACCTCGACCAATTGCAAGCACACGACTTGCATTGGCAATGCTGTCACCTTTTGATAAAAGTGGTTTTTCTGCGTGGACAACAATTTTTTTATTTGCTTTAAAGACTAAGTTTTTAATTTCTGTCAAAAGAACTGTTTTGCTCTCTTCTTTTTCCGCAACAAAAATATTAGGTCGAACTGTTGCCATTTGAGGAAAATGATTTGGACAAACAATTTCACACATAATGTTATCACCGTATGAAGGCTTTGTTTGAATTAACAAATCTTCTTCGAACGATAAATCTAAGCAATCCGCAGTTAATCCTGTTAGAAGTTTAGCTTGAAGGCGAGCGCTAATAGAGCGACCGATGACGGTTGCACCAAAAAGGATGCTGTTTGGTTTTCTTTGGTGGTTAAGTTGTGCGATTAAATCTGCGATGAGTGAATCTGGTGCATCTTTTAGGTGGTCATTTTTAACAATAATGATTTCATCCGGTCCGTAAACCTGAAGCAATGTCTCTAATGTGTATCCTTTTGGTGTAAACAAAAGAACGACAACTTTTTTATCACCAGCAATTTGTTTGGCCTTGGTAATAAGTTGATATGTAACGGGGTGGATCGTTCCAGCATGAATTTCTGCATAAATC
>JALNWO010000103.1 GCA_023230825.1 Acholeplasmataceae bacterium
AAACCTCTAAATCCCATAAAGTATTTTCATCAAATGGTGTTTCGGTAGTGTTGGATTCGATAGTAAGAAAATCTCCTCCGTTACTCCTTCACCCATTTTCCACTTTCGTTCAGACCGGTGGGTGCGGTGAGTTGATACAGGTAAACACCGGCGGGCAAATGGGAAGTTTCAATGATGCTTTCGTATTGATGAAGTTGCTATTGCACTACAAGATGTCCCACCTGATCAAAAAGTCTCAGGTCAATGATGGTAATGTATTTCATTATCGCGATAAAAGTGGTTTAGAGTCGGATATGATTGTGCGTCTAAGAGATGGCCGATGGGCTGCTATAGAAGTGAAATTAGGTCATAGTCAAGTTGATGTGGCGGCGAATAATCTACTGGCATTACAGGCAAAGATTAATGAAAAGAAAATGGGTAAAGCTTCATTTCTTATGGTGATTACCGGTGGAGAGTATGCCTATTCCCGACCTGATGGCGTGTTGGTTGTTCCTATAGGATGTCTAAGGGATTAGTAAATGTGGTATAGGAAAACTCAGCAAGAATCATTTTGGGTACCAACGCGTTATTGTTGTGATTTAAAGGAATCATTTCGCACAATCTGCGGGAAGTAAAAAACCATAAATCAGCGGGCATCTGCGTCCCGATCCGGATAGCTATCGGGATCGGGACGGTTAAAAACCCTCTGCGTCTCCCGATGGCTATCGGGACGATACAAAAACACATGAAATCAGCGGGTATCCGCGCAATCTGCGGGAAACAAAAACCACTGCGTCTCCCGATGGCTATCGGGACGGTTAAAAACCCTCTGCGTCTCCCGATGGCTATCGGGACGATACAAAAACACATGAAATCAGCGGGTATCCGCGCAATCTGCGGGAAACAAAAACACCTAAAATCAGCGGGAATCAATCCCATTCGGTTTTTGTGTTGCAAATGAATTTTTCTTTTTTTACCTTTGCCAGTCAATGAAACAACCTTATAAAGTAACAACCGGACTTATCAAAGTAACCAAAATTGAGATAATATGCCATCTTTCGTTTATTATGATCAAGAGCAGGAGATCAAAGAATTTGCATTAGAGAACATAAAGAATTTCGACTACTGGAACAAGCTCAGGCAGATCATCACAGAGCAGGCCGGCTCCCAAGTAGCTGATTATATCTTTGACCAACAGGCGATACTCCTTGGAGGAAATCTTTTTATTGCTACAAGTACCCGATTTAATCTCCAGAACCAACCTGAAAAAACATATCAAAACCTGATTAACATCAAACGGGTTAATGATGTACGGTACCTTAACAAGTTTTTCGAAGCAGTTAACTCTCTACTGCCTATCGAAGGGATTTATATCAACAGTGTTGAGACATATACAATTCGTAAAGAGCGAATTTTAACTCGATTCCCCCTTGTACTCAACTGGATCATATATTTTTTCGACGTCCTTTTCCGACGTGTCTTCCCTAAGCTTCCCTTCATAAAAAAGATATACTTTTGGATGACGCAGGGTAATAATAGGGTGCTTAGCAAAGCAGAAACTTTTGGAAGGCTTTACTCATGTGGTTTTGAGGTGATATCTGAAAAACAGATCGGAAAAGACCTTTATTTCATAGCCCGGAAAACACGAACACCTTATTTTGATTTTAATCCAACTTATGGGCCTTTAGTCAGATTAGAACGATTAGGTAAGGACGGCAAGCCTATCAAAGTTTATAAAGCCAGAACTATGCATCCGTATGCAGAGTATCTGCAAGAATACATCTACACACATAACTCGTTGGATGATGGTGGGAAATTTAAAAACGACTTCCGTGTAACAACATTAGGAAAATTTATGCGAAAAGTATGGCTAGACGAACTGCCTATGCTTATCAACGTGATGAAGGGTCAATTAAAAATAGTTGGCGTCAGACCATTAAGCAAACATTATCTGAGCTTGTACCCAGAAGATGTGCAGAAGCGCCGGCTTAATTATAAACCCGGACTGATACCGCCATTTTATGTGGATTTACCGAAAACATTAGAAGAAATAGTAGAATCAGAGATACGATATTTAGATGCATGGGATAAGAAACCATGGCGAACCGATCAGCGATACCTGCGGATTGCTTTATATAATATTCTTTTTAAGAAAGCCAGAAGTCAATAATAAAAACATATCATATTACACAGGTAGGCTGACTTAATCAGGCCCTCGTCTGGGCTTAATTAACCTGTTTTTGTGAAATAAATGGCACTTATGAATAGATTTTTCACTTTGTCTCTCATTCTTTTAGGTCTAAACCTTACCTCACAGACTATACATGAGGAAATCGGAAACAATGGCATTTACGATCTATTAGATGAATTAGCTACGCTGCATCTGATAGACATCAATTCTGCTGTGAAGCCTTATTCAAAAACACAAATCGCTCATTGGCTTAATCAGGTCTCGGCAGAACATAAAGATATACCTCATCCACTAAAAGCTGCCATTCAACAATATAAAACCGAATATTCCTCTGAGAACCATCTCCTTCCTACAGGTTATCTCAAGCTTATCAGACCAACAAACACAACTGCTATTCACCTTCTCCCACCCGAGATCAGTTATAAAGACAGCTTGCTGCGTATAACACTCCGTCCTATCTATGGTATTCGCTATATCTCTAGTACCAACGGTGATTTTTACCACAGTTATGGCGGTGCATCTTTTTCAGCTTATGCAGGAGATCACTGGGCTGCTTGGGCAAGCATACGCGATAACTACCAAACACTTGAGCCCTTAGCCCTACCTACCTACCTGACAACCGAACCAGGCGGTAATTATAAGATAGGTGTTCAGGGACGTAAAGGAGCAGAATTCAGTGAGATGCGCGGAGGTATCACTTATAGCTGGAATTGGGGCTCATTTGGGCTAGTAAAAGACTATATTCAATGGGGTGACAGCTACAATGGGAGTAATATCTTTTCTGGAAGAAACCCATCCTTTCCATTGATAAAACTACATCTGAAACCGGCCGAATGGATCGAATTTACCTATTTTCATGGATGGCTGATCTCACAAATCATTGACAGCACAAGATCCTACTATACTACTAATGGTGACTTTCGTGTCGTATTCCGACAGAAATACATTGCTGCCAATATGTACACCTTTAAACCATTTAAGCAGTTTCGACTATCAGTCGGTAACTCAATAGTATATAGTGATGTTCCTGTGCAACCGGCCTACCTGATCCCTTTCTTCTTTTTTAAGTCATTAGACCACACACTAAATAAAGGTATTGACAACCAAAACTCGGCTATGTTTATGAATATCAGTAGCCGACAAATAAAGCATATACATCTTTTTGGCACTATTTTCATAGACGAATTCTCATTCTCACGTATTCGCAACCCTGACAGACATAACTTCTGGTCAGTAAAAGCAGGTGCCTCCTTGCAAAACTGGCCGATTAAATCAGTTAGCCTGACAACAGAATTTACACGAACCAGTCCGTTAACATACAAACATAGAGTGCCGGCCACTACATTCACATCTAACAATTTTAATTTGGGGCACTATCTGTTGGATAATTCAGAAGAACTATTCTTTATGATAAAATGGAGCCCATTACCGTATATGAAGATTCAGTTCAATTATACAAACGCATGGCATGCAAACGAATACCAATACGTGTTTGGTAAAACAAAAGTAGATGAAAATCCTATCCTAAAGGACAAGACATGGAGTAGTAAGATAACTTCATTTAGAATAGAATATAAGCCCATACATTATATTGTCTTGTTTGCCGAATATGATAGAGCCGATATTCAAGGATATGAAGCTGATGGACAAACAGCAGAGTATTATCTTAAACGGTTCAGTCCTAAATACATGCATGGGAAAACCAATACAGTGCAAATAGGATTTATGATGGGTATTTAAACCATACCTTAGCTGATAAGGAAATGAAACTTACTATCATAACAAACTCATTACCCGATCACACCACACAAATTATTACTGATTTTTTAGAAAGTCATCCACATAATACCGTCTTCCAATCCCCTGCTTATTACAAGCTCTATAAAAGTCAAGATAAATTCCATCCGACATATTTTGTTGTCTGTAATGATAAGGGCATAGTAATAGGTCTGATGTTAGCCGTGATAATCAGTCATACTACAGGATATTTGTCATATTTTAGTAGTAGATGTCTAATTTATGGTGGTCCTCTTGTTACAAATGACGACCATCAGATAATAAGATTGCTTTTAACTGCTTTACACGAAGAATTGAGTAAAAAGTCAATCTTCACACAATTTCGAAACTTCAGAAAATGGGATAACAAGACTATACAACTTTTTCAAACACATGGATACCATTTCCGAGACCGTCTGAACCTAATTATCGAATTAACAGACCAAAAATCTGTCCTAGCAGGATTTAGTAAGTCCAGAAGGCGACAATTAAAACAGGCGATGACTTCTGAGTGTATCATTAGAAATGCCAGAAACCATAAAGAAATAAAAGAACTGTATGGGCTGTTGCACTTATTGTATAAGAAGAAAATAAAAAAACCTTTGCCAGACCTCTCCTTTTTCTATGAATTCTTCGATCAACTCATTCCAAGCGGTAATGGGATCATATTGATAGCCCTTAGTCAGCAAAAGATCATTGGCGGAATAGTAGCCCCTGTTACTCCCAACAAAACTATATCTGAATTATATGTCTGTGGTTTAGATAAACTATATCCTGCACAGCGTCCTAGCATCATGCTCACCTGGGCTGCATTAGACTATGGCATACAAAATAAAATACCCAGCTTTGATTTTATGGGCTTAGGTACACCGCATATCCCATATGGAGTGCGAGACTTTAAACTACGTTTCGGAGGCATAACAGTAAACCACGGAAGACTTGCAAAACGAAATAATAAATTCGCCTATTTCTTAGCCGAAATAGCATACAATATACTACGGACGGTTCAAAAAGTGTAAACAGCTTGCCCCATACCTTTGATTTGATGACTGATATACTGCATGATAATCATAAACAAGCTATTGCTACGACATCACATAAACACTATTGAATATTGCACAGATATATGCTATGTTTAAAATGTATAAAATCAATATGTTGATACACTAGCCTTTCCCTTCCGTCTAAACACTTCTACCCACCATAGCCATAAACAAAAAAGAATGAAATAAAAGAAAGGCCGTAAGATCCAATTATGGAAAAATTCCCAACAGTCAGGCTTCCATAAAAGTACGACAGATAAACTTACTATCCTGAAAATATTCGTTAAAAACATCACTAAGAAACCCAATGGGATAAACCATACTTTATGTTTCCATGGCCCCGGAAATAATAGAAACAAAACTAAAACCTGATAAAATTGTTTTAACCCACTACATCCAAGGTTAACCTTTATATATCCGCAATTTGAAAACCACATATGATTGTCTGCCTCTGTTGTAATAGACATTTGTAGTACATAACGATTGATCCATAAGCTGACTTTGAATACCAGATCAGCAAGAAATTGTGCCAAATGATGCACAAAAGGAATAGACATGAATTCAATTGCAAAATACCTGAAAACCAAGTGAAACCCATAGGTTATCAAGGCAAATAACAACACATCAGCAACAAATCCAAAACGTCCATAATACAAACGTTTCCCTTGATCATACCAGTTATACATAAAGTTTTTAGTACAAATATCCTATTATAATTCATAACATATCAGGTTCAAAGCCCAAAAAATGATATGGATGAAGTTTTCCCTTCCTAGCTCACCGCACTGAACATCCGTTATAACCTGCCTTACCTCCCTTGGATGTTCTGAAATCCAAAAACCTATTTAAGACTAGTTAAAAGCTCTATCTATCAATATATTGCAAATATATTCATCGATTCAGAAATGAAGCCGATATGGCAGTATGCTGCCAACAGCTCACCATTCTATGCCTTTCAATATCGAATAAATCCCTACCTTTCGCCACAAAAAGTTTTATCATGGCGTATTCGAGAAACAC
>JALNWO010000104.1 GCA_023230825.1 Acholeplasmataceae bacterium
GATGAAGGAATAAAAACCATCTTAAAAAGCATGTTAGAAGAAACGGATGAAGATAAAGTATATTTAATTGGTTCAACCTTCAAAAACTATCGGCCAAAAAATACTAAATAAACAAAAATCTTTTCACTTTTATGATATAATTAAAAGGTGAGGTGATGATATGGCATGGAGTGATCAAACCTATTTAATTGGTGAGAAAGTCAAAGTTGACAACGAAAAAGGATACGGCGTTATTACAAGAATCGATTTTGATAGAGGACTCATTTACGTTCTTTTTAAAAGAATGCGTGAAGAGGCTTACCCATACCCTGAAGCTTTAGATCAACATATTCTAAAACCTGAGGTTCAACAAAAGTAAACACGCAAGTGTTTATTTTTTAACAGCAATGAAAAAATTCTTATCCTTTTGGGCCCGTTTCTTTCTTTTTGTATGGGAAATGATTAAATCAATGAGTAACGTTCGTGGTGTTATTGCCTTGTTTATTTCTTACATGATTTATCAAGGGTGGGCTGTTGTCTTTTTAATTGTTGGCATTATAACAAAAAATGCGTGGTTGATTGGCGTCGGCGGAGCAGTCATCGCTTTTTGGGTAGGACCGGGAACACCGACGATTCCTCTTGTTATTGTTACAGCCTTTTTTATTAAACGTTATCTTTTATTTGATCGTTCTGATCCACGAAAACTAAAAGAAATCTGGCGAGAACTAAACGAAAAATACAATCAAAAAAAGCAACAAGCAAAAGAAGAAACCACGAACCATCCATCATCTTCAGAAGAGGAGTCAACATAAATGTTATTAAAACCTTTAACAATTAAAAACTTAAAATTGAAAAACCGTTTGGTCATGGCCCCCATGTGTATGTATGTCAGTGATGACCAAGGTTTTGTTCAACCATTTCATCCCATCCACTATGGTACAAGAGCCATCGGTGGAGTTGGTTTAATTATTCAAGAAGCCACGGCCGTTCATCCAGCAGGAAGAATCACCGGCGGTGATTTAGGAATATGGCTTGATGAACACATTTCTGGATTAAAAGAAATTGTTAAAGCAATTCATGATAATGGTGCATATGCAGGTATCCAATTGAATCATGCAGGAAGAAAGGCCCGTGTTCCTGGTGCGGTTGCACCAAGTGCCATCCCCTATAGTCCTAAACATCAAACACCGAAAGAAATGACTGAGGCTGATATTTTAGCTACTATTTTAGATTTTCAAAAAGCAGCTCTTAGAGCCAATCAAGCAGGCTATGATATGTTAGAACTACATGCAGCTCATGGCTATTTACTCCATGAATTTTTATCACCAAATACAAACCACCGAACAGATGTGTATGGTGATCGGAAAAAATTCTTCACTGATGTTGTGAAGGCGATTCGTGAAGTTTGGCCCATGGAAAAAGTGTTTGCTGTTCGTTTCAGCGGGAGCGAGTTTGTACCCAACGGTGTCACAGACCTTTGGCTTGCTGAACTTATTAATGAAACGAAACATTTAGGAATTGATTTAATTGATGTTTCTAGTGGCGGCAATATGATTGAACAAGAGATTGATCTTTACCCTGGATATCAACTTCCCTTTGCTAAAACAATAAAAGCTTTAACGAAACTACCAACTATCGGTGGTGGTTTAATCGACAATTTACAATTTGCAAATCAAGCACTCATCAATGAAGAAGCAGATTTAATTTATTTAGGACGTCTTTTATTAAGAGAACCCTATTACATTATTAACCATGCCAATCGTGAATTAAAAGAAGATGTTCCTTATCCAGAACCGTATCTTCGCGGTAAGAAATAACGAGGCTTTCTAAATGGAATGGATTGCGCATCGCGGCAAAACGAACCAAGCGTTAGAAAATACGACTGAAGCCTTTAAGGCCGCAGCTATAGATGCTTTATATCAAGGAATTGAATGTGATATTTACCCTTCTATCGATGGTGAGTTTTTTGTTTTTCATGATGAAGACTTCAGCCGTTTAAGTAACTATAAAACACGACTTTTAGATTTAACCAGTTTTGAAATAGAGGCGATTAAATTATACGATATAAACGGTCAAGCATATGCGGTTCCTAAACTTACTCACTTTTTAGATATTTGCAAAACACATCAAAAGCGCCCGATTATCGAAATTAAACAAGTACATCAATTTCAAGAACTCCATCAGCTCTTACAAATTCTAGAACCTTATTTAAGCTTAAATCCAATGATCATTTCTTTTCAAATCGATTATTTAAAATATCTTCGAGCTTTGGCACCAATTGAACTCCTATTTTTAACATCAACGATTAACGATGAAATGATTTATGATTGTCGCGTGAACGAAATTGGCTTTAATTTACATGAAAAACTTTTAAACGATACAACTGTCGCCTTACTTAAAAAGAAAGGCTTTAAAATTGGGTTTTGGACGGTTTCTAAACAAGAGAAGGCACGACTCGCAGAAAAACTCCAAGTGGACTACTTAACTGTCGATACAACGCATTTTTCCACTGATTAGCAATTGACTATTTTTTACGTTACGCTATAATAGAAGTGTAAAAACATTTCGGGAGAAAAAATTGCGAAAATCGTTCAGCTTTTTTTTAATTGCATTTCTGATCTTTCTTTTTTTACCAATCCTTGTAACGGCAGAAGAAACCCAATCGTTTGATGCCGTTTATTTTGCGTCTAGATATTGTAGTGATTGCCAAAGACTTGAGGATGAAGGTGTTTTAGATGAACTTGTGGCCGATGGATACTCCATACGCATCATTTACTTAGAAGACGATAAAGCTGCAACACAACTGCTTTATGATTTTCAATACACATATCAGCTCGATTATGGAAAAACGATACTAACCCCCATTTTATTTGTTGGCGATCAACATTTTGCAGGTTATACCGGAATCAAACAAGCATATCTCAATGGGGATATTCAACTTTTGATGGACACAGTACCACTATTAATTATCGAACGAGCACCTGATGCCAATTTTTCACTCATTTCCTTTATTTTATTAGGTTTGGTTGATGGTATTAACCCATGTGCAATTGCCATGTTACTCCTCTTCATCTCATTATTAAACTTTACGGATAATAAAAAAACCTTAATCAAAATCAGTGTTATCTTTATTACTGCGATATATCTTTCTTACTTTTTATTTGGAACCCTTTTATACACATCATTATCCAAGTTAGGTCAGCTCGTCCCCATTTTAAAAATTGTCCCATGGATTGTCATTGGCATTGCTGCGATTGTTGCTCTTCTAAATTTGTATGATTTTGTGATGACGTTATTAAAGCGTTATGATAAAGTTAAAAACCAATTACCAAGTCGAATTCAAACGTTCAATCGAAAGTTAATGACTCGATTTACCGCGAAGTTAGAAGAAGGATCGTTTTCTATTTATTTGATAGCTTTTTTAGTAGGCGTTGTTATTTCCTTTACAGAGTTTCTTTGCACTGGTCAAGCATATTTAACAGCGATTCTCCATTTAATTCATTTTTCTGATCATCTATGGCGAGGCATTATTCTCCTTATCATTTATAATTTTATCTTTATTTTACCACTCGTTATTATCGCTGTTATTGCAATTAAAACCCAATCAATCATTCGTGTCTCTACTTTTATGAGAAAAAACTTACACTGGATTAAACTCTTTAATGCGATTATTTTTATCCTTCTCATCCTTTATTATTTGAATTATCTCACGTGAGGTTTTTATGCGCCATCAAGTAACTATTTTTAAAGACAACGACATCCTTTATGAGGGCTACCTCATTGAAATTCCCATTAAGGAAGATGTTTTAACAGCTTGGTCTTCCGATCTTTTTGGTGACCCAGATCCTTGCATTATCCACCAAACATATGTCCGGGAAAAATTAATTGATCTTTTTCTTAAAACATTTAAGAAACACCTTAATGAAACGATTATTTTGAAAAATTACCAGCAAGAAGTCGCTTTTATAAATATAGAAAACATAGAAAACTGTCAAATGATCATAAGGAGAAAAAAATGAAACCCTATTATTTAGATTATGCTTCAACAACACCTATCGATAAACGTGTTTTATCAGAAATGATTCCTTATTTGAAGGAACGTTATCACAATCCATCTTCCATGCATTTATCGGCAATTGCTAATAAAAAAGCAATTAATGAAGCACGTGAAAAAGTGGCTCGAGCGATTGGTGCGACACCAAAAGAAATCCTTTTTACATCTGGAGGAACAGAAGCAATTAACTTTGCGATTAAAGGCTTTGCTTTAAAACATCCAAATAAAAAAGTGATTATTACGACAGCAATCGAACATAAAGCAACACTAAAAACAGTCGCCTTTTTAGAAACTCTAGGATATCAGGCAATTTATTTGTCAGCAGATAAAGAAGGCTTTATTGACCTAGAAGAGTTGAACAATCATTTAAACGAAGACACGTTGATGGTTTCAATCGTTTATGCTAACAATGAAATTGGGACTGTCCAAGATGTAGAAGCAATTATTCGAATGTGTCATGAAAAGAAGATTGTTGTTCATTTAGATGCTGTGCAAGCATTTGGTCAAATACCGATTGATGTCAAGGCACTTGATGTTGATCTCATGACACTTTCTTCCCATAAGTTTTATGGGCCTAAAGGTGTCGGAGCTCTTTATGTAAAAACAGGCATCGAATTAGAGCCGATTATTCATGGTGGCTCCCACGAAAATAATTTACGGGCAGGAACAGAAAATCTTTCTGGTATTATCGGCATGGGGAAAGCAGCAGAATTAGTGATTGCTGAATTGGCATCGATTCAAAAACATTATCGTGAACTTCAAGCTGATTTTCATGCTCGAATGATTGAAACATTCCCAGATGTAAAACTCATTGGGGCACCGCTTGGCGAAAAGAGATCATTTAACCATTTATCATATAGTTTTACGGGAATTAAAGGACATGAACTTCACTACCAACTTGCAAAACTAGGTATCTCTGTTTCAACTGGAAGTGCATGTAGTGCCAATGAGATAACCCCATCCCATGTTGTGCAAGCCATTCACTTAGAAGAAGAACGACAACCATGTGTAATTCGAATCACATTTGGTAAATACTCAAAATTAAAAGATCATCCACAAATTATCCGTTTATTTCAAAAAGCAATTACAGAATTAAAGGCTTAAGGCCTTTTTTTCTTTATTACACAGTCATATTTATGACAATAAGACGCCTATTTTGTTATAATAACGATAAAAGGAGGCGTCGTCATGGATTTGAAAATATTCCGTAAACGTATGATTTTCATTCTTATACTCTTCATCTTGTATTTTCTTTTTGCCATGTATTTATTGTTTTTCGAAAATCAGATGTCATCGCACTTAGTTTTAATGTATACCGGCTTATTTATTTTAATGATGCTGAGTGTGGTCGCGACAACGGTTTTAAGAGAAACTAAAATTATGGTGACTTCCGTTCTCCTCTCAGCTTACTTTGCTTTTGAATTAATCTTAAATATTTTAGGAAAAACTGAAATGGATTTATTTAAGATTTCCATCCTTGATATTTTTTATCATTTTGGTTTTTTGATTTTATGCTTTTTTTATGTGTTTAATATTTTTCTATTGGTTGGTAAACTTGAAAAAAGAAACTTAATTTATCGGTTTGCATATGAAAACAACCGCTCTTTATATGCTGTGTATCGTCCACACCAACAACAAGTAGAAATTGAGTTTACCGATGGGTTCATTAAACGCCACCAGTTGCAGGAAAAAACAAAAACGTATGATCTTGCCACATTTTACACTTTCTTGAGTGAAAAAGATAAAGAGAAATTTATTAATTCAGGTTTATCGTATGAAGACGAACAAGCATTAGAGTTAAAAATTCAGTTTCCTATGATTGACCAGCCGATTAGTTTTTTAATTGCCATTACGAAAAAATATAGTAATTATATATGGTTAGGTTTTGATGTCACCAACGTAGAAATGATAAAAGAACAACTTCGAGTTGCTGAAAAGTCAATTAAAGAAATTAC
>JALNWO010000105.1 GCA_023230825.1 Acholeplasmataceae bacterium
AGGCATGTCGTATCCTAATTACTACATATCCCGTCTTGCCTCAAAATTTGTTAAAGTGAGTTTACAAGGCACCGGGGGAGATGAATTATATGGCGGCTACCCTTGGAGATATTACCGAGTATTTGATTCAATATCTCAAAAGGATTTTTTTAACCAATACTACGGCTTTTGGCAAAGATTAGTTGCTGATGATAAGAAAAAAGAACTATTTACTCAAAGGGTATTGTCAAACATTGACCTGAACGAACCACGCAATATTTTTGAAAGAGTGTTCACTTTCAACAAAAAAATGAAGTACGATACACCAGAAGAACATATACAAAACAGTCTTTATTTTGAAATAAAAACATTTTTACCCGGATTGCTGTTGGTCGGAGACAAATTAGCGATGGCAAATGGATTGGAAGAACGATTTCCTTTCCTTGATAATGACCTTGTTGATTTTGCAATGAAAATCCCTGTCAGGCATAAATTAGCCAATTTAGAAAGAATGAAAAAAGTTGATGAAAATGAGTTCAGAGATAAAAGAACAATATACAAGGAATTTAATGATGGGAAAAATGTGTTACGTCAAGCAATGCAAGAATTGATTCCTGAGAAAATCGTAAACCGAAAAAAACAGGGTTTTAGTGCCCCGGATGAAAGCTGGTATAGAGGTGAAAATGCAGATTATGTGAAAGAATTACTCTTGAATGGCAAAACTGCTTCTTCAGAATTTATCAATCCTAAATATATTCAGAAAATAGTTGACCAGCACATTAACCACAAAATTAATCATCGCTTACTAATTTGGAGCTTAATGAACTTTGAGTGGTGGTGTAAAATTTTTCTAAACAAGTAGTAATGATATCAAAGTTACTAAAGAAAGTTTTTTTTGGTTTAAGACACCAGAAAAAAAAGCGTTTTGACAGAGTATTGCCTGTTAACGAATTAATTACTGATAGATGGGAAAAAGCCAGATATTTGGGGTTTGGCAAAGGAACATCTGTATATGACAACTCCTATATTTTCGGTAATGTAAAGGTTGGGATAAATACGTGGATAGGTCCTTATACGATTCTTGATGGTAGCGGAGGCCTTTCAATAGGTAACAATTGTAGCCTTTCAGCAGGTGTACAGATTTACACCCATGATACAGTTAACTGGGCAATTACAGGAGGTAAAGCTGATTATGAGTATGCTAAAACAAAAATTGGCGATAATGTTTATATTGGTCCCAACTCCATAATCGCTAAGGGTGTTAAAATTGGCAATGGATGTATAATAGGAGCCAATAGTTTTGTAAATAAATCTTTTCCTGATGATTCTAAAATTGCTGGAACACCAGCAAAAAAAATTAATTGATGATAAAGTACAAAGAATTAAAAATTTGCACAAGGTGTATTTATGATGAAAGAACACCAGCAATAAGTTACGATGAGCAAGGAGTTTGTAATTATTGCAAAATGGTTGATAACCTTAAAGCAGAATACAATACAGGTATGCCAGAAGGTGAACAGAAAATCGATGAGATAATCGAACAGATCAAAAGGGATGGTAAAGGAAAAAATTATGATTGTATAATTGGAGTGAGTGGTGG
The DNA here is from genome assembly GCA_023230825.1 of Acholeplasmataceae bacterium. GTDB lineage: Bacteria > Bacillota_I > Bacilli_A > Acholeplasmatales > Acholeplasmataceae > Mariniplasma. The sequence goes on from JALNWO010000105.1 coordinate 1,580, forward strand.
CACAGATTCATCATATATGGTTTACTGGGCATTGAAAAAGGGTCTCAGGCCTTTAGCAGTGCATTACGACAATACATGGAACACATCAATAGCTACGGAAAACATCAGAAAAGTTCTGGAGAAATTAAAGGTGGATTTGTTTACCCATGTCATTGATAATCGAGAAGCAGATGATATATTTAAGGCCTTTTTTATTTCTGGTGTACCAGAAATTGAAGCATCTACTGATCTTGCCCTTGCTGAAACCATGTACAGAGCTGCTGCTAAATTTAAAGTCAAATATGTGCTAGAAGGCCATTCTTTTGTTGCAGAAGGAATAACGCCCTTAGGTAAAAACTATTTTGATGGAAAATATATTAAAAGTATCCATAAAATGTTTGGTAAGCTTCCAATGAAAACATATCCATTAATGACTTTCTGGAAGTTTATTAAATGGACAACGATATACAGAATTAAGAAAATCAGACCACTGTGGTATATCCAGTATAACAAAGAAGATGCCCGCACCTTTTTGGAAAAGGAATTTGGGTGGCAGTATTATGGAGGACACCATCTTGAAAACCGAATGACAAGCTTTTTTCATAGCATTTATTGTCCGCAGAAGTATAACATTGACTATCGCAATAATAGTTTGTCAGCATCTGTCAGGGCAGGAAAAATGAACCGTGACGAAGCAGTAATCGAATATTATGAAAGACCTCCTTATATTGAACCAGAACTTTTATCGTATTTCAAAAAACGACTAAATCTTTCAGATGATGAATATGAAAAAATCATGAAAACACCTCCAAAATACTGGTATGAATTTCCAACTTATAAGAAACGCTTCGAAAGATTACGACCTTTCTTTTATTTACTAATGAAAGTAAATCTTGTTCCTCGCTCATTTTACATGAAATATTGCTTCCCTGCTGAAATGAATAGGCTGTGATCTATATTGTTGACTATGGTATGGGGAACCTTGGTTCAGTACAAAACATGCTCAAACACATCGGCATTCCATCACAAATTGTTGATGATCCTTGTGTTTTAGAAAAAGCAAATAAAATTCTGTTACCCGGCGTAGGTTCTTTTGATCAGGCAATGAAGCATATTCAACAAAAAGGGTTTCTAAGGATTTTAAATCAAAAAGCACTCACGGAAAAAATTCCTGTTCTTGGTATCTGTTTAGGTATGCAGTTGCTTACTAACGGAAGTGAAGAAGGTATTCTACCCGGCCTTGGCTGGATAGATGCCAAAACTATCCGGTTCCCAATTAACAATGGTTTAAAAGTGCCTCATATGGGATGGAATATAGTGCATACTTCATTTCCCAATCTGCTTACAAAAAAGCTACCTGAAGAAAGTAGGTTTTACTTTGTCCATTCCTATTATGTGAAAGTTGTCAACGAAGAAAACAGTATACTAAAAACAGATTATGGGGTTCGTTTCGATGCTGCAATCCAAAAGAATAACATATATGGTGTACAATTTCATCCCGAGAAAAGTCACAAATTCGGTATGCAAATTCTAAAAAACTTTGCAGAAATCTAATGCTAAAAACGAGAATAATTCCTGCATTATTACTGCAAAACGAATCACTAGTAAAAACCTTTAGGTTCACAAAACCAAGATATATTGGAGATCCTATCAACACAGTACGTATTTTTAATGAACTGGAAGTGGATGAATTGATTTTTCTTGATATTACCGCAACCAAAGATAAACGTGAACCAAACTACAAAATTCTATCCGAAATTGCAAATGAATGCTTCATGCCTCTTGGCTATGGAGGAGGCATATGTTCATTGGAACAAGCAAGAAAGATATTCAGTATTGGTTTTGAAAAGATTTTACTTAACACATCTTCTCATCTAAACAAATATCTAATAAGCGAGATAGCTGATGTGTTTGGTAGTCAAGCTGTGATTGTATCAATTGATGTGAAAAAGAATTTTTGGGGAACTCATGAGGTATGGGCGCATGAAGCAAAACAAAATATAAAGAAAAGCCCAATTGATTGGGCATCTGAAGTTGAAAGGCTTGGAGCTGGTGAGATATTACTTACATCTGTGGATAAAGAAGGTACATGGTCAGGTTTTGATATTGATCTTGTAAAAAAAACTACCGATACAGTCAACATCCCCGTAATAGCGCACGGTGGTGCCGGAACAATTGAACATATTAGAGAAGTAGTTAAGCAAGGAAACGCATCAGCAGTGGCACTTGGTAGTATGGTCGTATATCAGAAAAAGGGGTATGGTGTTTTAGTTAATTTTCCGGATAAAAAAGAATTAGAAAAGATATTGGTATGAAGCAGACATTTTTATTTACTTTCGATTATATCAAACAACAATATCAGCAAGTACTAAACTATGGATATACAGTTATTACTTGTGAGCAATATATTACCTACAAAAGAAAAAAAGAAACATTTCCAGTATTGGTTAATCGTGTAGATATTGATCTTTCGGTAAAAAAGACTGAGAATTTAATAGATATTTTTAATGATCTTGGAATAAAAGCTACTTTCTTTTTAAGACTACACGCCCCAGAGTATAATCCCTTTAGCTTTGACAATTACCGAATCATAAAAAAACTTCTAAATTCAGGCCACGAACTTGGATATCACTCTGAAGTGATAGACCAATCAGTAATTTGGGGAGAAGATCCTACTGACTGCTTATGGCGTGATATTGAAATCATTAATCGGATATTTAACACAGAAATCAGAGGTGTTGCTAGTCATGGAGGAATGACAGGCTTAAATAATTTAGATTTTTGGGGAAATAAAAAGGCGAAAGACTTTGGACTTCTATATGAAGCCTACGATAAAGAACCAGAATTCAATCTTTTTCAAGAGTCGTTTTATGTAAGTGATTCAGAGTGGATAAGGTGGAAGTGTTATAACAAAGGTCAATTAGTTGAAGGCGATAGAAGAAGTTTGGCCGAACATCTGCCAGATGGCCACCAGATAATTCATGCATTAATTCATCCCGACACGTATTATAAAAGACATTTATATGAGTAGTTTTATTATTAGCGAAGCCCTTGATTTACTCAGTAAAACTGATATTCCTTTTAGATTCTCAGGAAATGAAAAAGTTATCATTAAGTGTGCAAATAGCATAGATAGCTTATCTAAAAATGCTCTTTCCTTTTTCAGAAGAAATGATGTGGATTCTTACAGAAAAAACTTTAACCAAACAAACTTGGTAGTGTTAAAGCCAGAAGCTGATATTAATCTACCCCCAGGCAATTTTATTTTTGTTGAGAATCCGTCTTTAGTATTTAATATCATTGGTATCCTACTTAAAGAAAAAGCAAAAGTTACAATAGACCCAACCGCAAATATCCATGATAAATCAATAATAGGAAAGAGTACAAGTGTGGGAGCATATTGCTCAATAGGTAGCAATGTAAAAATAGGTGACAATTGTATTATTATGGACACATGTACTATTAATAATGCTGATATTGGAAATAATACAATAATTCACTCGGGCACAAGAATTGGGAATCCGGGATTGGGGTCATATCTTGATAAAAAGGGTAAATATCACGACTTCCCTCACTTTGGTAAAGTCATTATTGGTAATAGAGTTGTCATCCAAGATAACACAGTTATAAATCAAGGGACCTTAAATAACACCATCATTGAAGAGGACACCCGAATAGGGCCATTAACCTGTATTGGTCATGGAGTCAGGATAGGTAAGAGTTGTTTCGTTTCACAATCAGTTACAATAGCCGGTTCAGTAGCTATTGGAAATTTCGTAAAAATATGGGGCAATGCTTCTATTAGGGATGGAATTTTGGTTGGAAACGGAAGTACAATTGGTATGGGGGCCGTTGTAGTAAAAAACATTCCGGAAAATGAGTCATGGGTAGGTAATCCAGCTAAAAAAATGTGAATTTAATAGGACAAAAGGGTAGATGTAGGTTTCATTTATATGCTACTATATCTTAAAAAAAGACTTCCGAATTTCTTGAGTTGTAAAACCTATAACAATTTAATTATCATTAGTTTTCTAAAAATAGAAAATTTTGATTAAGGTCATTCATTTTCGGTTAATGATAGTAGCATATTTCTTCAAACATCAAAATAAGCATAAGAAAGATCATACATGAAATTAGCATTACTAGGAAATATGAACAACAATAATTTCTCAATCATGCGGTATCTGAGAGATTTAGGAGTAGATGCACATTTACTATTATTCGAAAATGATGGTGTTGGATCGAACTCGCACTTTGTGCCTGAAAACGACACTTGGGAATATGATAAATGGAAGCCTTATATTCACAAGATAAATTTTAGTATTGATCCCGCATTAGTTCAGCAAAAATATTCGGTGCTAAATATAGTGTACATACTACAAAGAATTCGACTAACTATAATTA
>JALNWO010000106.1 GCA_023230825.1 Acholeplasmataceae bacterium
TGGTTAACATTAATATTGCTGTTAATATTAACCTAAATACTTTTGTACTTCCTTTCATTTTTTTACCTCCGTTTTGTTATAACTCTATTATAACTTTTTTTGATGTTTTTATTTTATAAAAGCCTTTTAAATCTTTTAATTATGAACCTAAACTTGCTTCTCTAAATGCTCGATCTAAAGCTGCTTGAATATTACCATCACCGGTAATAATTGTTTGGAAAGCAAGACCAACTTCTATTCTTGCTCTTGAAGAACCTACAAATGCTGGATCATAGAAGAAATAATTTCTTTGTTTGAATGCTGCATCCGCTGCTAAAGCATTGGCTTTTTGAATAGAACTCATCCCTGGCAATGTTTGGTTAATAAAGGAAATATATCTAGGGTCATTGAATCCACTTTCGCGAACAGGGAAGTATCCTGTTTCAATTGCGAAATCTACCGTCACTTCTGTTCTCATTAAATATTTTAAGAATAGCCAAGATACTAACTTTTCATCTCTTGTTCCAGAATTTGTCAAACTGATGTTTGTTCCTTGTTGAATGACGGCACGGTTTGCAGGTTTATCTGCATTATAAGGAACTGGAGCAACACCAATTTCAAAGCGATCGGCAACAGGCAAAGCATCAACCGCATTTTGGTTGTGTCTCACACCGGCAGATGAGCCAACATTAAAAGCTACTTTTTGTTCAGCAAAAGGTGTTGTTGCGTATTCCTGTGCCCAAAAGTCGGGAGTCACAAAGACATCTCTGTTATCTTTAACAAATTGCATAGCCGCAAACGTATTTGCATTTTCATGCCATAAGTATTGACCTCTGAATGTTTGTAGGTTAATTGATGTGTATGCACCGTCAAACTGACGAGTAAAGGTAATAAAACCATTGCCGCTTGAGTCATAAGATCCAGCTTTCACTAAGTTTTGTTCAGTTGGGTTCTTGGTTTTACCATAAGCAATTAGTTGATCCGCAATCGCAAACCATCCTTGCCATGTCGTTGGTAAATCTTCAGGATCTGTAATGCCAGCGTACGCTAAAGCATTCTTATTATACATTAATACTTCAGATGATTTATTGAATGGTAGTGAGTAATAGGTTCCACCATCAAAATATTGTTGATTTTCAAGGCGGTAGGCTTCTAGAATATCACTTAAAGCATCTGCCCCATGAAGACCATATGTCGTGTGTTCGATATATGGATTAAGATTTAAGATCGCTCCACCATTTAAGTACTCCGCCACGTGGTCTGGATAACCTTGAACCATGTTTGGCAATTCTCTTTCAATAATGGCGTTACTCATTTTAGCTCTTAGACTATCATAAGTCCCTGTCCCTGTTGGAATAATAACGGTAAAATCATATCCTAAGGCAGCGTATTCAGCTCTAAAATCTAAAGCTGCTTGCTTGAGCCAACTTGTAATATCTCCACCCATCGCATGCCATAATTCAACTTCAACAGGTGTCGTTGGTAATGTTGTTGGAATGTCGGGTTGAACTACACGAAGTGTGATGGTCACGTTTGCTTGAATTCCTGCCTGATTCGTAACTCTTAATCGAATTGGATAATTACCAGGAACATCAAGATTGTAGGCAACACCTTCTTGATCTCTTACTTGAATTTGATCTGTGATGTCAACTTCTTTATCTTCATTTTCCCATGCAGTAATATTATCTAGTGGATTCCAAGTTCCACCACCAATATAATGCGTTTGATCTAACACAACTCCCTCAAAAATCGGGGGACGTGCATCTGGATCTTCTGATCTAACTGTTAGTTCAATCGTTAAAGTGGACTCTAATCCTTCTTTATCACTAACTCTTAAGACAATTGTGTGGGTGCCTGGGCTTGTGTTTGTTTCTTCATCCCAGCCACTTACGACGATGTCGGCAGTTATATTGCCGTCTCGATCATCAATTGCTGTTACGCCATTTAATGGATCAAAGTTATCTCCAACATCGATCGTTACTGACTTGTGTCCTTCAGCATCAAATCCTTCACCAGATAAAACTGGTGCCGTATTTGCAATCGTAACACAAGCTGCTAATGATACCATCGATAACATAACAACAAAGATTGATAATATTTTTTTCATATACTTCCTCCTTTTACCCTTTTGTGCCGCTGCGACCAACGCCAGCTAAAATATATTTTTTCAAACTAAAGAAGACAACTAATAATGGTGCTGTTACAATAGCCGTAGCAGCCAACTGCAAGTTGTACATGGGTCTTTGGTCAGACCCAGTACCGACAGAGAAGTTTTCATTCCTTAAAGCGACTGATACAAGTTTTGTTGCATCGGTTCTACTGACTAACTGGGGCCAAATATATGCATCCCACGCACCGATTGAACTTAAAATAATAATGGTAATAATCGTTGGTGCAGCAATGGGAATCATCACTCTTGTTAAATATTTAAAATCGCTACTTCCATCGACTTTTGCTGCTCGATAAAGCGTATCAGGTATTTGTCTAAATGTTTGTCTTAAGAAAAAGATGTAAAACACGCTCGCTGAGAATGGGAAGATGAGTGCATACATAGAGTCTATCCATCCCAAACGACTCACGGTAATATAGTTTGTAATCGTATATAGTTCACCGGGAATCATCATTGTCATTAATAATAACGAGAAGATAAAATCTTTACCTTTAAAATCTAGCCGCGAAAATGCAAAGGCAGCAAGGATGGTCGTGAAGACAGTAAACGCCATCGTTGATAATCCGACAAAGATTGTGTTACCAATATATCTTAAGAAGTTAAACTCAGTTAAAGCAATTTTAAAGTTAACCCACTGCATGTCTGACAAACTGATGAAAAATGCCGGATTGCTAGTTAATGAAGATTCAGCATATGTTTTTAAAGCTGTAATAATCATCCAGTAGAAGGGAATAACAATAAACAGTGCCGTAAACGTTAGTGTTCCATAAGTTAAAACCAACCTAATGATTTGCATAACGACATCTTTTCTTGTTGTTTCATCTAAATCTTCTTGCGTTCTTGCTTTATTTTCTAATTCTTCTTTATGCTTCTCTCTTAACTCGATTCTCTCGTTACGTTTTTGAATCCGCATTTCTCGTTGTGTTTTCAGTGCTTCTCGATCTGTGTCTTGAGCCGCAAGATACTGATTATATTTATGAGAATCCTTGTTGATAAATAAAGATAATAGCACTCGAAAACCCAATCTTACTTTGATGAATATAAATTTAGCTAAGTAGATAGTCCCTTTGTAAATAGCTTTTATCAATCTAACAATTTGTTTAAAAAATAGGATAATAAAACGTACAAATCCAACAGCTACATCCTTAATAACAATCGCGATTGTTTTCAACGTTTCGATGAAAGAATGCCATAAGTTAATAAGACCTTGAATGATTCCTGATTCAGTGACATACATTTGAATATGTCTACCCAAATAAACTCTAATAGCCCCACTAAAAGGATTTAGAGTAATAATTTCAAAGATTCCTAATAAATATTGATGGCGATAAGACCATTCATCAACTTCGATTGTTTTTTTATCAAAATATCTTTGAAATGATTTGTAAGTCATAGGAATCATGACAATTAGAAAACCGATAAATAACGAAAGCATGATGTTCATCGATTTTTGAGTTAGTGTCATTCCAAAGAATATATTATAAGTGTAGTCAGTTGGTGGGTTTTCCCATGCAGGCCGATCAGGAACATACATAATGGAAAACAAATAGACAACAAAGCCTGTAACAATGAAAAGATACAATAAATTAATTAAGGAGGCATATAAATCTAATTTTTTGATTTTTGGCGTAATTCGTTTCATATCATCTCTCCTCCTAATAATGAACTCTACGTTTACCAACTTGAAGTTGGATGACTGTAAAGATCAAAATAATAAAGAATAAAATAATCGACGCGGCTGCCGCTAATGACATATTTCCGGGATTACCTGGGTTATCTAAGAAGCTGTAGACATAGAAGACAATCGTTCTCATATCAATAACCCCCGTACTTCCTGAGGTTATCCGCCCCGTTTTATTCACAATGGCAACAACCGATGTATATGTTTTAAAGGCTCCGATAAGCGATGTAATTAAAATATAAAATATCATTGGTGAAATAAGGGGAACTGTCACCCTTCTAAATGTTTTATATTTTGAGGCACCGTCAATTTGTGCTGCTTGATAATATTGTTTATCAATACTTTGAATACCTGTTAAAAAAACAATAATCTTGAACGCTAGTCCATTCCAAATCGTATACAATAAGACAACACTCATTGCATACCAATAAACTGTTCCTATTCCTAACCAAGGAATTGGACTAAAACCTAACCATTTTAATACAGCATTGGCTAAGCTTACTTGTGTATGCATCGTATGAATGTTTCCACTAAACATGTATGCAAAGACAAGACCTAAAGCAATAGAGTTCGTTACATATGGTAGAAAGTAAATGGTTTGGAAAAAGCCTTTTAACGATTTAATCGATGCCAAAGCGACAGAGATTGCTAAAGATACTAAGATAGTAATAGGCACAGAAATAAAAGCAATAATAGCTGTGTTAATAACCGCTTGATAGAAATCTTGATGTTGTAAAATATGAAGGTAGTTATCAAATAATGTATATCCTGTTATTTCTCCAGTATAAATATTATAGTTTTTCAAAAAGGAGATAAACACAGAGTTGAAGATCGGATAAAAAGTAAAAACCCCTAAAACTATTAAAGCAGGTGATAAGTAAATTAGAGCACGAATAAAAGGTGGCAGCTTAAAGAGAAAGCCCAAACCAATCTTGGTAAGTCCTTTTCTAATTCCTTCGCCAATTGTTTGGAAAAAATTTCTCAGTTGCCATCTTGCTGAAGCAAGTTTAACCCGGAATCGGGTTTGTTGTTTTTGCATCATAAGACAATACTTCCCGTCTCTTTATCAAATAAGAGGATTTTCCCATCTTTAACGCCTATTGATATTTCTTCTTTTCCAGCAATACTATCTGAATCAACAACCGCACGGACTTGTGATTCTCCAAAATTAAATCTAATCATGGTGTCTCGACCAATCACTTCGATTTCTACTTCATCGCGTTTAAATTTAAAAACACCATTTTCTGATATGCGGAAATCTTCTGGGCGAATACCAACATCGTATTCTCCATCTTTCGCGTTGGTTTTTCCTAAAACAAAATCGCCAATTAAAATTTCATTTTTTAAAACTTTTGCTTCTGCAGTATTAATTGGTGGGCTGCCTAAAAACTTTGCTACAAACAAGTTCTTAGGATTATTGTAAATATTTTGTGGACTATCCATTTGTTGTTCGCGACCAAAATCGAGGACAATCATTAGATCACTAATACTCATGGCTTCTTCTTGGTCATGGGTAACGAAAATAGTGGTAATTCCTGTTTCTCGTTGAATTCTTTTAATCTCTTCACGCATTTGTAATCTTAAACGAGCATCAAGATTTGATAGCGGTTCATCTAAAAGTAAAACATCAGGTTTTTTAACTAACGCTCTAGCAATCGCAACCCGTTGCTGTTGTCCACCTGAAAGTTCAGCTGGTTTTTTATTAAGTTGGTCGCCAATTCCTACTAATTCTGCCATCTCTTCTACAAGTTTCAAAGCTTCACTACGGTGTACTTTCATGTTTTCTAGTGGGAACATGATGTTTTGACGTACAGTCATATGTGGGTAGAGTGCGTAATTTTGAAAAACAAGACCAATGCCCCGTTGATCTGGCGAAACTCTAGTGACATCATTATCACCAAAATAGATTTTTCCTGCTGTAGGTTTTAACAAGCCAGCAATCATATAAAGGGTTGTTGATTTACCACAACCAGATGGACCAAGTAAACTAACTAGTTTCCCTGGCGGGATGACAACATCTAAATCATCTACTGCCAGTGTTTCATTTCCTCTCTTATCCGTAAAAATTTTGGTTAGGTTTTCAAGACGAATTGATAAACCTGAATCGTTTGTGTCGAAA
>JALNWO010000107.1 GCA_023230825.1 Acholeplasmataceae bacterium
AGATGTTAGGCAACTGCCTAACATCTCTTTTTTTAAAGTTCAATCATCTTCATCAATTGATTAATATAATATTTTCTAAACTCTGGATCTTTAAATGTATCGAGTGGCTTTCTGGCTGTTTGGTTCAATTCAGACATCTGAATAAAGAGAGGGATGCTGAAAGCTGAAAATAACATCATATAGCGAGCAAAAACTTCTTTTTCGTTGTCTATTTTTAAGGTGTCTCGCAAATTCGCATAAACAACATTGGTAAATTCATTATCAGAAAAGAATGTTTCAATTAAAGTTTGTGAAGAACCCGTTTGTGTTTCTTTTGTTAAAAATAAATAGTTTAAAATTCCTACATGTTCGATAACAAAGTTGTAAATGTAATGAATCAACTCTTCTAAAAAAGATTCAATTGATTCATCTGTTTTACGGAAATTAACGAGTAAAATAACTTTCTCTTTTAACTCATCTACTACTTCGTCTAAAGCAATATTAATTAAATTGTCTTTACTGCCAAAATGATAATTTACTGAAGCAATATTAATATAGCAAGCTTCTGCAATATCTTTAATCGTAATATTGTTCTTTACCCGCATCAATTCTTTTGTTGTATCAATGATTCTTCTTTTAATATCTTTATTTTTCATTTTATCACCCTTAAACTTACATTTTAAATTTGGTTTTAAATCGTCATTCATATTGATTTTATCATAGATTTCAAAAAATTAAAACCGTTATTTAAAATTATCATTTGAATAATTCTTTTAAAAAGGATGAGCCCTCATCATGAGTCGTCGTTAAGGCCTTTAAAAAGACATTATCAAAAAAAGCTCAAGAAACGAAAAATGCTGTATAATAGACCTATAAACTTTAAGGATGTGGCATTTTGCGAAAAGAAAAATACTGGTTTAAACTCGATAATGCAGGGAAAATCTTTCCTGCGGTTTCCAAAGATAACCGCAGCAATGTCTTTCGTCTTTCCTTTTATTTAGACGAAACCATTGATTCGACCATTTTAGAACAAGCTGTTAATAAAACCATTCCTCGTTTTGAAGCTTTCGCAGTTCAATTAAAAAACGGCTTTTTTTGGAATTACTTCTCAGAAAACCATCGCTATTTTAAAGTTGAAGAGGAGCCCGATCAACTTTGTAAATACTTCCGCTCTATTAAAAATAGTGGTTATTTATTTAAAGTTTACTATTTAAAAAACAAAGTTACTCTTGAAATGTTTCATGCCATTACCGATGGTGCTGGCGCGTTACACTTTTTAAAATCGATCGTCTTTCAATATTTTAAACTTCGCGGCTTTCAATTACAACACGATAATTTAATTTTAGGAGAGTTACCCGCATCTAAAAAGGAAAGCGAAGATAATTTCGTTTCCAATTATGATAAAAACAATAAAATCCGTTTAAAAGAGGAAAAAGCCTATCACTTTAGCGGGGAAACATTTAAACACAATTGGGTTTTCTTTTATAAAATTAGACTTGATTCTAAACAATTAATCGCTTTGGTAAAAGAAAAATATCAAGCAACCATCACCCAATATATCACCGCACTACTCGCATTTAGTATTTATCAAGAGACAGTGGATTTTAGAGGCCACAAAAAACCATTGAAGGCTTTTATCCCAGTGAATTTACGACCTTATTTTGATTCAGTCACCTTAAGAAACTTTTCTTTATACATTAAAACCTCTTTTAGTAGTGAAAGAGAGTGGACTTTTGAGGAAATGCTTGAAATAACAAAAGAAAGTTTTAAAGAACAACTCATTAAAGAACAATTGCACGGACGCATCAACGCTTTAGTCGGATTTGAAAAAAATTGGCTCATCCGGATGTTGCCTCTTGTCCTAAAGACGATTGCTTTTAAAATAGGTTATAATCTCCTTGGCTCTAGTATTAACAGCATCTCTTTATCTAATTTAGGTATCGTTAGCTTACCTGAAGATTTACAAGCGAAAGTATTAGATGCTGACTTTGTTAATGCAGGGTATGGAGTTGCTGCAACTTTGATTTCCTTAAAGGGTCAAACCAACTTGATTTTAACATCTCCTCTTAAAGATATCAGCATTATGAATTTCCTAACTCAAACGCTTATTAAAGAAGGATTAAAGGTTGTCGTTGATACCAATTATAAGGAGGGTTATGATGAGATATTGTAAAACATGTCAAATTCATTATGACACAGATTTAATCCACTGCATTTTTTGTAATGGTGAATTAGAAATTCCTGAAAATGATCAGACAAGTTATAAATTCAAACCCATTACAAAAAAAAGACATCTTGGCTTCTTCTTCCGTCTCTTTGTTTTTCTTAATTTTATTAGTATTTTCTTATCACTAACCATTGATTATTTAACAGGTACACCCATTTCATGGTCGCTTGTTGTTTCAAGTACCAACGTTTATGTTATTGCTGCTCTCTTCATTTTACTTTACCCCTCATTTTGGGCATCCAAATTTACAAAAATGATGGTCGCGACGATTCTCGTTGTTATTTTAATTGGTCTATCGATTCGTGATGTTTCTTGGGCCATTGATTATGTTTTCCCGTTTGCAGCCATGTCAGTTTCTTTGGTTTTAACAGCTTTAATTGTCTCAAACCGCAAACGATGGTTTGAATATTTCCCCCCGTTATTTATTTCAATCTTAGTGGGGCTTCTTCCGGGTCTATTTATTTTACTAAAAATTGCGCAGGTCCATTGGCCATCTTTAGTCAGCTTTATTTATTCAGCCGTTACACTTTTAGGAGTTATTTTCTTACCATCAAAAAGTTCACGTGAAGAATTTAAACGTCGCTTTCATATTTAATAATAAAGGTGCTCATGGTCGAGCACCTTTTTTAATGAGTTCTTCACTTGGTTTTTTAGGTAGCGGTTCGCTAACAACCATTTTTTCTACCATGTAGTTAACAATTGCTTTGCGAGTGATGATTCCGATAAAAGTATCATAATCATCAACGACAGGAACAAAGTTTTGTTGTGTCGATAAATCAATAATGTCTTTCATGTTTGCGTTCGCTGAAATGGGTTGCATGTTCTTACTTCTAGGTACATCTAAGATACTCATTTTTTCAATTTTACTAAAATTGAGTTTATGAGATTTAATAAACCATAAGAGATCCCCTTCGCTAATCGTACCAATATAATGTCCTTCTTTTGCAATAATGGGGATGGCGCTATAGCGGTAGTTTTGCATTTTTTCAAGTGTTTGCCGAATTGTTTGGTCGCTTAAAACATGAACGACTTTGCTCTTGGGCGTTAGGCATAATAAAATATTCATATATCTCCCTCTAAAATATGTTATTGATGACATAAAATAGTTATATAATCATGAAAAGTTTGACCACTGTCATTATACCATAAAAGCCAAATAAAAACTGTCGATTTTCACCGCAAATCTAAAATTATGGTAAAATTAACATAAGCTTTTTAATGAGGTGGTTTTATGTGTGGTCGTTTTACAATAACGATGACGATGGAGACCTTTTTATCTTATTTAAATACATATGAAAAGATGGAAGTCAATCTTAAAGATTTTACTTTGCCACAATACAATATTGCCCCCACTGAACAGATCGTTGCGATGATTTATGCGAATAAGACATATCGTGTCGGTCCAATCTCTTGGGGCTATATACCTTCATTTTCTAAAGGAAACCCTTTAAGATTAATTAATGCTCGAAGTGAAACTATTTTAACGACTCGTGCTTTTAAGGATAACTTCTTAACAAAAAGATGTGTCATTTTTGCCGATGGCTTTTATGAATGGAAAGAAATCAACGGTAAAAAAATGCCGTTTCGAATCATTATTAAAGACCAACCCATCTTTGCTTTTGCTGGATTGTGGAATGATAATCGTCACCAAGGTGAAATTCCTTTTAGTGCAACCATTCTTACAACTGCTGCCAATACAGTTGTTCAAACGGTCCATGAAAGGATGCCAGTCATTTTGACTAAAAAGGAAGTTGAAATATGGTTAGATCCAACAAAAACGACTGAAGAATTACTACCATTATTAAAACCATATCCTGATGAAAAGACAGAAACGTATCCTGTTTCAAATTATGTAAATTCAGCAAAAAACAAAGATCAACAATGCATTTTACCATTATAAAGGAAAAAAGCTATACGGCTTTTTTTTATACATTCACACCACGTTTTCCGCGGACTAACAAGATTGAAACAAAAATTGCAATATATACAATACAGCCCAATAAAGCGATAATAGACCATAGTGTATGATTGCCTGAATCATAAGTAAAGGTTGGAATAAACATAATTAGAAACAGTGGCAATGCCATCGTAATCGCTGTTCCTGATCCTAAAACCAATTCTTCAGCAACTGGTGTCTCGAGGTTTGGGTCAACACCTTTAAGAAGCGCAACCCCTGTTGATGCAACACCCGTTAACATACCAAAAAGGGCAACATAATATTCATCTTGATGCTCGACATACACTTTGCGAGTCATATAACGAAGATAAATCAATGTAAAGAATCCGGCAAAGGCTGAAGTGACAATAAGTTGAACTCCAAATGATGATAAGAAATCTAAAGTAATCATTAAGACTGAACCAGTAATCATAACGTTAAAAGCAAGGGAACCAATGTTTGATAAAATATAGTTGTTCGTCATAAAACGAATGTTCTTCCCTTTTCTTTCAAATGCCTTTAAAATTTGTTTATATATAAGTGCATATACAATCCCAATAATAAAGTTGAATCCTTTAATTAAGCCAAACGCTTGTTCTCCTGTTGTGCCAAGTTTAGATAAACCTAAATCGGCAAGTAAAAGGGTGAGATATACAAGACCATAAATAATGGCAATAATAACAGCTTGTGTCGTTAATCCATCTAAAATACTAATCTCTTTCACTTTTTCAACTTCAATAACTTCAGTAGTAGCACTTGTCTCTTCATAAGTTTTGGGTTTTTCCCTTCCTCGTTTGCGGCTGATTAAGTTAATCAGAAAGACACCGACAACACCACCTGTTAAAAAGCCCAAGAGAGCATATGAAACGCCTAATGCTTCACCAAAACCACCCAGTTGGTTGGTCCACGATTTACCAATCGCATAAGCCAGTCCTGGACCTTGACCAAAACCTAAAGCAACGAGCATACCACTACCAACAAATTTATCACTAAATAACGTCAATACAAGAATAATCCCAATGACTGCTTGCAATGCATATGTCGTTGTAATTAACATCCCCGTTGACCAAATCTTCTTCTTTGACTCGGTTTTGTTTGTCTTTAATGCCAAAGCTATAAAACCAATGGCTAATGCATGGTAAACAATGTGACCCATCGCATCGACATCAAAAAACGTTTCTTTACCAATTAAGATTGGTGCAAAAACCAATGAGATAATCAGTCCAATGATACCGCCTAATAATGATGACGGAATCACAACTTTGTTTAATCCAGGAACCCAAGTCTTAAGGACTTTAGCAACAAAGATTAACATTCCAATAACAAGAAAATATACAATAATTCCCCATTCTTCCATACTACTGTTCTCCTTGATATAAATTTATTAGATCTAAAAATAAAACAGGATGATTCAATTTAAACATATATGTTTGGTTTTCATAATCGAATGATATAACATTTTTCTGGGTTAATGTCGTTCCGACAATTCGAGCAACAGCAAATGGTTTTTGAAACTGTGCCCCAGAAACTATGAGTTCGTCTTGATTCAATTCTAACGTCACTTTCCCTTGACGATAGCGTTTATCTAGTTGAAAATCAATTAAGAAATAGTCGCCAGAAAATGAATAAGAACGTTGGGGTCTTTTTTTAATAATTTG